>LICD01000182.1 GCA_001438145.1 OM182 bacterium BACL3 MAG-120619-bin3 | reverse complement strand
TCATTAATGTTTGATGTATGGCAATTGCTAATAACTGTTTTGAACTTTAGACACACGTGAAACGCTGCACGACACAGACCTCCCGGTAAACATTTGGCTGAGCAACATAACAAGCATGTTATGAAGTGTTGTCCTTGCCATCCAAAATTGCTACCAAATTGTGTGCAAATTTGGCTCGTTCACGCTCGGGCAGAGTCATTGCAGCGCTTGTGATACTTTTAAGTTGGGCTGTATTCATCATATCTATCGAAACTGACAAAGTGGCATTGGCGAAATGATGCTGCAAAATACACCCCATAAGAAGGCAAGGCACGGCGACAGCTTTTCCGTCCGCACTGAAGGATTGGAAAAAGCTTGGTGCTCCTATCACGAGCCTATTTGAGTATTTGCAATTAGTTTTCCACCCAATTGAAGAGCCAACTTACCAGTCGTTGCAAATCCATCGGGCTAATCGTTGCAGCTAACTTGTCACTTGAATAAAAATTCTACTCAGATAGTAGTGCCTTAATTGTTGACACATTTAACTGCATGCGACAAAACGCTTTCGAATACACACTCCGGGGCAACACTGATCAGTTTCGCTGCCTGCATCGCCGAAGGAAGTCCTTCCAGTAAAGAGCAGATTAGCAATGCTTTTGTTCGCACCTGCTGTTCCGGGATGCCCGGAGCTGACTGACTGATAAGCTCAGTCAGCATCTGCATGTATGATGCCATCAGTTCTTCGAAGCAACGGCGAGCCGTCTCATCCCTTGCAACCCTCGCTTCAATCATTGACAAAACCGGGTCATCAGCAATCCTGAGAGTCTCTTCCGCGGCATAACGAAGCGCAGCTTTCACCAGGCTGGCGCCATCAACAGAACAATGTATCTGCTCAATTCGTGTTCTGTGTACTGATATCGTTCGTTCAACAAAGGCTGCAAGGAGCGCATCCTTGTTCGGATAGTGATACTGCAGGGAAGCGAGCGAGATGCCAGCGCGTGCTGCAACATCTCGCATGGAGACGCCATCCAAACCTGCAACAAAAGCGGCTTCCGCGAGCGCGTCGAGGATGCGTATCGCCGTGGGGGGGATCGTTTGTTCTTTGGTGACGGTCATCTTTGGCTCTCACGTTATCCTGTCAGTGTCCCAGTCCGCGTCCGAACATTCAATGTGCTGTTCATTTTAAATCATGCACCAGACGCAGCGCCGATAGTTCATTATAGCTAGCACAATCCTACCTGTCAGTTGACAGTATGGAAAACATGGGTATAATTGTCCTCATGCGGTTGGATTTCCTATCCGCTATCCGCTATCCGCTTGACATATGTCAAATTTTTTATACCCATAATAAAGGGGGAGCTGATGTTTTCTCGGAACATTCAACCGGCAATCTTCGATCTAGGTTACAAGGCGGCCTTCGTCTTCCTAATCACTGGCGTAATCTCACTCTTCCTTCCACTTGAGGCTCCGGCTCCCACTCAGAGTGCGGCAGAACTATGGTTGAATACCGAAGCCGTGGGCTATCTTTTCGGCTGGCTCAATCAGGTCATCTTGATGTTTTCCTCTTCTGTGGTCCTCTTGGTAGCCGGTCTTTTGATCTATTCATCAGCCCCTCTTCGCGCCGGAGCGGTTTGGGTGCTTACATTGATGTCAACCCTTGTGTACCTGATGTCAAAATTCCTGTCTCTCTGGTCGGTTCCGCTTACCGTAAAAGCGATCTCGGCGGAAAACGCGGTGGCAAGTTCAGCTCAATCCATCCTTGTCACGCTGGGCCCGAACGAAGCATTTGGCCTTGTGCCATCAATAGATTACCTTGGTTTCTGGCTCTATGGACTTATCGTTTTGTTATTGTTCAGGCCGCTTTTTCGTCAGTCGCTCAGTGCCAAAATTGCCGCGATTGCGTTGCTGATGTATGGAATTCTGTTCCATCTCGTCTATGTCGCTGTCGTGGTCGACTTGTTGGGTCAGAGTGATGTAGGGGATGCTTTCTTCCTGATCAATTTTTTGGTGCTGATTGCCGTAATCGCGCTTCTGTTCCGCTTTCGTGGCTCCCGCGGCGATACCATCCAGCCAACATTAGGCTCGGTTGCGTCATGACTATCAGAAACCCGATTAGTCGGCGGGATTTTCTCGACGGCGTTGCCCTGACCGTGGTTTCAGCAGCATTGCCGCCGCTCGCCTTTGCACAGACCAGCAGTCCCCTATCCAAAAACCAACAACCCCCTATCCGGGGTGACTACCCTCCAGAACGCACTGGAATGAGAGGAAATCATCCTGGCGCTTTCGATGATGCGCATGCACTCGCCAGGAATGGAGAATCGCCTACAGCATTTCATGACACGGGCGAAGAGTATGATCTGGTCGTAGTTGGTGGGGGTATTAGCGGACTAGCGGCAGCCTTGTTCTTCCAGCAAGCTCGCGGAGTTGGCCAACGCATTCTGATTCTCGACAATCATGACGATTTTGGAGGACACGCAAAACGCAATGAGTTTCATACCGGCGGTAAAATGCTGCTTGGTGTCGGCGGCAGCACAAATCTGGAGTATCCGAACAAGTATAGCGATGTCGCAAAGGATCTGTTGAGCGGACTTGGGGTAGATTTCAAGCAGCTCAAAAGAGCAAACGACCCGGATTATTTCTTCGCCGGCGGCACGCGCGAAACCGGTATGTTCGTTAAATCGCAAACCGGCGAATCTGCGCTCATTACTGGACGTTGGTTCGGCGCCTTTCACGGGAAAGCCGACGCCAAACCGCTTGTCGATCAATTGCCGTATCCTCGCAGTGAGAAAAAGAAGCTTCTCAAATTCCTTGGGGGTAAATGGGATTATCTTGCCGGGCGGTCAATGTTCGAACGCAGTGAGTATTTGTCATCGACCTCTTACCGAGACTTCCTGACCAGCAGAGTCGGACTTGCGCCAGATACTGCTTCGCTCTTCGATCCTGCATTGCTGCTCAATTTCAGCGTTGGTGGTGATGGACTATCCGTAAATGAAGCGGTGAACTCCGGCGTGCCTGGTTTGAGTGCTATTGGTTGGCCCTGGGGCCTGGCGGAGCGGCTGCTGGTCGATGAGGACAACTTGTATGAAGCGCTTCTGTTTCCAGATGGAAACGCTACTGTTGCCCGGCTGATGGTGCGTCGGCTGATCCCCGGCGTGGCCGAAGGCAATAGCATGGCCGACATTGCCGCTGCTCGCTTCGATTATTCCAAGCTCGATATAGCCGCCTCGCCAGTTCGCATCCGTCTCAATAGCACTGCCGTCAAAGTCCGAGAGGAGGGTGAAACAGTCGCGGTCTCTTACATCCAGAACGGCAAACCCGCACGCGTTCGAGCAAAGCATTGTGTGTTGGCTTGTTTCAACATGATCATCCCGCATTTATGTCCAGAAATGACGGACGAACAGAAGGATGGCCTGAAGTATGGATCGAAAGCTCCATTTATCTGGACCAACGTCTTACTGCGCGACGGGGCCGCGATACGACGCGCCGCCGCCGAAACAATCCTTTGTCCGCAGGGCTACTATTGCATCGTTTCTAAGGCACCGCCCGTGACGCTCGCGGATTTTTCTCCGCCTGGCGAACAGACTGATCCGATAGTCGTGTTCATGGTGCGCGCACCTATCAGGCATAAAATCCCAGACATGACCATTCGTGACCATTACAGGGCCGGTCGCTATCAACTTCTGGAGACACCTTTTTCAGAAATCGAGACTGCAACCAAAGCTCAACTCATGGACTTGTATGGGAGATACGGGTTCGACGCTGAGCGAGATATTGAAGCAATAACGGTGAATCGATGGTCGCATGGTTATGCTTATACCTACAGAGAGCTTGACGATCCGGATTTTGAGAAAGGCGCTTTTCCGCATGAAATCGGACGCCGAAAATTCGGACGAATCTCAATTGCAAACTCGGACTCTGAAGCTCGAGCCTATCTGGATGCCGCAATCGATGCAGCCTGGCGGGCCGTGACAGAGCAACTCGCCTAAACTGCATGAATACGGTTATCTCCACAAGTCTGACCCTGCTCGATTAGAGGCCAACACGCCGACAGAAGCGTCTCGGTTCAAGGGTCGCGTCTTGCTGCTGACAGACCGTGCCAGTGCCAGCGCGAGCGCTTGCCTTT
>LICD01000181.1 GCA_001438145.1 OM182 bacterium BACL3 MAG-120619-bin3 | reverse complement strand
AGATATTGGCGAACACATCGGTCGCTAAAGAGGTAATGGCATTAGAAGCGGCACAGCAACGCGGCGCGATGGCGCTGTTTGGTGAGAAATACGGCGATGAGGTTCGCGTGGTGAGCATGGGCGGCAAATTCTCCGTTGAGTTCTGCGGTGGCACTCACGTTGAGCGCACCGGCGATATTGGTCTATTCAAAATAGTAGGCGAATCAGGTATCTCATCGGGCGTACGCCGCATCGAAGCGGTCACAGGGCAGGGTGCACTTGCGCTTGTCGCTCGCGAGGAACAAACGCTCAAGCAGCTTTGCGAGCTGGTGAAGGCGAATCAAGAAGATTTGCTCGACCGCGTAAAACAAATTAACGCGAGCAATAAGGCGCTAGAAAAAGAACTCGATCAGCTCAAAGCCAAAATTGCGTCGAGCGCAGGCAGTGACCTTGCCTCGAGCGCAAAAGACGTTGCTGGTATCAAACTGCTCGCCTGCGCAGTCGATGACTTTGATCCTAAAGCGCTGCGCGAGACAGTGGATCAGCTTAAAAACAAATTAGGCAGTGCGGTTGTGCTGTTGATTAGCACAGCTGGTGGCAAAGTGAGCATCGTCGCGGGCGTGAGTAAAGACCTGACAGATCGCGTGAAAGCAGGCGAGCTCGCAAACATGGTCGCCACACAGGTGGGTGGCAAGGGCGGCGGTCGTCCCGACATGGCAATGGCGGGCGGTAGCGACGTTGCAGCAGTCCCTGCGGCTGTAGCGAGCGTTGAAGAATGGGTTGCTAGCAAGCTTTAAAACGCGTGCTAGTCAGTAGCTAATGCAAACAAGCTCGCGAAGAGGCGAGCTTTTCGGCCTTTAGGGGCATCGAGTACAAGAGAATGGCGCTGTTAGTATTGAAATTCGGTGGTACCTCGGTAGGTACTGTAGAGAGAATCGAGGCGGTGGCGGATAAAGTTGCCCGCTTTAAGGCTGCAGGTGACGATATTGTGGTCGTGCTTTCGGCAATGAGCGGAGAAACGAATCGGCTTACCGATCTCGCGCAGCAGATTATGGAATATCCAACGCCACGTGAGATGGACGTATTACTCTCTACGGGCGAGCAGGTGACTATTGCGTTATTAAGTATGGCCCTAGAGAAGCGTGGGGTTCCCGCGCGCTCGTTCACAGGTAACCAAGTCCAGATTCGCACCTGTGAGACACACACCAAAGCACGCATTAGGGAAATAGACGGCACTCGCATTAGCGCGCAACTGCAGCAAGGCAATGTAGTCGTTGTGGCAGGTTTTCAGGGCGTCGACGAGCACGGCAATATAACGACGCTTGGCCGCGGCGGGTCTGATACGACCGCTGTCGCGCTAGCAGCAGCCTTAGACGCCGACGAATGTCAGATCTATACCGACGTGAAGGGTGTCTACACCACCGATCCTAGGGTCGTAGAGGACGCTAAGCTGCTCGACAGCATTACGTTCGAAGAAATGCTCGAGCTTGCGAGTTTGGGTGCCAAGGTTTTACAAATACGTGCGGTCGAGTTCGCGGGCAAATACAAAGTGCCACTGCGAGTATTGTCTAGTTTCGAAGAGGGGGCAGGTACCCTCATCAGTTTAGAGGGTGAGTCAAAAATGGAAGATCCAACTATCGCAGGTATTGCATTTCAACGCGATGAGGCAAAGCTGACTGTCGCAGGCATTCCCGACATCCCGGGTCTTGCTTATCAGGTGATTGGCCCTGTGAGTGCAGCAGGAATCGAAGTGGACGTGATCGTGCAAAATGCTGCTGCAGACGGTAACAACGACATTACCTTCACAGTTAAGCGAAGCGATAGTGAGCGCGCGAAGAAGATACTCGATGGGCTCGCAGCGTCGCTTAAGGCTGAGTCTGTCTCTCTCGATAAAAAAATTGGCAAAGTCTCTGTTGTTGGCGTCGGCATGAAGTCTCATGCCGGTATCGCGAGTAAAATGTTCAAGGCACTGGCTGATGAGAACATTAACATTCAGATCATCACCACGTCCGAGATCAAGATATCAATAGTAATCGAGGAGAAGTATTTGGAGCTTGCCGTGCGCGCCTTGCACAGCGCGTTTGACCTTGGTGATCCAGATTATGAGAAGGAGAGTATAACCTAAGAGCCCAGCCTCCCGCGCTTCGCGTCCTTGGCACGTCGAACTTATCGTCAAGGTTGGTGCCTGAAATCAGCCATTGCCGTGAGCTTGCCCCGGTGTGTAACTGAGGTAGAACAATGGTAATGGAGCTAACTGCTCGGGGAGAAGGATTATGTTGATACTGACGCGCAGGATTGGCGAAACACTGATGATTGGTGACGAAGTAACCGTAACTGTGCTCGGCGTCAAAGGTAATCAAGTACGAATTGGCGTCAATGCTCCTAAAGACGTCGCCGTGCATCGTGAAGAGATTTACGAGCGCATTGCAAGCGAGCAGACAGTGGCAACCCCCGAATAGCAAACCCTTAACGTTTCCGGGCCAGCGATGCGATCTTCCCTTCTCGTTTCGCCCTAGGCTATGTTACTATGCTCGCGATTTTTGGAGAGGTGGCCGAGTGGCTGAAGGCGCGCCCCTGCTAAGGGCGTATAGGAGAAATCTTATCGAGGGTTCGAATCCCTCTCTCTCCGCCAAATTTCAACCCTTTGTTTTATATACGTTTATTTTCCTTCTGCTGTATTCTTGCTGTAGTAACACTCCCGCTGTAATATAATCAATAACGTACTGCAGCGCCTGCTGTAGTGTGACCGTTTTTGACGTTACGGAGCCATGTATGGCGAGCATTACAAAGCGAGGAAACAGCTGGTCGTGCTGTGTATGGCACGATAAAAAAAGATACACTAAAAGCTTTCCCACAAAAGCAGCCGCAGAGAAGTGGGCACGTCTAAAAAAGGCAGAGCTAGAATCAGCTCCACGCCTTAAATCTAAAGTAGTCGAAAGCTACACGATGGACTACCTGCTTCATCGTTACATCGACGAAGTTCACCCTCACCGACCCTTTGCTCGTAGCAAGATGACCACCATTAAAATGACAGCCGAGCATTTTAAAGATGTGCGTGTCATTCAGCTTACGCCCGACATGTTATTTAAATATGCCGAGAAGCGAAGGGCAGGGTACAAGGGCCGAGCGCCAATCAGCAGATCTACTCTTAACCAGCAGCTCACTTACATCGCTCAGACCATAGACCACGCTAGGACGTTGTGGGGCGTAGACCTGTCATCTAATCCCGCAAGAGACGCGCTGTCAGCGCTCTCAAAGATAGGTTTGGTAGGTGGTAGTCGCAGGAGGGAGCGTAGAGTAAGTGACCAAGAGCTTAAACAGCTAATGGAGGCCAGCTTAAAGCATCACTCTGGATGGATAGGGCCAATCATTATGCTGGCAGTTGAAACTGGCATGCGGCAAGGAGAGATCCAAGCGTTGCAGTGGAAGGATGTCGACTTCGAACGGAACACTATATTTATTAAAGACCGGAAGCATCCAAGTGAAAAACTGGGTAATAACCAGATAATACCAGTGTCGAATAAGGCGTTGGAGGTTCTTAAGAAGTGGGTGCCGGTTGAAAGTAAACGGACAGGGGCTGTCTTTCCAGGAGTGAAGTTAGCCCAATCGATTAGTGATAGGTTCGTGAAGGTACGGGAAGAAGCTGGGTTACCAGAACTGCACTTCCACGATCTTCGGCACGAAGCTGTCTCTCGGTTCTTTGAAAAAGGTCTTCAGATCCAAGAGGTGGCGAGAATATCAGGACATAAAGATTGGAAGCAGTTGCTGCGGTACACACAGCTAAATGCGTCGTCTTTAGTTGACAAGCTTAATGGTTAGTATAGAGGTCGATCTCTCAAACTCACTTTGTATGTATTCAGCCACATCTTCAGTTTTGAATAAATACTTCTTTCCATTTTTCATGTGGAGGATCTCTAGTTTTCCGTAGTAGATCCGTTGGTACAGAGACTCACGTTTTATTTTGAGTGTCCCTGCTAAGTCGTCCATGTCCATCAAAGGGCCGTGGCAAATTTACTATATGTTTCAGGGGGGAAGTTGGTTTTGGATGTAATGCAAGGTTTTGGCGGGTCGCGTTACAAGGGAGCGAAAGCGATACACCTAAATTAATGTCCAGTCTAGCTTGACCACTACACCTTGATTTGTTTAATGACTTG
>LICD01000180.1 GCA_001438145.1 OM182 bacterium BACL3 MAG-120619-bin3 | reverse complement strand
GCTGCCCGACGTCCTGGTGAGCCGGTCGTCGCGGGTGTTGCCCGAATACAAAGAATACGAACGCGGTGTCGCCACTTGGCTAAATGCCTCGCTTGGCCCTGTCGTTTATCGGTACTTATCGACACTAGAAAAAGAATTAAGCGGCAATTCGCTACAAATAATGCAATCTAGCGGCGAAACAATCGCGGCCGCCAAGGCGTCGCGCACCGCGGTCAATCTGCTGCTTTCGGGCCCAGCGGGCGGCCTGACCGCACTCCACGCACTTGGCTTGCAGACAGGCACTAGCCGCTTTATTAGCTTCGACATGGGCGGTACGTCTACCGATGTCGCGCTGCTAGACGGCGCACCGGTGACTACAAACGAAGGCACGATCGCTGAGTTGCCCGTAGGCGTGCCGATGGTCGACATGCACACGATCGGCGCGGGCGGCGGCTCGATAGCGGCGCTCGACACCGGCGGCATGCTGCAGGTTGGTCCCCGTTCGGCGGGCGCGGTTCCTGGGCCCGTGTGCTATGGACAGGGCGGCACGCAGGTGACCGTAACCGATGCGCATGTGGTGCTCGGCCGAATAGACCCCAGCTCCACGCTCGCCGGTGGCCTAACACTCGACAGTGCTGCGGCATTGGAGGCACTCGAGAGGCTGGGCGCGGCGATGGGCGTCGACGCGAAAACCGCAGCCGAGGGTGTGCTCGCCGTTGCCAACGAACAAATCGCGGCGGCGATTCGGCTTATTTCGGTTAATCGTGGTTACAACCCGCAGGACTTTACCTTGACCAGCTTTGGCGGCGCGGGCGGTTTGCATGTCTGCGCGCTTGCCGAGGCGATGAATATGACGCGTGCGCTCGTGCCTATTCACGGCGGCGTGCTGTCGGCGCTAGGTATGATTGTCGCGCAGCCCGGGCGCCAGCTTTCGCGCACGGCGACCGCTTTGCTTAGCGATCTTACCGACGCCGAAATCGAGAATGGTTTAGCCGAACTCGAGGCACAGGGCAGGGCTGAGCTTACCGCCGAAGGCGCTCAGGGCCCCCTAGCCGCAAAGTCCAGCGTCGACCTGCGCTACAAAGGTCAATCCTATACGCTTAATGTGCCTTGGCACTCGCGCGCGCAGGCAAAGCAGGCCTTTGTCGCCCTGCATCGCCAGCGCTTTGGCTACGATCACGACACCGAGCTCGAGCTGGTTAATCTGCGCTCGGCAGTCACGGCTCAGGGCGTGGAGCTGGTTCTGCCGCGTGCCGACTCCGAAAACACAAACCGAAGCACTAAATCTGCTGCTAACAGGGTCCACTCTACACACCCAGCCAGCTTAGCGGCGACGTATGGCAGCGGCGCCTATCCGAGTATTCGACGCGAGGCATTAGACGAGCACGAACGAGAAGGACCGTTGGTGATCATCGAGTTGGCCGCCACCACCTTTGTTGCACCCGGATGGTGCGCAAAACGCGACGCGATCGGGAATATCGAGCTACGCAAACGCTAAGGCTGACGTTTACACCTAAATCCCCTAAGTGTATAAAAGACTGAAGAAAACGAGTGATAAATCGAATTGCGGTTGCTGATCCCAGCGCTGCGCTTGGTCGTAATCGCTAGACAGTCACAAAGTAACTAACCCAAGTTGAGGCAGGGTAAAAAACCTCCAATGCTGAATCTATTCGCCAGACTCGAGCAAACCACTGTGCTGTCCTTATCATCAAGGGCTGGGGACGTGTTTGGCCTTCGGGTTCGCGTCAGCCGATTGATCAGCGGAGCCACAGTGGTTCTGCGCGCAGCCGCTGTGGGTTTGTTGCTAGCGGGCGCCGCAAGTATCGCGATCGCGCAGGAGTCTAGCGCGGCAGCAACCGCCGAAGGCGCAGCGCAAGCCTCGTCTGCAGCGTCTGGCGCGGACAACAGCGCCGAACTAGAAAAAACCCAACTAGCAGAACAGACCGAATCAGTCGAGCCAGCCAATCTGAGCGAGCTAGCCAGTCTAGAAAGCGCCGAGCAAGACAATCCAGCGCCACTAAAAATTCGTGCGCAGTCAGAATTAAAATATATAAGTGACCCTCAGCCACTGATTATGGCGAACCCTTTCCCGCGCAATATTCCCGTAGACCTTGCGACTAGTTTGGCGAGTTCGACTCGGCTGTGGACACTCAAACGCAGTTTTCAAAACCCCGCACGCGATTACACTATTGCAGGCCGCTCGCCTCTCATTCGCGGCGGCGTTGGCGTCAGGTTAGCGAATCAAGTGCTTCTAGCAACCTCGTCAAACCAAGTCGATTCTTTTGAAGAGGAGGCGTCTCGCGCAGATTCTTTGGCAGAGATGATGGCGGCTGAGTCGGAAGAGGCGATAGCCCGCTTAGAAGCCATCGGTAACTACAATGCGGTCATCGCAGACCTAGAGGGCGATGGGGGTGCGTGGAACGGCGGTTTAGTCGAAGAGCTCACCTCGCTGGGCACGTTATTGCAGCAACAAGGCTCGCACGAAGAGGCGATAAAAGTTTTCGACCGAGCGATTCATATTAATCGGATTAATTTAGGCTTGCACACTGTTGAACAGGTGTCCGCTATCGAGAGTAAAATCCAAAGCTATCTTGCGCTGGACCAATGGCAAGACGCCGACCTCACGTTTGAGTATCTGTATTATATTCAGCGACGTGCTTACGGCACGCGCGACCCACGGCTTATTCCGGTGCTGAACAGTATTGCCGAATGGAATCTTCGTGCCTTTCATCTAGGTCACGGCGAAGCCCTCGGCATGCGGCTGAATAACGCGCTAATGTTTTGGAATGCAGCCGCAATAATGGTGAAAACGCATTTCGGGCCGCAGGACGAAAGGTTTGTGACTTACCTGCGCGGCATCGCTAATTCTTCATACCTTTTGTCGCGCAATCCAGAGATGATGGCCGATCTTGGTCGACCACAATTTCGTAACGAAATGGAGATCAACCGAGTTCATCTAGGGCAGCCTAGCAGTTACGAGTCCAAAGGATTCGCGAGCGGCGCGCAAGCGCTGACCGAGATTCTCCGCTACGAGATAGAAAAGCGCGACGATGTTCTGGCGCTAGCCGATGCGTTCACCAATCTTGCCGACTGGTATCTCCTCTTCGGTCGCCGCCGCGCGGCCGAAGAGCAGTACGGCAACGCGTGGCGCCTCCTTGCGAATCAGCCCAATGCCGACGCCCTACACAAAGCCTATTTCGGGCGCGTCGTGCCAATGCCAAGTTTTGTGGGCGAGCAGAAAAAGGGCTACGAGTTAGATGCCGTTCGGCAGACAGACGAACCGTTAGACTCTGACTACGCCGATCTTATTTTCGATGTGACCGACACCGGCGAGGTGCGCGATGTGCGATCGCTTTCGACCGAAACCGAAGACAACAAAAACCAGCTAAGTCGCCTACGCCGCGTAGTTCGCACTTCGCACTTTCGGCCCATCATTATCGATGGGGTTCCGCAGCGTTCCGCAAACAATGTATTTAGGTATCGGTACTGGTATTAAGCCTCTCTTCAGCTTGGTTGTGATAAACCTCGTGTCAAAGGTTGCGCCAACGGCAGTAGAGCAGAGAGAGAAATATAATCAGTCTATAAAGAAGGGTTGGCCGCAGACGGATTTATCGCCTCTTGCCGTACAATTTTCCGCGGAGGCGCTACACTGAGCTTCACAAGCCAAGGACAGCAACATGAAACGACCAGCGCAGCAGTCAGTAACCACAAACCGCCTTCGCGCGGGCGTGCGCAATAGCCTAATAATAGGTGTTGGGCTGCTCGTAGCCGCGTGTCAGTCGCAAAGCCAAAGTTCGTCGTCGTCGATGCCCTCGCCGAGCAGTCCCTCTAGCGCGTCGAGCAGCTCGCCAAGCAATCCGTCTCCGCCCAGTAGCTCTAGCAGCTCCAGCAGCAGCCCGTCGATGCCGTCATCGTCGCAATCTTCTTCACCATCTTCTCGGTCATCTTCGCAGCCGCCCTCGATGCCTTCTTCATCGTCTAGCTCTTCATCCAGCTCGTCATCCAGCTCGTCGAGCTCCTCGGCGTCGTCATCTAGTTCGGCTTCTAGTTCGGCCTCTAGCTCGTCGGCAGGCTCACCGTCGAGCGCAGGAATGCCTTCGGGCGCAAGCAGCGACGCCGGCTCATCCAGCGCAGCTGCAGGCTCGCCATCAAGTGCCGGACAGTCGGGCAGTATGCCGAGCGTCAGCG
>LICD01000179.1 GCA_001438145.1 OM182 bacterium BACL3 MAG-120619-bin3 | reverse complement strand
CGGCACCTGCCGTTACAGTTAGGCCGCCCAAAATAATTGTCTCGCCCGCTGCGAGATTAGAAAATGTCACTTTTGCAGTTTCTGCGGTGGTTGACGCTCTTGTTGCTGGAACTGTGATCGGTCCTAGGGCTCCACTGGCGGCGCCAGAAGTTACATCAACAGCTTTTCCAAGCAGTTGCTGCCCTAAGCCATTTACTATGTTGTTATTCGTATCCAACATAAAGCCGCCGTTGCGAGTATAGACGTTGGAACCGTCTGTAGTTTGAAGCGCAAAGAATCCGTCTCCCGAAATAGCAAGGTCTAATACGTTGCCAGAAGACTCAATATTTCCTTGAGTAAATTGCTGCTGAACGCCCTTTAGTGCTACACCCGCACCGCTTGTATTCGATGCTTTGGATGACGGAGTTGTAGCAAAAATATCGGAGAACTCTGCCTGTGATCGCTTGAATCCTGTCGTTGCGGTATTCGCTATATTATTCGACGTTACAGACAATTCTTTTGTTGCTGCGTTAAGACCTGTTAATGAAGTATAAAATGACATTTATTAATTTCTCCTTGTTTAGGGTTAGTTCGCAAATCTTTCCAAATCGGACATTGCCAATATTCGTCCATCTTGAATTTCTACTTGCATTTCGTTTTGTGTTTCGTTCCAACTTACAGATTGAATTATTTGGTCAGTGTTTACCGGAAGAGAGATTTTCTCTCCATCCTCATCCTTTGAGAGGATGAATTTATAGTTACCGACCGGCTGGCGGACGTCCTGATTATTGAGTCCGTTCCATTGGAAATTCAGCCTTCCTGACGTGCTATTCTCAATATCTTGCTCAAACACTATTTCGCCATTTGAGTTCTCTATTGAGAGAGTGAGTGAGTCTTCATTTTCTGCAAGTGTCGTATATCCATTAACCCCACCAGTATTCGAAAGCGCGAAACCGCCACCTACAACATTCACTTTAGTGCCCAACAAATTTGTGCCAAGAAGGATCCTATCGCTTTGCATCCCTTCAGACATGGCTTTGACAGAGTTATCAACATTTTGCATGGATTCAAGGGAAGAAAATTGAGCAAGCTGAGAGACAAAAGCCTCGTTCTGCATTGGGTCGAGTGGGTTTTGATTCTGCAATTGCGCAGTAAAAAGTGTTAAGAAAGCTGAGCGACCCAGATCGTTATCAACTGGTTGTGTCGCCGATTGAGACTTCGCGTATTCGTCGGTAGTAAGCACGTTAGACGCAGAATTATAATTCGCTTCGATTCCCATTTTCAGTATCTCGCTATCAGACTTTAATTAGATCTAGAGTTCGGTACATCAGGTCTTTTGCAGTACTCACAACAGACACATTGTTTTGATAAGCCCTAGATGCGTCGAGCATTTCAACCATTTCTTCGATTTCATTAACGTTCGAGCCGAATACATACCCGTCGTCATTAGCAATGGAGTTGCCTGGTTCATGTATCTGTTTGACTGGTTTGCTGTCGTCCACGACATCAGTGACATAAACCCCGGTTCTTGTTGCCTTATCGAATCCACCTTGCTGGTCCGGATCAAGCATTAGGCTTGAGAACACAACGCGTTTTGCTTTGTAGGCGTCTTCCGGGGATCCGGCTACAACCGTCGCATTTGCAAGGTTGCTGGCGATCGTGTTCATCCTCACGAGTTGAGCGTTTAGTCCCGACCCTGCAATCTTTAATACTGCGTCAATCGACATAATTACTCTCCTTTGAGCGCGCGCCTTAACCCTGAGATACGGTTTTCTAGAAACGAAACCGCCGCCTCATAGTCTGCGGCCGCTTTACCAAATTTTGCTTGTTCCATACCAATGTCTACTGTGTTGTTATCTAAGCTCGGGTTTAGCGGTTGGTAGTAAGTAATCGCATTGTCGAACGAAGCCGTGCTCCTGCTGCCGCCAATATGCCGAGGGTTGGTGCTATGCGCTGACTCCAAGCCACTCTGGGCTTGATTCATGAATGCGACAAAATCTAAGTCACGTGACTTGTAACCCGGTGTACTCACATTCGCGATGTTTTCAGAGATCAGCTCAAGCCGCTTGTTCTTGGCCTGCATCGACATAGCGCTAGTTGCAAAGTAGTTGTCTAACAGTCCACTCATAGATCTACGCGCCCATTTTCTAAATTTATGTTTGAATTAATGCGCTCGCCGCATCAACCGATAGGTCAACGGAGCTAGCTTTACGCTAAGTAGGCTGCAGATTTGGTGCCAACTTTTACATTATCGCTAGCCGCTTACTTAAATGATAAATTAATTATATAAAAAACAATAAGTTAATCGAGCCAGGCCTATTCAATTTCAGCACGATCTTGATCATCGCTACATCAACCTCACACGAGTGCCGCAAATGCGGCAAGTAAGCGGCAACAAGTTGCCCTTCGCCCTACAGTCCAATTTACTCCGGCGGATGGGGTGGATATTAGGGTGTTGTGGTTTACAATCTTCGAGTCATTCCAACATTGAGTGAAGCAACTAGGTTCATCGCTAATCAGCAGATATGGGTTCAAGTCATGCTTATAAAGATCCTGCAACGTGTCGGCAGTAATTACGTTCTGGCTACAACAATTTTTATGAGTTTTCTACTGGCATCTGAGGCTTACGCTCAGGAGAGGAATGGTCAGGACGCAGCTAAGGCGCTGCTCGTTTCGTCCGTTCAGCAATGGGTCTCCAGCCAAGTGGGCGTGAGTCCAGAATTGATTGAAGTGCTAGCAACCGACTCCAGACTTATTTTTAAGGCGTGCGATAAAAACTATGTATTCGATTTTGCCTTTAGGGACAGAAATACTGTCAGTACGCGCTGCGAATCGCCCGAATGGAGGCTCAACTTACGTATAGAAATCAAAGATAAAACGGCAGGATATGAGTTTTTGCAAGATTTTCCCTCAGGAAAAATCATCTCTGCAACAGATGTTAGGCAAGTTATGATTGATAACGCTAATTTAGCCGTTCTAGAGCTCGCTGAGATCATCGGTAGAATAACAACTACCTCAGTGCAAGCCGGACAGATAGTACGAGAACCGCAGCTTGAAGAAACGATTGTTCGATTTAGATCCACACAGGTGATCGATAGAAGCGTCATTATTGACGAAACTATGTTTGCCTCTATAGAGGCTCCTTATAAGAATATTCCTATGAACCAAAGAATAGGATTGAACGACGTCATTGGTGCAAAAGCGGCAAATGACATTGAAGAAGGAAAAATTCTGGAGCGGGATGACATCCTCGTACCACAAACCGCGCTATTTACTAAAGCGTTGATCGCGCGGGGCACTTTAGTATCGGAACGCTTCTTCGAGCTCCGCACTCACTATGGAGACCTTCCGGCTGATGCTGTTCACAGTAAAGAGGGGCTAGGCCGAGCAACAACGATCCGGCAACTAGCGCCGGAACAAGTGATTCGCTACTCCGATATCAGACCAATTGCTGATGTAAACAAAGGTGATATAGTGAAACTGACAGTAAACCGCGGCGCCATCACTGTGACGATAGATATGCTGGCTACTGAGCAAGGCTTTCTTGGCGACCGAGTAATGTTAGAGAACATACAATCCGGCGCCCTTGTTGATGCCAGAATCACGGGGCCTGGTTCTGCTGAGCGCGAATAGCTCGTTCGGCTCGGATCAATTAAAAATTAAAGTTAAAGATTAAAGTGTCGAATGGACCACTGAGGGAAGTCAGTTTAGGGTGACTTCCAGCACTTAACTAATAAAACGGATATAGGTAATGACTAGCCCAATCTCAAATAATCCGCAGAATGGAGTACCTCCATCGAGGCTGAAACCCGACAATGAACCTGCTAAACAGAGGTCTGTCGATGAGCAACGTAAAGCAGATGATGTTGCCAAGATGGTTAATGACGTCTTAATCGATCCTAATATTGAGAAGGCGCTCAATAGCTCAGGATTTGATCAAGCAAAGGTTAATTCCATTAAGACCGCTCTCGAGCAGGGAAATTATCCATTAGACGACCGTAAAATTGCGGAAAGCTTTATTCCCTTAGAGAAGCTGCTTTGATTAAATGGCATAAATAAAAGTACAGTTTTAGCGACTATATTCACTACTTTTTAAAATAAAGTAGGATATTCCAACAGCTCTTCGATCTTTCAATTGAATTGTCGACTACGCTGTTTTTGCGTTATTTGAAAAATAACTTAATACAAAAATTCCCTGGGAATGTGTGCATGCAAAAACTTGATATCACAAAGGCGCAGCAAGAAAT
>LICD01000178.1 GCA_001438145.1 OM182 bacterium BACL3 MAG-120619-bin3 | reverse complement strand
CGTCAGCGTGAGACTGTCTGCGCTGTAGCTTGTCTCAACCCACTCGGCGAAAGGTGCAGCGCCATAGAAAATCGCATGGTCAGAAGCGACGGGCACGACTTCAGGCGCTTCTACTTCTCCGAGGCAGTCGGCGAGTGACTCGCATTTCCCGCCTTGGCTAATCAGAGCGCCCAGCGTGACCACGACGTTGTACGCAAAAATAGTGCCGTCGGTAATAGCCGGAATAGTCAGTTGACCCGTTGCGCCATTAAACGTGTCGTATTTAGCATCGCCTTCGGCGGCCTCGCCGATGCTCACGATCGAGCCGACGGTTATAACAACATCGCGGTAGTAGTCATCGCCGACTCTAACAACAGGCGCAGTGACTTGTCCGGTCGCACCGTCGTAGGTGTCGGCGGCCTGGAGCCCACTGCTGAGTAGAGCGGCGGTAAGCGTAGCAACTGCCGCTGAGCCTTTGAGGCGTCTTATTGCGGTGCTATTTAGTTTAAATGGAATCGAGCGCATGGGTGGTTTACCTTATAATGGTCTGGGCGAACTAATCTGAGAACGGGGATCTTGCGAGTTTGCGAGCTTGCGTTGTTATTCTGTCATGATGACAAGCGCAATGGTCGGAACCTATACCCTTTTCAGTGGATAGTATATGTTGTTGGCCTGTTCAGCAGTGCCATTCAGCAGTGCCACTTAGCGGGGCCGTATTCTTGATCGCTTGTTGTGTTCAGCAGGCTGTTTTGCTGTATTATCTGGCAGCATTTACCAGTATAGGTGAGCTATGTGAATAGGTTAAATCAACTGCTTAAGAGAATGGCCTTGAGCCTGTGTCTACCGCTGTTTTCTGTCTTTGCGTACGCCAGCTACGCGCAAGAAGCAACCTTCATCGACAATGTCTTAACACTGTCGAAAGCGACTGTGGGTGAGACTGCCTATGCGCTAGAGCTTGGTTTGAGTGTGAACCAAGGCAATTATGATTTTGGCGTTCTCGCTGCCGCCGAAGTCCCGTTTACCAATACCGACGGTGCATCGATTTTCGATGGCTCGGTGCTGCGCGTTCCAACGGTTGATGTCGGCGGAACAAACTATTCCCTCGACCTTGCGCTTATCAGCGGTGATCCTATTACGTTCAGGCTAAGCGACTATGCCGAGGTGGCCGCGCCGACGCCGTCAGCACTGGCACAGGCGACCACGCTGTTTGGCGATTCTATCGAAACGCAAATTGTGCAAGCTAAATGCACCGTGTGCCATCAGGTAGGGCTCATCGCGAGTAATTCAGGCTTACTGTTTGTGAGTGCTGGCGATGGCTCGGCGGCGACTAACTTAGGTGCTTTCGCTAGTTACCTCAATGGGTCGGAGGCTGCTCGCACGCGCATTCTCTCGATGGTGACTGGAGTAGGTCACACGGGTGGCAAGCAGATGGAGGTGGGTAGTGACCTGCACCAGAATCTTGGCGAAATGCTGCGACTCTTGCTAGAGCACCAAGCAGGAATCTAAGAAATTATCTCGGAGCGATGTCAATATGAATAGCGTTGTTCGCCTAGTTGCGACACTTACTCTACTTACCGGGCTTGCGGCCTGCGAAGCGGTGCCGGCTTATCAGCGCGGCGACCTTGCGCGAACAGAAATGGCATTTGATCCAGACCCGCTTGAGTCTCGACTTAATCAGCATATTTATTTCAGTAAAGAGGCATCGACCGGCGGCAACGGTGTCGCCGCTGGCGGCTGCGGCTGTAATTGAAGTCAATGCACTCTAAAACTCTTTTAGCGCTTACCTCTTCGGCACTGGCTTTGCCCGGTGTTGTGGCTGTCTCATCGGCCCACGCCGATACGCCTCCTGCAGTAAGCGTCTTGTCGTATCGCGCGTCTTCTTACAAAGAGGACGATCTCGACGCAAGCGCGCTCTTGGCAGGCAGCGCCGAGCGCTATGACATCAAAGTGCATCAGCTACGCTATTCGGCGCCGGTCGGCGAAAAATACAGTTTCTCTTTAGATTCGTCTTACGAAAGCATGAGTGGCGCGTCGCCTTGGTACACTGTCGAAAGCGTAAACGGAGACGCGAAAGTCGCGATGAGCGGCGCCACAATTTATGAGAAACGTCGTGACATCACTGCATCAGGCCGACGCTATTTCGACAGCGGGAATCTCGGCATCAGCCTTACGATATCCGACGAGAACGACTATCGATCCAATAGTATGGCAGTGGACGGTAGTTTTACGCTGGCAAATAATTCGACCACGATAAGCGGCGGCGCGTCCTACTCTGACGATGAGCTTAGCCCGACAGACGCACTGCTTTTTAATCGTATTCCGAGCGCAACAAAAGCCAACAGTTCGGCGTTCGTGTCGGTAACGCAGATTCTCAATCAGTTCTCGATCTTGCAAAGCGGCATAAGCACCGCGCGCGCCTCGGGTTTTCTGAGCGACCCCTACAAGCTTGTCGACCGCAGGCCCGAAGAGCGGAACCAGTTTACTTGGACGACTTCGTGGCGGCGTTATTTTCGCGCTCAAACCAGTGCGCTGCACGCGAACTACCGATACTACGACGATGACTTTGGCGTGAGTTCGCACACGCTCGATCTGTCGCTGCATAAAACCTTCAGGCGCTCAATCACCCTCGTGCCAAGCCTGCGCTATTACCAGCAAGACGCTGCCAATTTTTTTACCCCGGCAAGCGATTTCTTGCAGGCAAGCGATTTCAACTCTGCGGACTTTAGGCTGAGCAGCTACGGCGCCCTGAGCGCCGGGCTTAAGCTTAATGCGCGTGTTGGAAAATACACGTTTGTGTTAAGCGGCGAACGTTATAAGGCAGACGCGAGTCTCGGCGGTTCGGGCGCTAGCAGCCCAGGCATTATCGACTTTACGCGCTTAAGCGCAGGCATCGATTTTACTTTTTAACTGTCGCCTATAGATCACGCCATAGACCACCCGATAAACCGCCTCATAATTTTTTACAAACCACCTCGACAATATTTCTCAAGTCCCATTCACTTAGAGACCCTAAACCGATGAGCGACACGCGCACTGATCTGACATTATTCGACGTCGAATTTCAGGCCATGGGTACGCGCTGCACGATAAGTCTTTACGCGGATTCGTCCGACAATGCCCGCAGCCAGTGCGAGGTAGTCATAGCCGATGTAGCAAGGCTCGAAAACAAATACTCGCGCTACTTATCCGACAGCTTTCTCAGCGAAATTAACGCAGTGGCCGAAGTGGGTGGCGCACTCACGGTCGATGAAGAAACCGCCGCCTTACTGGACTACGCCGAGTCGTGCTTTGTAGAGAGTGATGGCCTGTTCGACATTACCTCTGGTCTTTTAAGGCGTGCGTGGAATTTCCAGCCCGAGGGCCAAACCGAATTGCCTGACGCAGACGTGCTCGCTGCACTCCTAGAACGGGTCGGTTGGGATAGACTCGATTGGGAATCGCCGCTGCTTATTTTCGATACGCCTGGCATGGAGCTGGATTTTGGCGGCATCGTGAAAGAGTATGCGGCGGATCGTGCGGCGACTCTGTTAAGAGAGGCAGGCGTTGATCATGCGCTAATAAACCTAGGCGGCGATATCTGCGTGACTGGCCCTCAGCACGGCGGCGATCCTTGGCGTGTCGCAATAAGCGATCCGAGTAATCCTGAGTCGCCGCTGCGCCTCGTGGCACTTTCACAGGGCGCGCTAGCATCGAGCGGAAGCTATGCCAGATGCATCGAAATCGAAGGAGTAAAATACGGACATTTACTTAACCCTCGAACGGGTCATCCCTTTATTGGAACCGCAGCAGCTACTGTGCTGGCAGACCAGTGCATCGTCGCAGGCAGCCTCGCAACTATTGCCTTGTTAAAAAATAGCGAGGCAAGCCAGTTTCTCGAACAAATGCAGCTTCCTTTTCTTTTAATCGATCAGAATCGCGTGATTTTTGATCGTCTAGATCTCTGATTTTTCTACGCTAATAAAATCCTCCTGTGTCACCGATTAAAACTAGTGATCACCCTAAAATTTCCTTGTTTAATAATTAATACGCTTTAAACGGCGCCATCACGGCTTCATCGAATTCGGCGTTCGGCCAAAAAAACGTGCCGAATTAGTCTCGTTAGAAGTCAAATTATTAGAAAGTGAAAAACAAGGGGAAGTAATTTGAAATCTAACTATAAAAAGAAGCTGCTCGCGCGAGCGATAAGCCTCGCTACAGCGTTGACTCCGGCGGCGATTCTCGCGCAGGACGACACGATCGACGAAATTGTCGTTGTG
>LICD01000177.1 GCA_001438145.1 OM182 bacterium BACL3 MAG-120619-bin3 | reverse complement strand
AACAGGAACTGTAATGAACACACGTTTTTCACGCAACACCCTTGCAAGCGCCATTGCTCTCACTGCGCTGCAATTATCCTCGGGATTCGCCGCAGCGCAGGACGCGCTGGCAGCGTCGGTTGAGGAGGTAACAATAATTGGTAGTTTAGAAGAGGCGCGGAAAATCGCAGGTTCGGCGCATTTTATTGGCGAGCAGCAACTTAGGCAGTTCGCGTATTCCGATGTGCAGCGAATAGTCCGCGAAGTGCCGGGCGTTAGCCTTCAAATCGAAGACGGCTATGGTCTAAGGCCTAATATTGGTATTCGCGGTGTCGCGACCGAGCGAAGCGGACGCATCACGCTGCTCGAAGACAATGTGCTCATCGCCCCTGCGCCTTACTCTGCACCCGCTGCGTATTATTTTCCTACTATGGGACGAATGGCGGCGGTCGAGGTGGTTAAGGGCCCTGCAGCAATTACACAAGGACCCTATACGATTGGTGGTGCGCTGAATATGGCGTCGACGCCAATCCCGCGCGAGACAGGCGGCACGCTGCTCACCGAGGTTGGTCAAGATGCGACTTATCGTGTTCATGCCACTTATGGCGGGCGTAGCGATAACGGTGTTGGCTTTCTGATCGAGGCGCACCAGTGGCAATCTGATGGTTTTCAGACGATCGACCGAAGCGGAGCAGATACAGGTCTCGATGTCACCGACTTTACTGCGAAGCTAAGCTACGCGCCTGTCGGCTCGCCCCATGCGATTGAGTTAAAACTACAGCTCGCCGATCAGGACTCGAATCAAAGTTATTTAGGCCTTAGCGATGCAGACTTCGGCAATGATGCCCTGCGCCGCTACGGGCTTTCGGAGCTAGACAATATCGCGACCGAGCACGAGCAGGCGATTCTGCGTTACAGCTTCGACGTAACCGCCAACCTCAGTGTGACCGCGACAGCGTATAACAATACGCATCAGCGCAATTGGTTTAAGACCGAAGGCATAGACCTCGACGGCAGCGTGAATGCCGATAGTTTTTCGGGCAGCAGCTGGGCCAGCGTCGTCGATGCGGTAAATCTCGGCAAGGGGTTGGGTACCTATACCCACGGAGAGTTGCAGGGGATTCTCGACGGCAATATCGACACGGCAGCTGGCAGCGTGCAACTGCGCTCGAACAACCGTGAATACTATTCGCGGGGACTCCAGTTCGGCGCGAACTGGGACGGCAGTTTCGGTGGGGCACTGCACTCGGTGAGTATGGGGCTGCGCTTCCATGAAGACGAGGAAGATCGCTTCCAGCGCAATGACACGTATTCTCAGGTGGCCGGGAAACTAGGCTTAGACTCGCTGGGCACAGAGGGCAATGCGGGTAATCAGGTGCAATCTGCCGAGGCGCTTGCCTTCTATATTCGTGACGAAATTAGCTTTGGCGACTGGACCCTATCCCCCGGTATTCGTTTCGAGGATATCGATCAAGACCGAGTGCGCTATAAAAATGGCGCAGCGCGGGATTTCCGCGACGGCCGCCAAAATACTGCGCAGGTCTGGCTTCCAGGTATAGGCGTTAGCTATCAAGCCACGCCGGCATTTAGCGTCATTGGCGGCGTACACAAAGGTTTTACAGCGCCGTCTAACTCGCCTGGTGTCGAGGAAGAAGTCGCGATTAACTATGAGTTGGGCGCGCGATTCCAAGACAGCAGCCTGTCGGCCGAACTCATCGCATTTGTGAGTAACTACGATAATTTGCTGGGCCAATGCACTGCGTCTTCGGGCAGCGATTGCGTGATCGGTGATGCGTTTAACGGCGATGCAGCCACAGTAAGTGGGCTGGAGGCATTGCTCACCGCTGATCTGTCGCAGAATGCAGCCTACCGTCTGCCGCTCACATTGAGCTATACGCGCATCGATGGCGAATTCGATACGAGCATTGCAGACACCGATTTTTTTGGCACGGTCGAGGCGGGTGACCCGCTTCCTTACCTTCCCGAAAATCAACTGCGCATTGCACTCGGGCTTGAGACAGGGCAATGGACGGGCTATCTCAGCGCGAACTATGTAGATGACGTCTGTGTGCGTGCTTCGTGTGGAGCATTTGAGCGAACAGACGACAGTCTCACGATCGATTTTAGTACGAGCTATCAATTCAGCCCGATGGTTAATGTGTTTGCGCGGGTCGAAAATCTTACCGATACGCATGACATTATGGGCCGCCAGCCTTATGGCGCGCGGCCTAACAAAGAGCGCACGCTGTCAGCTGGTCTGAGATTTAATTTTTAAGTCGATGTGATCGCCTGCAAACATGACGCATAATACGCGCCCGAACCGCGCATGACCTGCGCACGGGCCAGTGCCGAGCTCGATGATTGAATTTTGAGGAGTTTACCAATGGTTAAGAAGCAACTTTTGTCATTTGCCGCTTGCGTCGCGTTCGTCGCCGCGGGCGTTGTTAGCGCTGCTGAAGTCAATGTTTACTCTGCGCGCTCCGAAGAACTAATTAAGCCTGCGCTCGACCGCTTTAGCGAAGAGACCGGCATCGAAGTCAATCTGATCACCGAAAGTGCTGATGCGCTTATTCGCCGCATCGAACTCGAAGGCGCCAACTCGCCTGCGGATGTTCTGCTGACAGTCGATGCGGGGCGCCTTTTTCGGGCTAAAGAGGCTGGCATTTTGGCGCCGCTGGAGTCAGATATCCTGACGCAGCGCATTCCCGCTGCCTACCGAGATCCTGACAACCAATGGTTCGGATTGTCGCTACGCTCGCGTGTCATTATGTTTGATAAATCGCGCGTTTCAGCCGCCGAAATTTCTCGCTACGAAGATCTCGCCGATCCTAAGTGGAAAGGTGAGATATGCATTCGGTCCTCGGGCAATATCTACAATCAGTCTCTACTTGCCTCGCTCATAGAACACCTTGGAGAGGAGGCAACCGAGGCATGGGCCGAAGGGCTAGTTGCAAACATGGCCAGACGCCCACAGGGTGGAGATCGAGACCAGATTCGCGCCGCCGTGGCGGGGCAGTGCAAGCTTGCAGTGTCTAATACGTATTATCTTGCTGGCATGCTCAATTCGGGTGTTGCTGCCGATATTGAAGTGGCTGAACAAATAGGCGTAATTTGGCCTAATCAAGCTGACCGCGGTGCGCATATGAACGTCAGCGGCGCGGGCGTGATTAGCACGGCCAAAAATCCGAATGAGGCACGACAACTTATCGAATTTTTGAGCGACGACTACGCGCAGCAGTGGTATTCGGAGGTGAACAACGAATACTCAGTTCGGGCAGATATTCCTGTCAGCTCAACTCTCCAGGGCTTTGGGGAGTTTAAAGCCGACCAGCTAAACCTTGAGGCGTTAGGTACAAATAACGAGGCGGCTGTAAGGCTCGCTGACCGCGCAGGTTGGCAGTAAATTTCTCAAATAGAGAATCGGGCATGCATTATTTTCTATGCCTGTCCCAAGCGGCCTTAATAACCGATCGTTTATGAATGAGAGCGTAGAGTGAGCATTGTCTCACCAGTCAAGAGAAACCAGACTAGGCCAAGGCTGTCTCAATTGAGGCCTTGGCCTTTGTCGTTGCTGGTATTATCGATGCTGCTGGCAACGCCAATAGTCGTCGTTGTCTCTTCGGTATTCTTTTCGGCGGGAGATATCTGGACGCATCTGCTCGATACTGTGCTCACGCGCTATGCGCGCAATTCTCTGCTGCTGATGGCGGGTGTTAGTGTTGGTGTGCTTGCCTTAGGGATACTTCCTGCGTGGCTCGTCACTGTCTATCGGTTCCCCGGCAGCAAAATTCTCGAATGGGCATTGTTGCTCCCGCTGGCTATTCCTGCGTACATTATTGCGTACACTTACACCGGTATGCTCGACGTTGCCGGCCCTTTGCAAAGTGCCTTGCGCGAGGCATTCGAGTGGCGTTACGGCGATTATTGGTTTCCCGAAATTCGTTCGCTAGGCGGCGCTATCGCGATGCTATCGCTGGTATTCTATCCCTATGTTTACTTGTTAGCGCGTGCCGCGTTTGCCGAACAGTCGGGCAGTGTGATGGAAGCTGCCCGCAGCTTAGGTTGCTCACAGCGTAGCGCGTTTGTTAGGGTCGCATTGCCCTTGGCGCGACCCGCGATTGTGGTTGGCTTGAGCATTGCGCTAATGGAAACGCTTGCCGATTACGGCACAGTGCAGTATTTCGGCATCTCGACTTTCACCACGGGTATTTACCGCACATGGAACGGTCTGGGCAGCAGTATAGGCGCAGCGCAGCTCTCGGCGCTTCTACTCGGATTTGTGTTTGTTTTAGTGTCACTGGAGGCA
>LICD01000176.1 GCA_001438145.1 OM182 bacterium BACL3 MAG-120619-bin3 | reverse complement strand
AGTATAAAGTGCCACCTAGTTTGCAAAAACAGTGGAGCGCACGGCAGTATCACGGCTCTGAGTTTCATAATTCGCGAGCGGTAATCAATCGCTATTTAGGCTACTGGGACGGCAACCCTGCGACGCTCGTGCCGCTTTCACCGGCCGACTCGGCGCCACTCTATGTTGAAATGATGGGTGGCAGTGCGAAAATAATTGCGAAAAGTAATGAGCTATTCAGTGAGGGTAGCTACCGTCATGCGATGGAGCTTCTTAATAAGCTGGTCTACGCCGAGCCAACTAACACCGAGGCTAAAGACTTGTTGGCCGACGTGTTTGAGCAGCTTGGATATCAATACGAAAGCGCAAGCGTGCGTCACGTCTTCCTCTCCTCGTCCGAAGAATTGCGAAACGGCGTGAAGCCATTCGAAAGTCCTCGAGGCGGAAGCCCAACGGTCGCGCGTGCGATGACAACGGGGCAGTGGTGGGATGCAGTGGCTACTCGAGTCGACAGCCAAGCGGCAGACGAAATAAATTTTGTACTCAATTTTATCACGCCGGATACAGGCCAGACCTTCGTTGTAGAGATGAGTGGCGGCACGCTGTCCAATATCGAGGGTTATAGCGCGCCCAATCCCGATGCAACGATAACTATGAATCGTAGCGATGTGGAAACCATCATCATGGGTCAGGCGACTCTCGGCTCGCAGTTGCAGAACGGTGTCGGCACGGTTACTGGCAATGCGGCTTTGCTCATGCAGCTCAACTCGGTTTTAGTCTCGTTCGATCCTAGCTTCGAAGTGATTCCAGGCACGTTGAATCCTTAGGCTCAGAGAGTTCTAAAAACTCGGCATAGAGCCGGAGAGAAAAGCTGATGAGGACTGACTGAATGGTAAAGGTTCGACGTGAATTAAAAGCGCACGTATCGCGCAACGCGCGCGCTAATATGCGTAACTTTTGCGCGGCGATACTCGGCACGCTCCTTGTCAGCACGAGTGTGAACGCGGCGAGTGATCAACCAAACTTCGTGGTTGTTATGGCTGATGACCTCGGTTACGGCGACCTCGGTGTCTATGGCTCGACGCTCATCAAGACGCCTAACCTCGACCGTATGGCGCTCAATGGCGCGCGCTTCGATAGCTTCTACTCAAGCGCAAATATTTGCACTGCGGCAAGGGGTGGATTATTAACCGGCCGGTATCCTATCCGCTTAGGGCTTGTGAATGACGTTGCACGTCCGACTAACGATATTCATCTGGCGGAAGAAGAGATAACTATCGCCGAGGCGCTTCAGCCGCTTGGCTATCGCACCGGGCTTTTCGGCAAGTGGCATCTTGGTAGCCGCGTCGAATGGTCGCCGATGAACGCAGGATTCGATACCTACTGGGGCGTATTGCATAGCAACGACATGCTACCGCTCGAATTGTATAGCCAAGAGACGATGATCGAGGATCCGGTGGTGCAGGAGACGCTCACGCAGCGCTATACCGAGCAGGCGCTGGCGTTTGTCGAAGACAGTGTTGCCAGTGACGATCCTTTCTTTCTTTATCTGCCGCACAGCTTTCCTCACGTTCCCCTTTATACCACCGCGCCATTCGAAGGACAGTCAGATGCCGGGCTTTATGGTGACGTTGTAGAGACAATCGATTGGAGCATGGGGGAGATTCTTGCCAAGCTCGAAGAGTTAGGCGTAGCCGACAACACGTTGGTAATTTTTACGTCGGATAACGGCCCTTGGTGGGAAGGCAGTCCGGGACCTTTTCGCGATCGCAAGGGTAGCTCATGGGAAGGCGGGCAGCGCGTCCCGTTTATCGCGCAGTGGCCGGGCACAATCTCTAAAGGGATAGTCTCGAATGAGCCGGCAATGAATATCGATCTTTTTCCCACCCTCGTAGCCCTTGCTGGCGGTCAACTACCGAACGATCGTGACATCGACGGTAAAAACATCACAGCGATGCTAACCGGTAATGCAGCATCGCCCCACGAAGCACTTTTTCTTTTTGACGCCGATCGAATCGCCGGTGTGCGCAGTGGGCAGTGGAAGCTGGTGCTTGAGTCTCGCTATCGAACGGCTATTAACAGCTTCGATAATCCTGATTCGTATTACGGCCCCGTTGGGCTTTTGTTCGACGTAGTAAAAGATCCCTCCGAAACCTACAGCTTCGCGCGTGAGCAGCCTGAAATAGTCGACTCGTTGCGGGCACACCTCGAGCGGGGACAGAAGACCTACAGCAGCACCGTGTTGCCTGCTATGTGGAATCGCTAATTCATGGGTCAGGTGATTACAGGCGACGTGGTGAATACTCCGATAACAAATGAGGCGGACGAAGCCTTGAATGATGCAGCGCGGCTCGGCCCGCTACTAGCTGTTCAGAGTCTTAGAAAGTCTTATGGCGATATCGAAGTGCTGCACGGCATCGATTTCGATCTTCGGCGCGGCGAAGTACACGCCATTCTCGGCGAGAACGGCGCAGGAAAATCCACGCTCGTAAAGTGTCTCGCAGGTTTCGAGCCCCGTAACGGCGGCGAGCTTTATGTGAATGCGATGCAAAAATTCACTGACGCGGGCAGCGCATCATCCTTACCGGCATCGGCAGACAATCTTGTCTCGACTCAATCAGTTGCAGTGAGGGAATGGACCCATGGCGCAGCAGAGGCGGCGGGCGTCGTGCTTATTCATCAAGAATTTAACCTCGCCGAACAACTCAGCGTGGCCGAAAATATTTTTCTTGGTAACGAGATTCGCCTGAAAGGCGTCGCCAGTTTCTTTCTCGATCGAAAACAGATGCGCGATCTCTCTCGAGACTATCTTGCCACGCTGCACTGTACTATCGATCCAGATACCTTGGTCTCAAATCTCTCTGTAGCCGACAAGCAGATGGTCGAGATCGCAAAGACGCTCGCCAAAGACGCGCGCATACTTATTCTCGATGAACCTACGGCAGTGTTAACTCAGAAAGAAAGCGCTGCGCTGTTCGAGCTAATTGATCGCCTCCGCGAACGCGGCGTTGGCATTATCTACATTTCACACAAACTCGAAGAGATCGAGCGTATCGCTGATCGCATTACTGTGATTCGCGACGGCGATCTCGTTGGCTGCTATCCCGCCGCAGACCTGAGCAAAGACGATATGGCGCGGTTGATGGTGGGACGCGAATTAAGCTCGCTTTATCCGCAGGTGCCTGCGCCGAATGAATCGGCGAGCGCGTCTCTATCGGTTAGTGGCTTGCATGTGGAGGGAACGTTAGCCGCCGAAAGTTTCGAGCTCCGCTGCGGTGAGATATTGGCGTTTTCTGGTCTTGTTGGCTCTGGGCGCACGGCGCTTTTCGAAACGCTTGTTGGCCTGCGCCCAGCTAAAGCAGGATCCTGTGCCACGATAAAGGTGCAGGGCAATGAGGTATGCCTCGGCAGTCTCGCAGACGCGCGCGACCACGGCGTGGCGTACCTGACAAAAGACAGAAAGGGCAGCGGCCTGTTGCTCGATAAGGGGCTAAGGGAAAATTTTTCGCTGTTCGCACTCGAGCAATTCGCCGGCACGATCATTGATACACGCGCCGAACAATCGGCCTTCGATAAAGCCGTAGAGACGTTCGACATCCGCATGCGTGATACGGGCGTGGTTGCCGGTAACTTATCCGGTGGCAATCAGCAGAAATTGCTTCTTGCGAAAATGCTCGAAACTATGCCCGACATAGTGATTATCGACGAACCGACGCGCGGGATCGACATTGGCACGAAAAGTCAGATCTATCATTTTCTTGCAGAACTCGCCGCGGCTGGTAAGGCATTGGTCATAATCTCGTCGGATATGAGTGAGGTTATTGGCATGGCGCATAGGGTCGCTGTGATGCATCAAGGTGCCATTGCTGGTTTCTTAAGCGGTGATGAAATTACCGAACACGAAATTATGCGCTACGCGACAGGGCTCAAGGCCGCCGCAGCGTAAGCCCATGTAATTACGCCGCTAAACTTGCGGAGAGGTTTGAACAGGAAATTAAATGACAAAAATAGACCTAAAAACAGCTGGGCCATTCATCGCCCTTGTTGCCCTATTTATTATTGGCATCTTCGTTAACGATGCGTTCTTGAGCGCGGGTAATGTGAGTAATATTCTTGCGCGCAGTTCGTTTATCGGTATTGTCGCAATCGGCGCTACTTTTGTTATTACCACCGGCGGTATCGATTTGTCGGTTGGCTCGATGGCGGCGTTCATATCCGGCTGTATGATTTTGCTGATGAATGCGTTGATGAGCACGTTCGACTCGCTGATTACGATTATTTTCTTGGCGGTGCTCGCCTCTGCGGCGATAGGTGCGCTTGCAGGGATGATCAATGGCCTGCTGA
>LICD01000175.1 GCA_001438145.1 OM182 bacterium BACL3 MAG-120619-bin3 | reverse complement strand
CGAAAAACTCGTCGGCTCCAGAGAAAGCCAATGTTGATTACTTAAGCCCGCTTTCCAGGGCGTCCATGAACTGAAAGCTTGCTTACGATTGTTTGTCACAGAAACAAGACGAACAGCTCCTAGGCCACTCGCTTCATCACGCCACACTACTTCACCGAGAGCCCAGCGGCCATCGAAGAGTTGCACTATCGGGCCAGCCCCACTTTCTAAAGGGTTCTGACCACCCCCTCCAAAAATCTGTTCACCAAATTTCGTACACGCATTCGGACCCCAAAAATCTGGTGGGACGCTGATGCCGCCGTTAACATCAAAAGTTCCTGCCTCAGCATGGTAATCCATATCCCGAAGCGCATTTAGCGACGTAAGTACGAGTGAATCGCTTACAAAAAATCCAGACTCTGGCATTGTTAGGTGAAATATGGGCTCACTATTCTGGCTGGCATTCGATTGATCCATACACCAATCACCGTAAACAACGACAGTACTCAACGCAGCGTTATGGCCCGCTTTCTGTATCTCTGATGAGGCTAATTCCACGTTAGGAGTGACAATTTTAGCCACTTCCTCAGGATCCCACGATATAACTCTGATGCTCGCGGATCCGTCGTCACGGATGCTACCGTCGTTTAATCCGTCTAACTTGGTAAAAAGTTCGAAACACCCGTCACCAGTGCACACCTGTCTTCGACTGACGCCTGGTGGTGCCTCAGCCTCAACGAGCTGGACTATTCCAAAAACTAAATTCTCTGGATCCTCGAGCTCGAGCTCAACATAGTAGTTAGTCACCACGGAACCACCCGACTTAATATTCACACGGGGAAGAGTTAATAATCCCGTCTGAGAATCGAACGTGTTTCCAACAGAAATAGTAGAGGTACTTAGTTCGGCCGCTGTCAATCGAAAATTAGATTCGCCTGTAAGTGAAAAACTCACATCGTAAAACCCTTGCCCAAACACGTTTATAGCGAAGGCATTGAGATTCTTGCTTTCGATGGTGAAGTGGTCTGAATCAGCCTGCTTTGCGTTAATTCCAGCCGTTGCGAAGAGGGTTAATACCCAGCAGCCAAAGACTATGACAGCATTCATCTTTCTGTTTCTGCGAAAAATCATACGGTTTCACCTAAAATTTTCAATACAAAGCACGATGAGCTCTCTCGTCTTCCCTAGGGCAAGAGAAGTGGAACACTTCTAGCATGATTACTAGAAAAGCCGGCTAGTCAGACTACAAAATAACCGTCGGTGGAGGCTACCTGCAATATGGTATCGCTAACTCCGCCTAATCCGACCAGAGAGATAACCTCTGAATAAGTGACTTCACTATAGTCAGGAAAGCTCTCTGCAATTTCATTCTGGAAAACAGGCGTGAAGTCATCGTTCCTTAGAAAAATCATCACTAAGTCTTTTACATCATCATATTTGTAATCCTGGCCCCCGTACTCAATTGTATGGCTGATTACCTTATCTCCGTTGATAATTCTTTCCTCAACTAGGTCAGAAACGGTAATGGCAGAATCAGAAACAACTCCCTCATCCACAACAATAGAAATCGTGTTCTTCTCTAGTGTATCCGCGACGTAACCGTGGGCGCCCTGGTCATTATCTTGGAATATATCCAGCAAAATCGCTTTTTCGGGCTTTGAAACTATGGGTGCGATATATTTTGTGAATAACGCATGCCCCAACGGGTTCGTAGCTAGCACTGATTCAGGAGTCAGCGCGTCGTCTGACCACTCAGGCGAAAGTGTTCCGTCATCCCAGAATTCATTGTATTCCCACATAGCAAAGGTGAGCAGGTACATGTACTCCTTGGTTATAACTTTCGACGTAAACTCTAGGTCTCGATCTAAGCTTCCACCATATCCCTCTAACCCGTAGATGCCATTTTCAACTGCCTCATTCATTGCCTTATAAATTTCGCTAGATTGATTTCCCCCATTTAGCGCTTCTAAAGATCCATCAATCGCGCCCCGAATCCCGAGCACCTGAATCGTGTGCAACACGTGCTCCAAAATCTCGCCAATATCGTTCTTACCCTCGGGAGGATTGGGAGAGCTTACATTGCGATACCAAACCATATCGTTCGACACATGGCGATCGTTGTGCTCATCCAAGCCTGGCCATGCCTCTGGCTTTTGCAATGGGCTAAGATCGTAGCTGTCTGAGCTGCCGTAAAGCGTTCTTTGAACAGTAGGCAGGCCAGCGTGGAAGGTGCCGCTTTCGCCCTTCAATATCTTGATGGCGTTCTCTTGCGCGCTGCTGTTTATGCCCTCCCCAGCAGGGTCGAGAAGTAGCTGTACCACTCTTGCCGTCTTATAGACCCAGTCGTCGGGCACAGCCTTATTACCACTTACTTCTGCGCCTGCGACGATTTTTATTCCGTAAACCGTCAAGGATCTGTCATAAAGAGCAGTACCCGGACTGTAAGCTTGTAAATTGCCGCTGAGATAATCAGTCATAAGGAGTTTCCTTCTTGTTGTTCAGTAATAGAGTAAACTACTAGAACATTTTAGAGGTATATACCTCTATTTTGAAGCTCGCTGATTTTCGGTCAGACAATCTTGCCAGTTTCGATGACACAAACAAGAAGTGGCTATGGGTGACGGCTAGCTTCACTCTCCGGCGCGCAATGCCCACGGCGTTGAATAGCCAGAATACCTAGGAATTTTTATACATCTTGGGAAGGCAACTGTAACGGCAGGAACGTGGCGTCACAGCAAGCGGTTGTGATTGTTCATCTCACTCTGAAAGGAGCAAACCGCACGATAGAATTAGTTTTTTGGCGGGCACTAAGGCGGGTATATTTACTAATTTATTACAAACTATTGATAGAACCTCTCGTTCAAACCTCTTGTTAGAAACTATTGATAAGAGCTCTTGTCAGGAGATCTTGTCAGGAGCTCGTGTCAGAACCTCATATTAGAGGCTCTAATTGCACCTGCTTAGTTATCCTTTATACACACAACAAGGCCCTTATCGATCGATGTGTTTTTTTCTGGGACACATTGATTTTGATTAATATTCAGCAGCATCACCTCGCCGTCTTCCTCGACAACGTAATGGCTGCTTGGATTAATCCTGACGCTTGAGAAGTATTCACCGAAGGCATAGGCTATTTCAATTTCTTCCCGAGAAGGTAAACGCCCGCCTTGAGTGACACACATCGCAGCACCCAAACTTGCGTTCAACTCTCTCCCCATTTGCGCGGATGGCAAGGCTAACCATGTCCGACCAGGTAGTGGGTTAATAAAAGTAGGCGAACTGGGTCTCTGGAACGTGTCAAAAATTTGCGCCGCGACACTTTTTACAGCAGCCTGTGGCTGGCCTATGGCTGCGAATGAGCGCTGTTCGTTTCTCTCGTTGTTCACGACGTTTACAGTAAGAGAAATCCGGTCAGCATTAACAAACGAATAGACTCCATACATAAAGTAATCGGATAGTTTGTTTTCAGCATCTGGTGTTAATGCAGAATAGTTAAATCTTATTTTGCGGAATGGGACTGGGTTGGAGGCATAAAGGGCTTCTATAGCAACTGGGATGACAGTGCTTAACGATCGGTGAGTAAGCCAGAAGATTACTCACCTCATCTGGCATACCACTTGTGTCACTCAATGACTGCTTTTCGCCCTGCAGCTTCTCTCCGCTTTATCGCATGACCTGCTGTTGCAGCTCAACAGGCGGCATATCGGCACCCGAAAGGCTTTTTAGAAACTCTATTACCGCTGAGCGCTCTTTGCTGTTAAGTGAGTCGCCCCACGTATGCCCTTGATTACCTCTGCCGTAGTTACTCGTATTGTAGATAAACGTCATGTCGATTCTCGCTCGACTCTCGGCTGGAGACTGGCCTGCCGTCTCAGCGAGATCTGCATACTGCGCCTCCGACATTGCGGTGTATTCCATACCGACACTGTCTAAATCATAAGCAAACGGACTTTTATCTCGATTCCAAATCGCCGGCCTCATTTTGGAGTTCAGCACCGCTTCGATTGTGGGTACCGAGCCATTGTGGAAATAAGGCGCGGTCGCCCACACGCCAACTAGCGGCGGCGGCACATAACCGATCCCCTTCAATGGCTTAAATACTGGCGCGAGTTCTGGTGTACCCTGTGACTCATAGTAAACCGCCAGCTTACCGATATGCTCGATAACTGGCATCAGCTCTTCAATCGCCTCACTGTAGCTCGAATCTGTGCCCACATTTCGGAGCTGCTCCGAACCGCTATAATTCACAAACCAGGAGCCGGGGAGACTGTAGTCGGTTGCTGAAGGCTTTTTCGTGTACTCACCATGACATTGGAAACACGCCAGAAAAGTGGAAGGATCTTCGGG
>LICD01000174.1 GCA_001438145.1 OM182 bacterium BACL3 MAG-120619-bin3 | reverse complement strand
TGCCGCTGGCTGTCATTGTCTCGAAGGCGAGCTCTACGCCTGCCTTAACCATCGCAACTAAGACGATCCCATTTTCATAATACTCTTGCTCGGCAATGGTCATATCGCCTGCGGGCGTTTTCTCAAACGCAGTCTCGGTAGTGGCTTCGCGCCAAGTGAGGAGTTTTATGTCGTCGTTGGCCCAGTCTTCCATCATGCCTGCTGAGAACGCGCCAGTGATAATGTCATCCATATGCTTTTCGAAAAGCGGACGCATAATGTCTTTTAACTCATCCGCTAGCTCGTTTGCGACTAACTTAGCAGGATTGCTCAGGCGATCCATCATTGTGGTGATGCCGCCGTGCTTCAAGCCCTCTGCGATGACTTCCCAGCCGTGCTGGAGGAGTTTTGACGCGTAACCCGCGTCGATGCCTTTCTCGACCATTTTTTCGAAGCAGAGGATCGAACCTGTTTGCAGCATGCCGCAGAGGATAGTCTGCTCGCCCATGAGGTCGGATTTAACCTCAGCAATAAACGATGACTGCAACACGCCAGCGCGGTCGCCTCCCGTGGCTGCTGCGTAAGCCTTCGCAATAGCCATGCCGTCACCATTCGGATCGTTTTCGGCGTGAACCGCTATCAGAGTGGGCACACCGAAGCCGCGCTTATATTCTTCGCGCACTTCAGAACCGGGTGACTTAGGTGCAACCATGACGACTGTGAGGTCGTCACGCACCTGCATGCCTTCTTCGACAATATTGAAACCGTGAGAGTAGGCGAGGCAAGCGCCGTGCTTCATCAGAGGCATGACCTGCTCGACAACCTGCGTATGCTGCTTGTCGGGTGTTAGGTTAAGCACTAAATCAGCTGTCGGAATGAGTTCCTCGTAGGTGCCAACGGTGAAGCCGTTCTCGGTCGCATTTTTCCACGAATCGCGTTTTTCGGCGATCGCCGCTGCGCGGAGCGTGTAGGACACGTCGAGACCGCTATCGCGCATGTTGAGACCCTGGTTTAAGCCTTGGGCGCCGCATCCCACGATCACGACTTTTTTACCAAGCAGCTTGGTCACGCCATCGCTGAACTCGCTAGCATCCATAAAGCGGCATTTGCCCAGTTGGTCTAACTGCAGGCGTAAAGGCAGCGTATTAAAGTAATTCATGGATTAGACTCCGGTATTCACTTGGTTTAATTCTAAGGCATTGAGGTGAGCGCGCAGTTACACTTCATTGAAGAGGTGATAAGTGTGATGCTCACCGAGGTGAGGCGCGATAATATAGCATCTACATTCAGGCGTAAAATGAAGATTAAACACGCCTTTGTATCAAATAGGGCTAGAGCCTGATTAGATGAGCGCTATAATCGCCTAATTGCAGCTTTGGCCTGTCATCATGGGTATGGGGACCGGATTGCTCTCAACGTACCACAAAAGGTTTTAAGACTATGTCAGAAGAACTCCAATCGTCGGCTAAGGACGAAGCCCTGCAGGATAGCAACGTCGGCAGCCCAGATTCAGAACGTGTGAGCGAAAAGTCGTCGGGCGCAGGGCCGACTGAAGGGCCGACTGAAGGGCCGACAGGAGAGTCGATTGAAGAGCCGATTGAAGAAGAGGCCAGTTTGGATCAATCCACAGCAGCGGCTGAAGAGACGACTATGGAGGACGGACTCGAGACTCTATTGCCTATAGATGAGCACGAGGAGATTGTGTCCGAAGGGGGTAAAACAATAATCCGCCGCGGGATTTTCTTACTCCCAAACTTATTAACGCTCGGGGCTATGTTTTCTGGCTTCTATGCCATCATCGCGGGAATGGCCGGAGACTTCAATGAGGCGGGCTGGGCGATTTTCATCGCGGGCGTGCTTGATGGGCTCGATGGCCGAATCGCGCGTCTGACAAATACTCAGAGTGCGTTTGGCGCCCAATTCGACAGCCTCTCGGACCTGGTATCCTTCGGCGTAGCACCGTCGCTGATCATGTTCAGTTGGGCGTTCGAAGATATAGGACGCTTTGGCTGGGCAGCGAGCTTTATCTATATGTCTTGTGCAGCGCTGCGTCTTGCGCGCTTCAATGTGCAGCTTGGGACTACAGATAAGCGCTTCTTCGTCGGGCTGCAGTCGCCACTCGCTGCTGCTGTTGTTACCTTTATACCGTGGGTTGGGCATAAATATGAGGTTGCTATGACGCAGCCCCTAGCGATCGGGCTTGCGATTGGGACCGTATTCATAGGTATGCTGATGATCTCGAACTACCGTTATATCAGTTTCAAAGAAATCGACTTCAAAGGCACCGTGCCTTATTTGTTTTTTGTGGCGGCAGTCGTGTTGCTCGTAGTTATTGCACAAAATCCCCACGAGACGCTGCTTTTGATGGCCCTTGCCTACGCGACAACGGGACCGCTCATGTGGCTTTATCGCAAACAGCAGAGTTTACGTAGCAAATAACAAAGCGGGGCAGTGATTGAGAGTCATTGCTGTCAACCTCATTTACTCGCATTAAAGAGAAGGAGTGCACACATGCTAATCAAAAAGCCAAACGATATAGCAGGTTCGGAAATTACGCCGCACAGTGTCTATAAGCAGCGGCGCGAATTCATGAAAGGAGCGGGGTTGCTCGTCGGCGGGTCACTCCTGCCAAATCTCGCGGGTGCGCAGTCTGGGGACGCGCTAAAAGCGCGAGCGCCCGCAGGCCTCAAAACCTCGCCTGCAGCACCGTGGCTTCAGGATAAATTCACTTCGATCGCTCGTGCGCCCGATGTTGCTCCCTATTTTACAGACGAGGCGCTCACGCCCTACGAGGATGTAACTCGTTATAATAATTTTTACGAATTCGGCATGGACAAAGCCGACCCTTCGTCTAATTCTGGTGAGTTTAAATCCGATCCTTGGTCGGTCGAAATCGCGGGGGAGGTGGGTAAGCCTGGGGTCTACGCGCTCGAAGACATCCTAAAGCCACATGATCTCGAAGAGCGCATCTATCGTCTGCGCTGCGTCGAAGCCTGGTCGATGGTTATCCCGTGGATAGGGTTTCCCCTAGCCGATCTCATTAAGCGGTTTGAACCAACGTCCAAAGCAAAATTTATTGAGTTCGAGACGATTGTCGATGACGAATCGATGCCGGGTATACGCTCGCGCTTTGCAATCGTCCGATGGCCTTATCGTGAGGGGTTGCGGATGGATGAGGCAATGAACCCCCTGACCTTTATGGCGGTGGGCCTTTATGGTGAACACCTGCCTGCTCAGAACGGTGCACCGATGCGCCTAGTTGTGCCGTGGAAATATGGATTCAAGAGTATCAAGTCTATCGTGAAGATCAATTTCCGCGAGACTATGCCGAACACGACATGGGTGGATTTGCAGGCGCGCGAGTATGGGTTTTATGCCAATGTGAATCCTGCTGTTCATCATCCTCGCTGGCGCCAAGATATGGAGCGAAGGCTTCCGCAGACGCTGTTCGACCGCAAAGTGATCCCTACCCAGCCGTTTAATGGTTACGGCGAACAAGTTGCCTCTCTCTATAAAGGGATGGACTTAAGTCGCTACTATTAGTAGATAAACGCGCCAGTTTGCTCTATAGATGACCGGTTAAGGCTGCTATTGTTGCGGGCATTGGTCGATCGGCTATGACACTCAGCGGCTAGTTCAGTCGCTAAAGAGGAATGTTACAAGATGAAGCGCCTGCGCATTCTGACCTTCCTTGTCTGTCTCATTCCTTTCGTGCTGCTTTTGCTTAAGGTGCTCCAGAACGATCTCGGTCCGGACCCCGCGAAAGAGCTTGCGCTTGAAACAGGTGAGTGGTCAATTCGCTTTCTTTTACTTGCATTGGCCATGACGCCGCTTCGGCATCTGTCAGGGCGTGTGGAGTTCGCTCAGCGGCGAAGAATGGTCGGGTTATTTGCCCTTTTTTATGCGAGCGTCCATTTTCTAGTTTGGGTGATTTTTCTACTCGGCCTCAGATGGGGAGCTATTCTTGAAGAGGTTGTCGAGCGACCTTATATCACAATCGGCTTTTCCTCTTTTTTGATTTTGATCGTCCTTGGTGCGACATCCCCTCGAGTAATGGTTCGCAAGCTCGGCAAGAATTGGCGCCGATTGCATCGATTGGTCTATGTCGCTGGTGTTTTGGCAATCATACATTTGGTCTGGATAGTCCGAACCGACCTCTCAGAGGCGCTTCTCTACGGTGCGATATTAGCTGGGCTCCTCGGGTGGAGGTTGGTTTTTGCCCGAAACAAGGCGCGTGGGCTACTCTAAACATCCTTGAGCAAAAAATGTTTTCATTGGGTAGCTAGGCCTCGGTAAATGCGGATCTGAGTGTGTAAGGCGCGCCGTTTCGGCGTTCAATAACTCACTATTGCTAT
>LICD01000173.1 GCA_001438145.1 OM182 bacterium BACL3 MAG-120619-bin3 | reverse complement strand
GCAACAGCAGCGGAGGTCGCCTCAGCGTTCAAGAGTATCGCTGCAGGTGGGGCCGCTGACGCTACGGGTGCAACTATCGCTAGCGTAGCTGGGACGCTGACAGGCTGGTCTACCGGTGCACAGAGCGGTAGTTCGGTGACCTTCACAAGCACTGTCACCGGCGATGTTACCGATATTGCAAATACAGGAACAGGGACAGCTTCTATCGTCAGTAGCCCAGCGAGTTACCAATTTACTGGCATGAGCATCGGTAGTGACGGTCTAATCTCCGTAAACTATGGCGATGGTTCCACGATCAAGACTGCAAAAATTTTCATAGCGAAATTTGCGAGCAACGCAGGCCTGAGCAACGCGGGCGACTCGTCATACACGGCTACCAACGAATCGGGTGCAGCGAGTTATGGTGAAGGTGGTACATCTGGTTTCGGGACGGTCATGTCTGGCTCAATTGAGCGTTCGAACGTTGATATTACTACAGAGCTCGTCGATCTTATTAAGGCACAGCGCAATTTCCAAGCAAATGCGAAGGCTATCGAAACGACCTCTAGTATGGCGACGACTCTGATAAATATTCGAAGCTAATACAAGAGTTAGGGTGAGGTGATACATGGATAAACTGGTTTTTACAGCGTTAGGTGCGGCAACTAATCAGTCATTCCAGCGAGTGCAACTGACAAACGATTTAGCCAATGTCTCAACAATTGGGTATAAAAAAAGCACAACCAGCAGGCCAGAAACTGTTTCTTACGGAGGAAATGGACTTGCCTCGCGGTATCAGGCAGTTACACCGTCGCGAGTTGAAGAGGTAAATCTTGAGCCGGGTCATCACATGCAGACAGGGAATCCGCTCGACATCGCGATGAATAATTCGACCGTGCTCGGCGTCCAAAGTCTTGAGGGAGAGGTTGCGTTCACGCGGCGAGGCGATTTACGAATTACAGAAACCGGTCTACTAGAGACAGGGGCCGGGCAATTAGTGTTAGACGACGGAGGCAACCCAATCACAGTGCCAACCGATACGCTAATCTCAATCGGAGCGGATGGAGTCGTGTACGGGACCGACGGGACTGACTCTACAAGCGTTTCGACGCCACTGGGTACTTTAATGCTGAGAGACGCGAGCACAACCGCGCTGACAAGGCGCTCAGATGGACTTTACGCGGCAGTGGGATCAGATGGCCTAACGGGTGACTTCGCAACTGGGCCCGAGGCAATTTCAATTTCCCCTGGATCTTTAGAAGGGAGCAATTCTGACGCGGTGGAAATAATGGTAAGTCTGCTGGACTACTACAGGTCATTCGAAACCCAGATGAAAATTATTAAGAGTACTGAAGAGATTGATAAAGACGGAAGTCGCATGATGTCGACTGGCTAGTAATGCGAAATCAAAGATTGATTAATGAATAATTGTTAAGAAGAAAAGGAACAAATTATGGATGCTTCAATGTGGGTAGCAAAAACAGGATTATCGGCACAATCGACCCGAATGACTGTTATTGCCAACAACTTGGCAAACGTAAATACCATAGGTTTCAAAAAAGATCGTGCAAATTTTGAAGATCTACTCTACCAGCGCATTGTTCAAGCCGGAGCGCAAGCTGACGCGACCTCCGAGACGCCTACAGGTTTGATGCTGGGCACTGGCACTCGTGTTGTCTCTACGGAAAAGATTCATCGGCAAGGCAATATGGTCTCCACTGAGAATTCTTTAGACGTTGCTATTGCAGGGGATGGTTTTTTTGCCGTTCAACAGGCAGACGGTACGACTGCGTATTCAAGAGACGGGTCCTTCAAGATTTCAAACGAAGGCGCGCTGGTTACAGGCAGTGGTGAGCCATTGATTCCCGCCATTAACATCCCGACGGACGCAGCAAGCGTGACTATTGGCCGTGACGGCACGGTCAGCGCTGAACTGGCTTCAGGTGGGGGTCTAAGTCAAATAGGCCAATTTCAACTAACACGGTTCGCGAATCCGGCAGGCTTAACGCCTATTGGGCGAAATCTCTATGCGCCAACTAATGCGAGCGGCGATCCTATCGTTGGTAACCCGGGGCTTCAAGGTGCAGGAATGCTTACGCAGGGTGTTTTAGAAGCCTCGAACGTCAATGTCGTTGAGGAGATGGTAAATATGATTGAAACCCAGCGGGCCTACGAAATTAACTCAAAAGCAATTTCAGCGGCCGATGGCATGCTTCGCTTCTTAAACAATAATCTCTAATCAAGGGTTAGCGGCATGTACAGATTAATCGCATTCATACTAATTGCTGGCGCGTTACAATCATGCGCCTCGAGCGACACACGGGTTGGCACGATGCAGTCAGAATTCGCGTTAACTTACCCGGAGCCGCAGCAGCAGGCTAGATTGCTAACCGGCTCGATCATGGATAACGGTAATTCTTTATACCCTGCCGGCAGAGCATACAAAGCAGGCTCGGTCGAAATTGGCGATATTGTCACTGTAATACTGAACGAGACTGCTCAAGCATCTCGAATTTCTGGGCTATCAACCGAACGCGCGTCGGCCAACACCGTTATAGGGGCCAACCAGGCGAGCTCACTGTTCCCCGGCGGATCTTTTTTTAGTGATATTGGAACGGATGGCTCAACAATTTCTAGCTCTGGAAGCGGCACTGCGGGTCAGTCTGCATCTCTTACTGGCTCCATATCAGCTGTTGTTATAGACGTGATGCCCAATGGCAATCTCGTGGTTTTCGGGGAAAAGCAGTTAGGTCTAAATGAGGGAAGCGAGATGATTGTCGTAAAAGGCGTCATCCGACCCGAAGACATAATGCCAAATAATACGGTGCTATCAACAAGACTTGCGAACGCGCAATTTTCATACAGCGGCGTAGGTGAACTTGCTCGCGCTACTAAGGCCCCATGGGGTGTAAATGTGCTATTTAGTTTATGGCCGTTCTAAAGGAAACCACTATGCGTTTATGTGTCGCGTTGTTGTGCGCTGCTGTGACTTTTGCACCTGTTGCTAATGCTGATCGAATTAAGGATTTAGTAGACGTAGCTGGCGTTCGCAGCAATCAGTTAGTTGGCTATGGATTAGTTGCGGGCCTCTCGGGCACGGGTGATGGAAAAGATCTTCGTGTCACGGGGCAAAGTTTAACCTCATTGCTATCTGGGCTTGGAGTTAGCATAGATGGTCCGGTATCCGAATTCGACCTCGGCGAAAATCTAATTACGCTCGCGCAACAAAATGCGACGCAACCGCTCCAAACCGACAACTTGGCTTCGGTGATGGTAACTGCCGAAATCCCTGCTTTCGCAAAGCCCGGCCAGCGCATAGATGTGAACGTTTCAACTATCGGCACCTCCGATAGCTTGCGCGGGGGTAGCTTAGTGATGACAGAACTGTATGGAATTGACGGACAAGTTTATGCAGTCGCTCAAGGTGCCTTAACGGTAACCGGAATATCACAGAGCGCAGCTGGAACAAGCGTCGAAATCGGGGTTCCTACATCAGGCAGAATACCAAATGGCGCGATTATCGAAAGGCTTATTGAAACACCCTTTGAAACAGCAGATCATTTTATTCTAAATGTTCGTGATGCTGATTTTACAACAGCTAATGCGATTACAAAGGCAATAAATGAGCTATATGGCCCAGGGCTCGCGACGCCCTTGGATGCTGTTTCAGTCGCGGTCATAGCTCCGTCCGATCTAGCACAGAAAGTTGCATTTATGAGTGAAATTGAAAACATGGACATCGATCCAGGCGAACCAATGGCGAGAGTAGTAATAAACTCTCGGACTGGGACCGCGGTGATTAACAGATCTGTGCGCGTTGCTGCTGCAGCCGTATCTCATGGCACGATTTCAGTTCGGGTTAGTGCGTTCAATGATGTCAGCCAGCCAGGGGGTCTATCGGATGGCCAGACAGTAGAGGTGACAAACGCCGAAATCGAAGTCGATGAACCTGCAAATAATATGTTTGTATTTGAAAGTGGCATTGAATTGCAAGACATCGTTGACGCCGTAAATCAGGTTGGAGCGACTCCATCCTCTCTCATTGCGATACTCGAGGCGTTGAAAAGATCGGGTAGTCTGAAAGCAGAATTGGTGGTGTTGTAATGGCGTCTAATTCAATCGCAGCACAAAGCACATACGATTTTGCCTCTATGGCGATGATTAAGCGCGAAGCGAATGGCTCAGCTTCTCAGCAAAAATCCGCGAGCAATAAGGTTGCCGCAGAGTTCGAAGCTGAATTTTTGCGATTAGTGACTTCGTCTATGCAAAAAGCAAGTGAGCCACTAAAAAGTGATCTTCTTGGTAGTGATTCATTAGATTTTTTTCAAGATATGTTCTATTCAGAGCTAGGACACTTTATCGCGCAAC
>LICD01000172.1 GCA_001438145.1 OM182 bacterium BACL3 MAG-120619-bin3 | reverse complement strand
TCAATTCTACCGCCAAACTCCTCGACGAGTCTTGATTGAGATCGAATTTCCGGCTCGCCCGCATCATTAGCCGACGTGGAAACCAGCGCACCGCCGTGGCGATTGCATAATTCACGCACGAGAGGGTGTGCGCTGACTCTCACCGCCACGCTTGCGTGCTCGCCTTTTATCCATTGAGGAATGCAGCCGTCGACGTCGGGTATTAGCCAGGTAACAGGTCCAGGCCAGGTCGCCTGCATCGTGTCGCGCTGCGCGTCGGTGAGTGAGGCCGCGAGAGCGGGCAGTTGCTCGAGGCTCGAGGCGACAAGAATAAGCCCTTTTTCAACCGGTCTGTTTTTTATTTTCAGGAGTTTCGCGACAGCCGCCTCAGAAAATGGATCGCAGCCTAGCCCCCATACAGCCTCGGTAGGATAGGCAATTACGCCGCCCGCTGCGACCGCTTCGAGGCCAGCAACGATCGAAGGTTCGTCGAGTAAATATTCTGCCTGTTTGTGTGACGCATCAGCGCTTTGCATAGAAGGCTCCATAATGGGGTTGCTGAAGGACTCGCGGCCTCTAAATGGTATCCGCTCGGCATGGGAGCACATTCTACTTAATTTTGGGGGAGCTAGTAGCGCCAAGTAATGCCCGTGCTTATGCGATTTTTTTATCACCTTAGGCAATCGTGTAGCGCCCGCCTCGACAAGACACGAGGCCTCTCACTTCGAGATCAAGCAGCGCGTGATTTAGTGCACCAAAACTCGCCAGATCGGCATCGAGGAAGCTGTCAAAAAGACAGTCTTCGGTTCGCAGCCTCTGTAAGAGTTTACGCTGTAGCGGCTGAAGGTCATTCGGCTCACCTGTGTCGATTAGATTGCCGAATCCGGTAGGCGAGAGCATGTCACCCGCCTCTGTAGCCTCACGAGCCTTGAGTCCAAGCTCGAATAAAATATCATTTGGGTCATCGACTAACATTGCTCCCTGTTTTATCAGTTCATGACAGCCACGACCTTGGGGGTTACTCAATAGACTCGGCAAGGCGTAAACCTCTCGATTTTGTTCGACCGCGTAACGCGCGGTGATCAATGACCCACTCTTTATCGCTGCCTCTATCACCAACACGCCCACGCTCAACCCACTGATAAGTCGGTTGCGTCGGGGGAAATTATAGGCGTACGCGCGCATGCCCAGTGGAAACTCTGACACCACTGCACCGTTGTCCGCGATTCTCTGAAAAAGCGCTCGATGAGCGGCAGGGTAGACTCGATCGATTCCGGTGCCCAGAACAGCCACCGTCGACACGGATGCATCAGAACCGGCAGCATCGAGGGCGCCGAGATGGGCATTGGCATCGACGCCCAGCGCGAGCCCACTGCAAATGGTCACACCAGCCTTGCACAACTCGCGAGCCATCCAATACGCATTGCGCTTTCCATAATCGCTCGCGTTACGGCTACCCACTATTGCAAGCTGCAGAGAACCCAGTGTCGCAAGCGAGCCGCGAACATAAAGCAGAAGAGGTGGGCAGTCGGTTTCGCGCAACCGCTCAGGGTAGAAAATGGAATCATAGGTGACTAAGTGATGTTCAGAATCAAGTGCCCACTCGAGGTCTTTGTCACCCAACGCGAGTGATTCTGCGCTGGCAGGCTCACCACTCAGCAGCGCCTGCTGTGACAGGCTTAGACCGTATTGCTCTTGCGCTTCACGCGTCGTCGCCATTAACGCCTTCAAAGACCCTTGGTGTCGAAGCGCACGTGACAGCGCTGGCGCATGACCACCCTTGCAGTGAAACAGCGAAAGGGCAAGCCTGAGCTGCAGGTCGTCGCTACTCATTGTACGGCTGCCGCGGTACCTTTTATGCGCGCCCCCCTCTCTATGGGCTGTGAAGCGGACAGTATCAGTGCTAACGAAAAATAAGGCGTAAGCGCATAGATAATCGTATCGCCAAGGTCCTTGTCAGCTTGATTAGGCGCCACAATAGCAACGCGCATACCTTGAGTCAGACCGTCGATTTGCCCCCGATCGATGATCATGTTTGTTTGCCTTGCACCCCATTTTCTTCCCGAAAAAAACGATAACACCTGGCCGTCTATGCTATGTGGCGAAGAAGAGGCGGCGAGTCGTTGTCGGTGGCTATTCAGACCCTCAGCGTTAATCACCGAGGCGAGAGACAATTCCCCGAGCGTACCCGCTGGCACCATGACATCGTTTTCGCGAACCACGCCAACACTTGTGGTTACTCTAAACCACTGTCGGGGCGCTTTATGGCGACGCTCGTTCGCAGCACTTCGTGGAGTTTCGGCGGTGGTGATAACAGTCGGCTTAGCGAGCAACGTCGCGCTGCCAATAAATTCTAATTCTTGAATCTGTGCCCTAGAGTCTTCGATAATGAAGTGGGCGTATTTCTCCGTTGGACCGCTGTGCTGTTTCTCGACAAGGCGAGTATGTGTTTCGCCGAGTCGGTAGATCGAATACTCCGAAATTCCCGTGTCTAGCTTGCCAGCGACGAGCACCAGGTCTTCTTGCGAGGCAATGCTAGAATTGTTTTCGAGCGCAATGATACGTGGCGTCTTAGCGAGCGTGCTTAGTTGAACAATCGTATTGCGTCCAATCGCCGCCTGCAGCTTTGGCAGTGACACGCTATCGGTGTTGGTGCCGAAAGGTTCGGATGTAAGCTGGGGTCGAAGCGTTATTGTCTCCTGCGTAAGAGCGACAGGTGAATACGACAGTATTGAGGTAAGCAGAGCAAGGGTTAGCAGCGCTCTCATCACGGGCGAATAGCTAGCTAACACTTGGGCATGGCTTTCTTTCTGCATAGTCTTACACCGTTTGTTTGCGTTTTGTTTGCTCGCTAGTCTGCAAGTGGCCTAAAACCCCCAAAACGGAGCCTGCAAAGCAAACAATGAGTGCGCAATCTGTGGAATAATAGGAACTATGACCCCATCTTATGGGTATAACCCTATTCGAGGGTGCAACAGAGGACGCAATAATGGCCGTTTTGCCAATATTAGAATTTCCGGATCCGCGGCTACGCACCGTAGCAAAGCCGGTCACTCTTTTTGACGCGGAGTTAAAAGCCTTAGTCGCCGATATGCGCGAAACAATGTACGCCGCCGAAGGCATAGGACTTGCGGCGTCGCAGATTGACGTACATCAGCGTATCCTTGTCATTGATGTCTCTGAAACTAAAGATAGTCCACGCGCCTACATCAATCCAACTTTCGAGGTAATCGACGAAGAGCTCCAAGATTACGACGAAGGCTGTCTGTCGGTACCCGGATTCTACGAGACAGTCTCGCGTCCACGGCGTGTCATCATTAAGGCCCAAGACGAAGAAGGCACACCGTTCGAGTTAGAGGCAGACGGCTTGCTCGCCATTTGCATTCAGCACGAGATCGACCATTTGGATGGCAAACTATTCGTCGACTATATTAGTAAATTGAAACGCGACCGAATTCGCAGCAAGCTTACCAAGGCCCATAAGAGAACGGCCTAATTCAGTCGGCTAGGTCCAATCCCATCCTCTTAACCTAAATCGAAGCCTCCATGAATAAACTGCGAGTCTGTTTCGCCGGCACACCCGAATTCGCCGCCGCTCATCTCAACGCGTTAATCACGGCGCAAGCCGAAGACGCGTCACGTTTCGAGTTAGTGGCCGTTTACACTCAGCCCGATCGTCCGGCGGGTCGCGGCAAGAAACTCTCGCCTAGCCCGGTTAAGCGGACGGCCATGGAGGCGGGTCTTCGGATACTTCAGCCATCGACGCTTCGCAGCGACGAGGCGGTCGCCGAACTCAACGCACTCGCCTGTGACGTATTAATCGTCGTCGCCTATGGGTTAATTCTGCCGCAGTCGATTCTCGACACGCCGCGGCTAGGCTGCGTGAATGTCCACGCTTCACTGCTGCCGCGGTGGCGAGGCGCAGCGCCTATCGAGCGCGCACTTCTTGCAGGCGATGATTCCACCGGCGTGACAATAATGCAGATGGATGCAGGCTTAGATACGGGCGCCATGCTCGAGAAAGCAGCTGTTGTCATCGACGGGCGTGAGACACGCGTCAGCCTCGAAGCAAAGCTAGTCACTGTTGGGACTAAGTCGCTAGTTGCGGTAATGAACAATCTCGAAGCATTTCAAGACAGCGCGCAAGTTCAGGACGATGCGCTTAGTACCTATGCCAATAAAATAGACAAAGCAGAATCGCTTATCGACTGGACACTGCCTGCCGCGAAAATCGATCTCCTTGTGAGAGCGAGTATTGGCCGCGCGCCTGCGTTTGCGCTCCTAAACGGCGAGCGCGTCCGTATCCTCGAATCTAGTGTGCCGAACACGCGTGCTAGCGCCGAAGTAGGCACTGTCACCGAAGTCGATAAAAGCGGA
>LICD01000171.1 GCA_001438145.1 OM182 bacterium BACL3 MAG-120619-bin3 | reverse complement strand
AATGAGAGGGCGACGGGGCAAAAGGATTTTTATTTAACGCTGCTTTTGGTACAACTTGCTCTAGCTTTTTTGATTCTACTGTATTCTTACTATGACCATTGCTTAAACCTCTTACTTTACGGCCTCGGTCCGTATATAGGAGTATCCGCTCCAAATTCCAGAGCGCCCAAGTCGGGTGCGTCCCCGTTGAAGTCGTCAGTTATGCCCGGCAATATCGCTCCGCGGTCTATTGCGGCGGAACCACTTCGTAGCCGGAAGTCGAGATCAGCCGCGTTGTAAAGGGTCTGCAGAGATTCGCTATCGCGCGCATCAAGTGGCGGCACGTTAACAAATATATCGTAGTCTACGAGCACGCTGTTGCGGTCCTGACCTGTTGCAGTTGAATAGTCTGTTAGTGTCGCAAATTCCATGGATTCAAGCTCTGCTTCATAGTTCGGATTAGTTACATCGACAAGCGTCTTTGAGGTGGGTGCTTGCCAGCGAAACGAAACTTCTGCCGAATTCGGACGAAAGCCATTGTAGTCTGACGAGGAGTAGCTGCTTAGAGTAGTCACGCTAAAAATTTCATCTGCTGATTGCTCTCCAAGGAAAAGATTGTTACGCCAGTGCACGTTCGTTGCGCCGATGACATTAGTCTCGGACAGAATCGTGTTGTTGTAAAAAACTGCTCCGGCAGACCCAGCAGTTAAACGAGTCGACCCCGTTGGTAAGTGATAGGCAATATTACGATACCAGTAAACAGGGCCACCCAGCGCCGGTTGATTACAAAATGCATGGGAGGGATGATTGATAAACATATTCCGAAAAATACGAATATTGTGCATGCTGCCATCGGCTTCGATCGGGTTGTCATGGCTGTTGGTAATGTAGTTGCCGTAAAAATCGATAGCAACTGGTCGGCGGTCCCAATATTCCCGCGGCGGATACTTTGCTCCATCGGGAATTCCAGGGCCCGACGCAACTGAACCGTCGGGATTGCCGTAGGTCTCAACGTTGATGCCGTCGTGGAAGTCAGCAATATAGTTGTGGGCAACCACATGGCCGGGGCCATAAAGCTTCACGGCCACATAGGATGCCATAGCGGGGGGAAACACCTGCTCTTCCAGCCCGGCGAACTGTTCCCATATCTGACCCTGCCAGCCGATCAAGTGGTCGGGGTCGTTACGCCCCATAAACGTACTGTCGGCGATATAAAAATTGTTCGATCCGGAATAGTTAGTGAATACACCAGCGCCAACATTTTCGAAACGGCTGCGTTTAACGGTAAGACCCTTGGAGCCGGCAAGAAATTGCGTGCCAGCCAACACGGCTATCTCAGAGTTGCGGAAAGTGATGCCTTCAAAGTAGGTGTAATCTGCTGCACGCACATCGAACAGCGCGTAATTGCCGTTGCCGTCGAAGATAACTTCGCCATCACCGGCGGCAACAATTGAGATTGGTCGCTCCGCCGTACCATCGGCGGTCAGGTAGTAGGTTCCGTCAAGGGGTGTTGATCTATTCACGGCTGCATTATTGGTGTACTCGTATCGGTTGTATTTATAGAGCCCGGCATGAACAACGAGGGTATCGCCGGCGCGCACTCGAGGTCGACCCGAAGTGGCCCAATCTGTACCTGCGCACCACTCGTTGTAGGCACACATTAAACCCTCGAAGGCAGGCTCGAGTTTCTCGCCGGTGTAACCATGGGGGTAGACGTGCAGAACTCTTCCGCCAGCATATGGCTGGGGTTCTGCGCGGGTGCGTACCAATGCAACACGCTCGGGGTTCCCGATTACACCATCCGGATCGGTGATGATAAAGCGGGCTTCATAAGCAGTGTCGGGTTCAAGCTCCAGCACACTTCCTGCAAACATATTGGGCACGATAACGTCGACGCGAGACTCACTGTAAACCCGCTCGCCATTAAGCCGCAGTAAGGGCAAACCATCGAGCCATTCAGAACTGCCTTGCTCACGATACTCTACCGATACGCTGGCATTGCGGTTGTCATCGCCCTGAATTAACCATTCAAAACCTATATTGATGAGCGTTGCCGGTTCGGTAAAGAGTTCGCCGGGGACAACAGCTTTTGGATTGTCCGTTTCAAAAGGAGAAGGGTCACTGGCTATCTGTGTATAGGCAGTACCAGCAAGAACCATGCTTAGAAAAGCAGTTAGACCTATTCTAAAAATTGTTGCAGTTTGCATAGACACATTGAGCTCAATGATGATTACCGTAGCCATAAACAGTAGCTGCGAATATTGTCTTTGTCCACACTAGTAAGGTGTTGATGGGGCCTTGATAAGGCGTCGCGGTGAAACGGGCAGAATGGCATTTGGCCGGCTAAGAGATGTGAGCTGCTATCTGCATTGCATCCAGGTGGAGAGCATAGTAGAAATAGACTGGATTAATTAATCTGCGCCGTGAGATATTCGAGGGGCGCGCCTTAGCCCCCAGCCGATTTTGAGAGATAATAATGATAAGACTACAGCATCGGAATTTTTTAGTACTGCCATTCCTCATCTGTATTAGCACTTCCCAGGCGGCAGAGTTTTCGCAAATCAGGCCCGATGCCGACACCTTAATGCAATTGCCTGTAAGCAGTTGGCTCAGTAACGGCGGGGACCTATATAACCGCAATTTTTCTCCTCTCACACAGATTAATACCGAGACTATTGGTCAGCTGGGTCCGGTGTGGCGAACGCATCTTGAGGGCTCCGGTGTTGGTGCTAAATATTCTGGCGAGGCACAGCCTATTATTCACGAAGGTGTTATGTACGTCATAACCGGTGCAGATGATGTTTTTGCGTTAAGCATCGAGTCAGGTGAAATTTTGTGGAGCAAACAAGCAAACCTCAGTTCAGAAATTTCAACCATCTGCTGTGGCTGGACCAGCCGTGGAGTAGGTTTTGGCGAGGATAAAATTTTTGTCGGACAACTAGACGGCGTATTAAAAGCTCTAGATAAGGAAACTGGGCAGGAGGTCTGGTCTATTCAGGCGGAAGCCTGGGAAGAAGGTTATACCATTACCAGCGCGCCGCTGTATTTTAATGGCATGGTGATCAGTGGCTTTGCCGGCGCTGAATTTGCAGCACGAGGGCGTGTTAAAGCCTATAATGCAAACGACGGTAGCCTGCTGTGGACTTTCTATACAGTGCCTGCTCCGGGTGAGTTTGGCTCTGACACCTGGCCGGCGGACAGTGCTGCGTGGGAGACCGGTGGCGGCACGGTTTGGCATACGCCGGCGGTGGACCCTGAGCTTGGCATGATCTATTTCTCTACCGGCAATCCTGGCCCCGATTACAATGGCGCCATACGTGCGGGCGATAATCTTTTCACGGCCTCTATCGTAGCGTTGGATGTCTATACCGGCGAATACCGTTGGCACTTCCAGCAGGTTCATCATGACCTGTGGGACTTCGACGCGCCTAACCCAGTGGTGTTGTTTGATCTGGACTATGAGGGTGTGCCGCGCAAAGGCTTGGCTCAGGCAGGCAAAACCGGCTGGGTGTATATTCTCGATAGAACCAACGGCGAGCCTCTGGTTGGTATCGAAGAGCGACCGGTTCCCCAAGAACCCCGCCAGGCGACAGCGGCCACTCAACCCTACCCTGTAGGCGACGCCTTTGTCTCTCAGACGCTGGATATCCCGCCTGAGGGTTTCACGATGGTTAACAACGGCGCCATCTTCACTCCATTTTGGGATAACCCGGTGCTACTTCGACGTAGCGAAGCAAACTGGCCGCCAAGCACAGTAGACCCTAACAAAGGAGTTATGTACGTGTGTGCCGGCGAACGGCAGGCGGCTTACGCTACTCGGGACGGCGTCGAACAAGTGGAGTCGGGCGATCGATATACCGGTGGAAGCATGCGTTTTGCGCCCATCGCTGTCACGGGAGTTGTTGCGGCGATGGATCTCCGCACCAACCAGCGACTTTGGTCTCAGCGCTGGTCCAGCCGTTGTTATAGCGGCCTGGTCGCGACTGCCGGTGACCTGTTGTTTGCCGGCCGCAACGATGGTCGTTTTACCGCGATGGACTCTCGTGATGGTAAGAAATTGTGGGAGTTTATGACTGACGCAGGGGTTAACGCGCCGCCGACAATTTTCGAACACGAGGGCGAGCAGTACGTAACAGTGTTCTCTGCGGGCAATCTGCTGGCAGGTTCCAGCCGGGGCGACAGCATGTGGACGTTTAAGCTGCTTGAAGAGGGTGAAGAGACGTCTATCCCTCTAGAGCAAATTACGCCGCCACAGCCAAACACAGAAGGCTTGGCTTTATTTCGACAGACCTGTGTGTTTTGTCACGGGCTTCGCGGCGAAGGCGGTCACAACGGAATGCCTCTTGAAGGTCTGGCGGCATTTAGTACCGACCAAGTGGCCAGTATTAT
>LICD01000170.1 GCA_001438145.1 OM182 bacterium BACL3 MAG-120619-bin3 | reverse complement strand
GCTTGACTCGTGGGGTTATAATACAGACTGTTCCACCACACAGAGGCCCTGAATATGCAGATCAAGCGGTTACTGAGCGATCGAGAGGTGCTTATTGGTGATAGATTGCTGGACGCTCAGGGGCGGGCCCATGCGTTTGTAGAGCATTCTGCTGGTGAGTTAGTAGTCACAATGGACAACGGTCGCTCTGCTCAGGTTAAGCCTGAACAGCTGGGTTGCTATGTTATTCAAGTGAACAGGACTGATCGTGGGCTGGCTTAGGAACGGCTTCGTAGCTTTTGGGGAAGGCTCATAGACGAGCAAGATGACAAAACTAATTACATCCCTGCGAAGCGATCGTTAATGATTGACGTAGCTTCATTCATGATTCGATCCATAAGTTCTTGCACCGAAGGGATGTCATTGATCAAGCCAACAACCATGCCACAGGACCAGGCTCCACGATCAACCTCTCCATCCAGCATCACTTTTGGATAGACGCCAGCTACCTCAGATGCGATATCCTCAAACTTGACATCCTTCCCTAACACAGCTTCTTTTTCCAGCAATCGTTCTACGGCAGGATTGATAAGCACACGCTCGGTATTGCGTAGTGGTCGCATGACCAGTCGCGTGTCGAGCTCTGTCGCTGCAAGCAATGCCTGTTTTACATTGTCATGCACCGGTGCTTCTTTGGTAGCTATAAAGCGCGTACCCATATTCATGCCTTCGGCGCCCATTGCCAACGATGCAACCAAGGACCGTCCGTCGGCCATTCCGCCCGATGAAACGAAGGGAATTTCTAATTCATCCGCGGCACGGGGTAGTAATATAAAATTAGGAATATCATCCTCACCTGGGTGGCCCCCGCACTCAAAACCATCGACAGAAACTGCATCGCAGCCAATGTCTTGCGCCTTTAGGGCGTGTCTAACTGAGGTGCATTTGTGAATAACCTTAATGTTGTTCTCTTTTAATATGGGCAACCACTTTTTGGGGTTATTCCCTGCAGTCTCAACAACCTTGATCCCCTTGCTTATTAATATATCAACGAGTCCGGGGTAGTCAGGCGGAGTGAGCGATGGCAGGAAGGTAAGGTTCACGCCAAAAGGTTTATCAGTAAGCGCCTTGCATTTGTCTATTTCATTACCAAGCTTCTCAGGAGTACCTTGAGTTAACGCAGTAATTATTCCCAGACCACCTGCATTAGATACCGCTGCCGCTAATTCAGCGAAGCCCACATAATGCATTCCGCCTTGTATGATCGGATGCTCGATATCGAACAATTTAGTTATTTTAGTTTCCATAGCTTTCTTACCTACCCTATGGTGTTTTTGTTTGTCTTGCTGTGTGTATGTTGATTATTCCGTTTCAGCAGAACCCGCAAAAATACGTCGCAGAACGTATGGAATCTCAGCTATTTACTTTCCGCACTATTCTGCTTGACGCACTACATTAGCGTCAATTAACTCATTGCTTTCACTCTCGTTATAACCCAGTTCGACAAGTATCTCCAGGCTATGCTGCCCTAATTTAGGTGCCGGCAATCTAAGAGTACTTTGTGTTAATTGAAATTGCGCGGCTGGAATAGCTTGACGTACCTCGCCAAAACCGTCGATATCCTGCCGGCTGACTGTACCGCTCTCCACTAGCTGAGGATGGTCCAATAATTCCTGCCTGCTGAGTATGGGGGCGCAGGGCACATCGTTAGAATCCAGTACTTCTAGCAAATCCTGAGTGCTGTGTTTTGATAATTCGGCACCGACTATTTCTCGTCTCAATGTTATATTTTTACGGCGGGCCATCGCTGTAGCGAAGCGCTCGTCAGCAATGAGTTCCGGACGCTGCACTGCGTTACAAAATCCTTCCCATTCTTTATCAGAGACGGTGCTCATAGTAATATAACCATCACGGCTCTCATAGATCAGGTCGATTGAGGAGAATGATTTCTTGTGATCAGCCTCCTTTTCGGCGAAGGTGAGACCGCTCATTCCCTCCGGCCAAAAGAAGGCCACAGTCGCATCCAGCATGGACAGCTTGATATGTTGACCTTCGCCCTTCCTCTCTCGATGAAACAGCGCGCTTGAAATAGCCTGAGCTGCAGTTAAGGCGGAAATTTTATCGGCGATAATGATGCGAAACATACCCGGCCGGCCAGTTTCTCGATTTGCTTGAATGTCCGCAGCGCCCGAAAGGCCCTGAATAATCGGATCATAAACTCGCTTGTGAGCGTAGGGACCTTTTTCACCAAAGCCGCTAATGGATACAAAAATTATTTTTGCATTGCGCTTTCTGACTTTTTCTTCAGCAAAACCCATTCTCTCGATGGCGCCCGGACGAAAATTCTGCAGTAGAACATCAGCATCATCGATAAGCTTCCAAAGCACTTCCTTGCCGGCATCGCTTTTTAAATCAATGGCGAGAGATTTCTTGTTGCGATTGCAGGAGTAAAAGGTTGCTGTAACATCATTGTGTTGCTCGCCCAAGTGCCTCAACTGCTCTCCATGGGTGGGTTCGACTTTGATGACGTCAGCGCCCTGATCCCCCAGCATCATGGCAGCCACCGGCCCCGATACCATGCTAGTTAAATCTAGTACTTTAATATCCTGCAAAGGTCCCATTAAATTCGCCTTTCCTCTCGTATTGTTAACTACAGAGTGTTCTGTGCCTTAGCTGCTTGATAGCTTTCTCTTGCAAGCATGCGCTGCAAATAGCTTTTCAAGCTCTCGGACAAGCCGATGCCGCTCGACTCTGCCCAAACTAGGCAAGTAGTCAGAAAAACATCAGCAACCCCAAACTTGTTATTGACTAGGTACTGAGTCTCTTGCAAGTGCATATCGGCAACAGCCACTTGCTTCTGAAAATACTGTTTTGCCGCGGTGATGGCAGTTGGTGCTTTGCCATAGATGGCCGCCAGTGCTCCGTGGCGTCTCAAGATATACAGACTCGTCTCGTCCAGTTCACCGTAAATGAAACTAAGCCATTCATCTTCCTTCGCCTGCTCTTCAATAGAAGCCGGCGGCGCCATTGTGGCTGTTGTCCCATAACGATTAATCAGGTAGCGACTAATCGCGACGCTTTCCGATAACTGCAAGCTACCATCTTCAAGAAAAGGAATTTTTTGCTTGGGATTTAACTCTGTATAGCTTTCGGTTTGAGTTTCACCAGTTCTAGGCCCAATTGGTATCAATGCATAACTAAGGCCTAGTTCTTCCGCGACCCAGATCGGTCGAATGGTACGACTGGTCCCAGCACCCCAAAGCGTAATTTGTGCTCCGCTCATAATGTAGCTTCTAAATAATTGGCTTGCGATAGGCTATTCGTTAAATAGCACCAAACTCATAATTCCAGAATCGTCACGGTTTTTCGATTCTGATTGTACCAAATTCTGACGCAAGACTTAATGATTCCACCACGCAAGATCCGAGAATGCTCGAAGATCCAATTCGTGTGTCCAAACTGACCGGTGTTGCTGATGTAGGTGGAGGTAAGTATCCGCGATTTTCTCCGGCAGCATCAAGCCATCGTGCTCCATACCTTTCTCTTGCCGTAATTGTTGAAATTTTTCAGCACCCATCATTTTCCCCAGCGTATCTGGCGCATCAACAGAGCCATCAATGACGATGTGGGCCAAATGAATACCTTTACTGGCATATTCTGCATTTAAGGACTGGCAAAGCATACGTCGCCCAGCCATAGCCGCAGCATGCGAATGCTGTTGGGCATTGCCACGAACAGCTGCAGTGGATGAAGTGACTAATAGTGTACCTCTTCCGCGTTTTTCCATGAGTGGAAACAGTGTGGATGCAGTTCTAAATAAGGCAAATGTTGCCATCTTCCAACCTAGTTCGAACACTTTATATGAAGTATCTTGAAGAGAACGATTGCCGATTTGCGCACCAAGATTAAAGACTACTACTTCTATTGGTCCGATCTGAGATTCTACTTCCGCTATACATTCTTCAATACTGCCTTCATCCACAGCATTCAAGAGAAACCCTGACGCCTCTCCGCCACGTTCATTTATCTGCGAAACTAGTTTATTTAGGCCCGCTTCATCACTGCGCCGACACAGTACCGAGTGATAACCTTCCTGAGCAAAGCGCTTGCCAACTGTGCCGCCAATTCCAGCACCCGCTCCGATAACCAAACAAACTGGCCTCATAGCTTACTCCTTTATTTTTCTCTAAAATACCTTATCGTTTATCTACAATAGTATGTAATAGCGTAATAGGGAACCTTTCCGAGCGAGTGGGGGTACCCCCGAGGGTGGGGTCTGGATATGGCCGTTTTGAGGTTGTTAGGGGTGGGGGTCTGAGTCGGCTTGACACGTGGGTTTACAATATAAGCGTTAACATTACTCAGAGGGCCTAAATATGCAGATCAAGCGGTTACTGGACGATCGAGAGGT
>LICD01000169.1 GCA_001438145.1 OM182 bacterium BACL3 MAG-120619-bin3 | reverse complement strand
TCCAACGCGTCCTCGCCCTATTTCTCTTGTCCGGTCTGGCGAGCCTTCTTAGCGGCTGCCAAGAAAGCTTAGATGGCCAAAAAAGCGCTGTGACAAGTGCGCAGATCGATTCGGCGCGGCTTTCTGAGACTGTCAGGGTACTGCATCGGACGAATTTTACGGCCGCGCGCCCGGCGGGCCGGGGGAGGCGCTGACGGTCAACTATTTAATCGAGCGCTTTACGGAGTTAGGACTCGAACCGGCCGGCGAGCAAGGCGGATGGACGCAGTCTGTGCCGCTGATTCATACGCAGATTGTGGCGCCAGCAGACAACGCCCCTGTTCTGCGACTCAACACAGATGGGGCCACACGCACTCTAGTGCAGGGTACGGAGGTAGAGTTCAGCAGCACTCGGGCGGTTGAGCGCGCGGTCATCGACGACGCACCCATAGTCTTCGTCGGTCATGGCGCCTTCGCGCCGGAGCGTAGCTGGGATGATTTTGGCAACATCGATCTGCGCGGCAAGCTTGCCGTCTTCTTAGTCAACGATCCTGATTTTGCAGCAGTTGCTGGCGAAGCAGTCGCAGGCCGTTTCGGCGGCAAGCGAATGACCTACTACGGGCGCTGGACCTACAAATTCGAAGAGGCAGCGCGCAGAGGCGCTCTCGCTGCTCTGGTCGTCCACGACGACGCGGGCGCAGGCTATGGCTGGAACGTGGCCTCGTCTTCCCCTGGTGAGAACTACTCAATCGAGCGCCCTGCCGACAGCCTCGCGCCGCCGCTGCTCCAAGGGTGGCTTCACAACGACGCGGCACGCGATCTGTTTGCACTCGCAGGGCTTAGTCTCGAAGAGCAGCGACAACTCGCGCGCGCCGAAGACTTTGAGGCGTTTGAGCTCGAAGGGGTCACGCTTTCAGCAGCGCTCGAAATTGAAATGGAAGTCGTCCAGAGCCAGAACGTACTGGCGCGATTAAAGGGATCGACGCGCCCAGAGGAATCGATCCTGGTTTCGGGGCACTGGGACGCTTATGGTGTTGGCGAACCCGATTCGCAGGGACGCACCGTGCGGCCCGGCGCTAACGACGATGCGCTCGGGATTGCAGGCGTGATCGAACTTGCCCGCGTGCTAAGTACAGGAAAGTCACCCGAGCGCAGCGTAGTCTTCGCCGCGTGGACCGCCGAGGAGAGTGGACTGCTCGGCTCCGAAGCCTACGCCTCCCAGCCGCTGTTCCCGCTAGAGACTACGGTTGCGAACTTCACTCTAGACATTCTGCAGACCGCAGGCCTTGCCCGCGATGTTATTCAGGTCGGCGAGGGGCAGAGCGAACTCGAGCAGGACTTAGCGCGCGCCGCCGCACTACAGGGACGCACAGTGACACCCGAGAACTTGCCAGAAAACGGCCTGTTTTTTAGAGCCGACCATTTCTCACTCGCCAGGCGCGGCGTTCCCGTGCTCCTGATTATGGGAATAGCCGGAGGCGCTGATCTGGTCGAGGGCGGCCGCGCGGCGGGCGACAAGTGGATCGCCGACTACACCGGCAACTGCTATCACCAGACCTGCGATGCGTGGAGCCCTGAGTGGGATTTACGCGGCGCAGTGCAGGATATTGAGCTGTTTCAATCGATTATCACTGATCTGGCGAACTCATCTCGCTGGCCAGAGTTGCTGCCGAGTTCTGAGTTCAAGTCAATTCGGGACGAGAGCCGGCACCTTCGATAGAACCAAAAAAAAGGGCCTATCGGTTTACTGACAGGCCCTTTTACTCTTACATTGCGGTGCATCTCACTCTAGAGATGCGCTCTCGATAGAGTCACATCGGCGTTACGCCAGAACGACTCGAACTGACGCTTGACGATCACCGCTTCGGCGCTGCGCCCCTGCGCCTCGATTGCCTGCTGAAGGCCAAACGTCGACCAGCCACTCTGCTGCTTCCACTCGAGGTCTTGACGGAATGTCGCCTCGGCTTCGGCCGCCTGCCCAGCATCGAGCTGCGCTGCACCTAGGTAGAGGCGCATCGACTGCGACCAGTCTGGTGGCTCGGTGTAGCTGTTGGTGTCTTCGATTTCGACTGCGCGCGCGTAGGCGGCAATCGCACCATCCAGATCGCCACGTGCTTCTTTAATCTCGCCCTCGAGGGCAAAGCCCGCGAGCGTGAGGACCTGCGAAGCAGAGGTTGGGCTCACGCCGGTGGTGTCTACTTTAGGGTCTACCGCCATCTCACGAATATGCACGAGCGCCGCATCCGCTGCCGCGAGATTGCCCTTCGCGATATTGGCGCTGCCGGTTACATAGCTCCACATGCCGTCGAGATAAGGCGTGCCTTTATGGCTCTGCTCACTGCTGAGCAACTTGTCCCATTTGCCAAAGACCTTGTCGACAACCCAAGAGTGAACCACGCGCTTTTCGCCGCGATTAACCGCCTCGGGCGCAGTACCAACGCTCGCCGCGCCGCGCTGTGCCGCTTCGGATGCCTGCGCATAGCTGCCCTGCAACATGCTCGCATAGCGCACGAAATCTAGCGCGTGTGGTGCATGCATTTTATGCGACAGTGGGTAGGTACCAATATTGGGAAAATTAGTGTCACCCCAAAGTTCGGCAAACTGGAGGTCTACAATCTGCGAACGCTCATTAATGTCGATCGCCTTCTCGTATTCGCCCACTCTTAAATAGATGTGCCCAGGCATGTGCACCATATGACCCGAAATAGGCACGGTAGATTCGAGCTTCTGCGCCGCTGGCATCGCAAGCTCTGGCTGACCAGACGCTTCCATCAGGTGAATATAGAGGTGATTTGCACCCGGATGATCGTGTTCGGCGCGCATCGCCGCTTCGAGCGCAAACTGCGCCTCTTCGGTGCCCGGACGCGCTGTGCCGTCTTTCTCCCAGTAGTCCCAACGCGTGGTGTTCATAAAGCCCGCGGCGAACATCGCGCCGATGTCGGGGTCGTTGGGGTATTTTTCATGCAGCTTGCGCATGGCATCGACAAAAGCGAAGTCGCGTTCGCGAGTGTCCATAATGGCGTCTTTGTTGTAGAGCACGAAAAGCGCTCGGATCATGTCTTGCTCGCGCGGCGTCGCGTTGTCGATACGCCGCAGCGCTTCACGAATCGCATCCAAGCCCGTGCCTTGGGGATCGTCCGGCATGCCCGCATAGCGGCTGTTAGGGTTGGGACCTGCCGCATGCGCCAAGCCGAAATACGGCATGGGGCTGTCGGGGTCTAGGCGAGTCGCTTCTTGATAGGAGGCGATCGACTCAGGAAAGTAGAAACTCCACGCCATGCGAAGGCCTTGGTCGAAAAACTGCTGAGCGAGATCAGAGTCGGTGGTGATCGGCCGCGAATAGGTGCCTCCACCCGGAACGAGTATCGCGAGCGGCTCGTCGCTAGATTGAGCGACAGCCGCTGTCGGTAACGCTGCGAGCTGCATTGCGGTCACGCCGAGGATGACACCGGCAGTTAGAAGTTTGCGCATGGTCGTTTTCTCCGTCTTTTTATTGTCTGGTTTTCCTCTGTGTTCCAACCAGATGAGTTGTACTAAGCTGCCGATATCCGGCGAATCGCTCGCGCCGAAGCAGCGCCCCTAGAATTAGGCGATCGTTGGAGTCTAGCGCAATTGGCCGAAGAGGCAAGTGGTGCAAAAGCCTGACACATGGCGAAACGAGCGTGAGAGGGACTCTTGAGACAGGTAGGTTACTAATTGATTGATCTAGATCAAGCGCCTCTAGCCGAGGCAACCCTGGCAAGAGTTTGATAGAGTCTGTGTTATTGGTCGCCAAATCCTTAGCAACTCGATCGGAGCACTTAATGTCCAACTCACTTCAACTCGACGTCTTCACCGACTACGTCTGACCCTGGTGTTATCTCAGTACCGTGAGTATTGAAAAACTAAAGGCAAACTATCCTGTCAAAACGCGCTGGGTGCATTTCCCCTTGCACCCAGATACGCCTGCCGAAGGGCGCTCATTGGCTGAAATGTTCGCGGGACGGGATATCGAGCCGATACGCCAGAGGCTGAAAAATCTCATGGCCGAGGCCGGGCTACCCTACGGCGAGCGCACGCATACCTATAACAGCCGGCTCGCACAGGAGCTAGGCGCTTGGGCTGACACGCAGCCGGGCGGTGAGGCCATACACGATGCGCTGTATCGCGCGTATTTTGTTGACGCGGTGAACATCAGCGACGTTGATGCGCTTATTGAAATCGCCGAGGCAGTTGGACTCGATGGCCTCGCAGCGCGCGCCGTACTAGTCGAGCGTAGCTTCTCAGCCAAAGTCGATGAAGACTGGGCGCGATCGCGTGGCGTGGGCGTGACAGGCGTGCCGACATTCTACGCTAACGACCTCGTTGTGGTCGGCTGTCAGCCGTATGAGACGCTCGAGAAATTTGTTCAGCATCTGCTCGCTGGGCATGAAGAAAAAAGTTAAGCCCACTCCCTA
>LICD01000168.1 GCA_001438145.1 OM182 bacterium BACL3 MAG-120619-bin3 | reverse complement strand
AGCGCGCAGCGCTATTGGGAAAGCAACGCCGACAATTACCAACAAAGCGGCCGCGCGCTCAAACAACATCTCGATTCTCGATCGGGTGATTGGAACCGCGTAAAAATTGAACACTAGCGTTTAAAAAAACCGCACCAAAGGAAAAACGACCTTGAATGAAGCGCGACTAAAACAAGCGGAGAGATGGTTTCTCACCAAATACCCTGGCGGTTTCGCCCACCCTGAGCTTGCGGCAGTTGGGAAAAAACATCGTTTGGACAAAATGCAGGCTTTCGTCGAGGAGAGTTTCGCAAAAAAGAAGTTCCGCGACACCGACGACCTGCTGACAGACTGGGTCAAACTGGTAAGCCGCGCGTCTTTGGTCTCGATATTCGAGAAACCAAAATTTCGTGATTTAGTGAGCAACTTAGCACCAAAGGAGAAGAATCGTATAACCGCCGGTCTAAAAGCTCAGTTGCACGGCGATCAAGAAAAAGGTTTCGAGCAGGTATTGCAGATACTGCTGCGTTATAAATTCGCCAAATGGTCAATCATCAGCCTCGCTCCGGTTTACGCCAACCCGCAAGACGAAGTATTCGTTAAGCCCACTACTGCAAAGGGCATCATTAGTTATTTAGAGCTAGACAACCTCGTCTATCGACCCCAGCCAAGCTGGGAGTTCTATACTGAATTTCGGCGTCAGATAGCCCAGTTGCGCACACGTGTTGACCCGAGTGTTGCGCCGAATAGCCCTGCCTTCACCGGCTTTTTGATGATGGCGCTGCGCGCAGGGGAGGAACTTTCTGGCAGGCCTTGAGGGCACAACTGCCTCAAAAATCTCCGATTCCTTTTGGAATGAGCAAATTAATTCTCCTGCTCTGGGGGATTGCTCCTTCGCACCACAGTGCTATGCTCTCGTAAAATAACAGAATCAGAGAGTAGCTATGCATTGCTCATCACTATTCACTAACACGCGGCTGACGGGTTTCACTGCGAAGCAGGTGGTTACACTTCAGCCAATACCCCTCTCTTCTTCACACTCTTCAAACTCTTCAGACTCTTCAGACTCTTCACACTCGCCGCCCAACGCAAAATTGTCTTGGCCGACTCTGATTAAATGGGTAGCGTCTACTCTCTTGCTCAGCCTAGCAAATACCTCTGTCAGTTTTGCAGAGGATGCAGGAAATCTTTACAACACACCTTTCGACATCAATGCGGGCGCGAGCTATTTCGAAAAACAATGTTCCCGCTGCCACGGCTTTGACGCCCGAGGTAATGATGAGGTTGGCGCGCCTAACCTCACGGGGACGCTCAAGCGTGCAAGCAGCAGCGCTGGAATCTATACGATTTTGCGCGAGGGGATAAGCGGAACCGCAATGATGGCAGTTGACCCCAAGGTGCCAGACTCGCAGCTTTGGCAGCTTGCCGCGTATATAGAGTCACTAAGCCGAGAGGCCGCAAACTTCGCAGTAAACGGTTCGGCCGAAGCTGGCGCTGTGCTTTTCAACGAAACCGGCGAATGCCTTGACTGCCATATGCTTGCTGGACGCGGCGGCAGGCTTGGCCCCGATTTAACTAGCATTGGCAGCGAACTCAGCCCTGACGAACTCGCGCTTGCCTTGCTTGAGCCCAGCGCAGAGGTTGCGCCGCGTTGGTGGTCAGTGTCGCTAACCGATAAAAACGGTGTGAGTCGAACCGGTTTACGTATGAACGAAGACAGTTTTTCAATTCGAATTATGGATGCTGACGCCCAGCTTTGGTCGTATCCACGCAACACCCTCAGCCGCATCGTCCGCAGCGAAGAGTCGACAATGCCTAGCTATGCTGCGCACTTCGATGAGGCGCAGATCGATGACCTTGTTGCTTACCTCTATTCACTTCGACCGGAGACGACACCATGAGCCGAATCCATGCAATCACTGCAATCTGCTACCTACGCTCAACGTTAACAGCATCTCTTAGGAACCGCAGCGCTGGGGCACGCACCTTACTCTGCGTCCTGCCTTTTCTATTCGGCACGCTTACAGCGCGAGCGCAATCTGCAGCGGAAGAGCCTTTCTCAACTGTCATTACACCCGACTTCGGCGCCGTCACCTGGGAACGCCTCGTTGCCGCCGAGAGCGAGCCTCATAATTGGTTAAGCTATTCTGGGACGCATTCCTCACAGCGCTTCAGCAAACTTGACGCAGTCAATCGCTACAATGTGGCCCAGCTCGAAATGAAATGGGCTTATCAAATTCCTGTAATCGATCGCGCAGAAACAGTGCCGCTTGTCGTCGATGGCATTATGTTTATTACCGAGGCACCGAGTAATGTCGTTGCGGTTGACGCTCGCACCGGACGCGAGTACTGGCGCTTTGATTATCAGATTCCCGATGATATTCGCATCTGCTGCGGCCGCAACAACCGTGGCGTTGCACTCCTTGGCGAAACCCTTTTCATGAGCACATTAGATGCCCATTTAGTCGCTATCGACGCGCGTACCGGCAACCTGCTCTGGGACGTCACGGTAGCCGACTACAAAGCTGGCTATTCGAAAACGGCTGCGCCTTTAATTGTGAAAGACAAAGTCATTACCGGCATTGCTGGCGGTGAATATGGCATTCGCGGATTCATCGACGCGTACGATGCAAAAACCGGAGAACTCGCGTGGCGAACCTATGCGATTCCAGGCGAGGGTGAGCCTGGTAATGACACCTGGTCAGGGGACTCTTGGAAGACTGGTGGCGCGGCAACATGGCTCACAGGCTCTTATGATGCCGACCTCAACTTGATCTATTGGGGCACAGGTAATCCTGGCCCCGATTGGAACGGCGATGTAAGACTTGGCGACAATCTTTACTCTGACTCGGTGCTTGCACTAAACGGCGATAGCGGCGAGATCGACTGGCACTTCCAATTTACACCTCACGACGTTCACGATTACGACTCAATTCAAATTCCTGTCCTTGCGGATATCGCCATCGATGGCCGCGACCGTAAAGCGATGCTGTGGGCTAATCGCAACGGTTTCTTCTACACGCTTGATCGCAGTACTGGTGAATTTCTCAAGGGCAAAGCCTATGCCACTCAGACTTGGGCACAGGGTCTCGACGCAGCGGGTCGACCGGTTCGCGTTGCAGGAATGGCACCGTCCTATGAGGGCACACTGGTTGCCCCCCCAATCGTTGGCGCAACTAACTGGTACTCTCCTGCATTTTCGCAGCAAACAGGCTTATTTTATGTTACCGCGTTCGATGGCGAGCAAGAATTTTTCAAACGCGATCAGGATTACGAAGAGGGAGAGAGCTTTACCGGCGGCGGTGGACGTTACCTCAAACCAATGGATGCGTTTCATAGCGCGATTAGGGCAATCGACCCCACAACCGCAGAAATAGTCTGGGAATTCCCCATTATGCCGCGCTCGTCGGCAGGGATAACGACTACTGCCGGCGGCTTACTTTTTAGTGGCAGCGCCGACGGTTATTTCTACGCGCTCGATGCAGCGACCGGCGACGAATTGTGGCACACCTCGCTAGGCGCGAGAGTGCACGCTGCGCCGATGACGTATGCAGTAGACGGCAAACAGTTCGTCACAATAGCCTCCGGTAATGTGCTCTTTACCTTTGGCCTACCCGACTAACCGATCCGCTAACCATTGGGTCAGACGAAGGGGGCAATGAGCTCTTCGCTAACATCCCATAGACGTTCGGCGTCTGCATCGGTTGCGTGCTCAGCAACCCTAACCTTGCGCCGCTCATAAAAATAATGCCCATTCGCACCAACACTTGCCGGATCTTCAGAGCTAGCCAACCAGATGAAAGTATCAGCTCCTTTTTTGATGTTCACCATAAATGGATAGATCACAAAGCCAATAGTGCGGGCGAGTAGTCCGCCTTTACTCCAGATTGGCGTGCGCACCGCACCCGGGTGAAATGAACTGGTGACGATATTGTGCTCACCAACCCTGCGTTGTAACTCGCGCGCCGTCAGTAAGTTCATGAGTTTGGAGCGTCCATAGGCAACGAGTGTCTTATAGCCGGTTCGTAAACCGAGATCATCGAAATTTAATGCGCTATTCGTATGCCCGTAAGAGCTTGTGAAAACCACTCTCGCCTGACCACTTGCTGCCGCTCTTTCTAGCGCTGGCATCAGCTTCTTTGTGAGAAGGAAGCCCGACAGATGATTCGTGACCAGAGTTGTCTCAAACCCTTCGCTCGTCTCGCTACGCTGGCCATTGGCTGACCCTGCGTTATTACACAGCACGTCAATCTTCAAAAACTCCCTCAAAAGCTGGTCGGCAACTGCACTGACGCTCTCGAGCGAGCTAAAATCAGCAACAAAGAGCAGTCCTTGGTCGTTACCCGTCTCTGACTCTATTTTGGCAAGAGCCGCACGGCCACGCTGCTCGCTGCGGCAAATCAGCACAAGGCGCGCGCCCCTTGCGGCAAAATTCCGAGCAGCCTCAAAGCCAATGCCGCTATTGCCGCCAG
>LICD01000167.1 GCA_001438145.1 OM182 bacterium BACL3 MAG-120619-bin3 | reverse complement strand
CGGTAAATATCACTGGAGCGATGTCATTTAGCGACGTCCCTTACCTCTCCCTTACGGGCACCACGATCGCTGATGCCGATTTCGTGAATGTCTCAATGAGCGCCCTGTCTACTTCAGCTAAATTCGGCTCAGGAAAACTTTCTGTCGCTCTGAACGCAGGCGCTATAGGACAAGCCTGGGTGGATTTTGCCATTACACAAAGCTCCCCCGACACGGTCATAACTCTAGTCCCTTCGAGTACTTTATTTATCGACAGAACGCTCGAAGACATGGCTACGTTCGATGCTTTTTCAGGCACGCTGCTCATTCCAGCGTTAGAGATTAACGGCGCGGTCGCCTACACCAATCTCCGTTTCACGCTCACCGACGCGAAGAACTATTCCTTCACACTGCAAAGCTTCGACGAAGCCCCCTAACCCTCTGCAAAAAATCGAGAATGAAAAAAGGGTCAACTAGTCGTTGACCCTTTTTTATTCCGCGGTGAGTTTACAAACGCCGCAGTTTGCTTGGCTTATCAGGCTTAAGGAATAAGACGCGGGATAAACTTAGTCATTCCTTGAATTGGACCGACTTCACCAGCATAGACCACGCCGTCGCTGTCGACCGTCACGCCTTCGCCCATAGAGCCGGTGCCGCCCATACCTGAGGCGCGCTCAGAAACATGCTCGGGAATGAAATACATAACCTCGCCTGTCTTCGCGCTACCTACACGAAGACCCTTACGCCAGCCGCCTGGGTTGTAGTTGGGATCAGACTCAGAGTCGATTGCGTAAAGCATGTCAGTCGACTTATCGATAAACAGACCACTGATGCGGCTGAACTGATACCACGTATCTTGGTGATTGCCGTCTTGGTCGAAAATTTGAATACGGTTGTTGCCGCGGTCTGCGACAAAGAGTCGACCCTGAGAATCCATCGCTAGCGAATGCGGCGAGCGGAATTGGCCATCTTTGAAGCCCCACTCACCGAACGATTTAATAAAGCTACCGTCGGGTGCGTAAATAGAAATTCGGCTTTTAGCCGTAGGCCCCGCTTCGTCTTGAAACTGTGCACCGTGGGTGTCGGCAACAAAAATATTACCATTTGGCGCCACTAACACGTCATTCGGTGAATCAAAATGAGTAGGCGGATCGCCCGCTTCGCCACCGGTTCCGAGTGTCATCAGCAACTCGCCGTTGGGGCTAAACTTGAGAACAGTGTGGCCTTTGCCAGCCGCTGCAGGGTTCTCTTCGAGTTCGCGCGCATTCGCGGCTCGTGCATCAACTACCCACACATTACCGTCGGGATCTACGTCCATGCCATGCGGCCAAATAATAAGATCGGCGCCGAAGCTCTGCACCACATTACCCTGCGGGTCGAGCTTAACGATAGGATCGACACTCGAGGTCGCACAGGAATTAGAGCCACAGCGGTCGCCGGCCCATACGTGGACGCCATCGATGTCGATATTCACAGCACTTACCGATCCCCAGTTGCGGCCGTCGGGCAAAGTGCCGAAGTCGCGCTGCGTCTCATAAGGATTAGGCAAATGATTCACGGGCTCTTGGTTTGCATGCTCGGGCGGTTGCACTGCACCGCGCTGCGCTAACGCAGCACCTGACAGCATACAAAGCGCAAGCGTTGCCAGTCCGGCCTGACGCGCGACATGCAGACCTGGCGTTGCTTTCAGCATGGCCCTCGTTGGCTGCATTAACAGTGTGTTCTCTTTCATCTCTCACCTCGTTGATTTTATAAAACGGCTACCCATTAAAACCGGCGCACGCACACGTTCCTTGCGCGCTTTCGATGTTGGCTTAACTCACGAAAAATGACCTACAGGGATCTTATTGTCAAGACGCTGAGGATTTCTCAAAAGATAGCTGACGTGAAAGCACGGAAGAGGCACTTCTCCTAGACTAAGACAGGCACCCGCTTTATGCTCGCAACCTTGCCGTCGATGCCCGCCGAAGGAAAAGAACACGCCTCGCTTTTATTCGGGTACAAAAACACACCAATTCTCACTTACTTAGCCAGTGAGCCGGAGCCTCCTTAATGGGCCGACAACTTATTTACGTGATCGCGGCGATCTGCGCCGCAATGACAATTATTCTTTTTTTGATTTTGACCGCCGAGCCAGTCACTAATGCCGGTGGCAGTGCCCATCCGATTTTTGCAGGCATGCGCATCGGCGGAGACGGGCTCGCGAGACTCGAGCATATCGGATCGCTAGGCTATGCTTTTCAGGCGCTCCTGCTTTCGCTTATTGTCGCGTTCGCGACGCTCGGCGTGAGTGAGAAGCACCGCACGCCGAGGCTGCGCGCCTACATGATTGCGGCGCTTATTTTTAGCCTATTTATTTTATGGCAAATGGTGTCGAGCCATCTCAATTTTATAGCCACGGGCGAGACGACTTATTTTATGGGATTCCCCACACCGACGGCGTGGGCCATGTACGGCGTTTGGCTTGGCGGCATTCCGCTTGTGCTGATCTATACCTTGGGTTTTCGCCAGTTTATCTATACCGATGAAGACCAAGCAGAGTTCGAAAAACTTGTCGCCGAGTCTGCTGCCGAGGGGCAAGAGACTGACAACAACCCTGAGGAAGCGCGCTAGTGGAAGCCTATAGGCAGGAAATAATACTCGGCGCCGTTGCGCTCTACATGGTGTTCTGCGTGGTTACAGGGCTCTGGGCCATGCGCCGCACGAGCGACGCCAGCGATTTCTTTGTTGCCGGACGCGGTCTCGGTCCTATCGTCATCTCACTTGCCCTTTTCTCTTCGACACTCAGCGGGTTTGGCTTCGTCGGTGGGCCGGGACTGGTTTATTCGATCGGTGTCAGCTCTTTCTGGATGATCACCATTTCGACGGCTGGCTATGCGCTAGGGTTTTTCATGGTGTCTAAGCGCATCCGCATGATTGCCGAACTACGCAACTGCATTTCCCTGCCCGATGTTCTCGCCGCTCGCTATGGCAGCGAAGCCGTCCGCTTGCTCGTCGCCATAACCATTGTGCTCGGTGTGATGGGTTATCTCGCCACACAGATTCTTGCGATGGCCGTCGTCATGCAGGCCATTCTCTCGGGCACAGCCATGTTTGCCGACATCGGACTTGTCGCCTGTGTGGCGATTTCGTCGACCGTGTTGATTTTCTACTGCGTGACCGGCGGCATAATCGCCTCGGTTTACACCGACGTCGTGCAGGGCGGTATCATGATGGTCGCCGGTGTTCTGATCTTACTCACCGCCATGTCGGTGTTTGATGGCGGGATGACAGAGGCCACCTCAATTATTCTCAAAGACGACTCCGAGGCCATTATGCCGTGGGGCTCGGCGGGCATAATGGCATCGCTAGGATGGTTTTTCGTCTTTGGCCTCGGCCTCGCAGGACAGCCTCATCTGGTGACAAAGATGATGATGAATCGCAACATTTCAGACAACCGCCACATCTTCCCCTTATCTGTGATGGGCTATGTGCTGGCTGCGCTGCTGTGGGTGTCGATCGGGATTATTATGCGCGCTACGGTAATCGACGGCGTCATCCCTCCGCTGGGCTTGCCAGACGATGCGGCCTCGGTATTCCTCTCGGTTTTCACCAGTCCGCTTCTCGCAGGCATCGTCTTTGCTGGCCTCTTTGCCGCAATCATGTCGACCTCCGATGCCTTCCTTAATATCGGTACTGCGGCAATTATTCACGACATCCCGAAAGCTATTTGGGGTAAAAACATTGAAAACGAACTGATGTGGGCGCGGATTGTGACGGTCATTCTTGCGATCGTAGCCGCGCTTTTTGCGCTTTATTCTTACTACGCCGACGCAACGCTGGTGGCACTTCTGGGCGCCTTCGGCTGGGCGACCTTCGCCGCCTCGCTATTCCCTGTCGTCGCATTGGGCCTTAACTGGAAGGGCGCGACAGTGCCGGGCGCCGTCGCCGCAATCGTCTCAGCATTGATCATCAATTTCGGCGTGCAGCTTGCCGGTATTGCCCTTCCCTACGGCGTGAGTGGTGGCCTGCTCTCGTTTGTAGTGTCGTTGTTCCTCTTCCTCAGCGTGTCACTTATCACCAAACCACCGGTGCTAGACCGTGATATCGATCGAGTTATGGACATTTAGATCCAACAAACCTAGGAATCTGAGGGAAAGGGTGCCTAAATAAGAAGATAAGGAAAAACAAAGGCATACAAAGGCACGCATATCGCGTAAACTCCGCACTCAATTTTTTGGCCACGCCTGTGGCAGCAAGGATCATCATGTCGGAGTCAGAACAATTATCTTTTCAACAACTAGCCCTCTCAGAGCCTATCTTAAAGGCGCTGAATGACGTTGGTTACGAAACTCCGTCCCCCATTCAAGCGGAAACGATTCCCTTGCTGCTCAGCGGTCGCGATGTGCTGGGTCAGGCACAAACGGGCACTGGCAAAACAGCCGCCTTCGCCCTACCCGCACTATCAAATATAGATATTAGCCAGCGCGACCCACAAATTCTTGTTC
>LICD01000166.1 GCA_001438145.1 OM182 bacterium BACL3 MAG-120619-bin3 | reverse complement strand
GTTCTTTAACAATTTAATGAATGAAGACATATAGTTTTATGACTGTGTGTGCTGCTAGAAACTCGTTGGGTTAACTTAGGTTGGCTTGGTGAGGCGAAGGTAGCGTGAACGACTCCCGATTGTGATGACCGGGTGGCGTTTTAACACGTCATGTATATGTATGCTGTAAATTAACAAGTTATACAACAAGCGCAATATCTGTACGATTATCGTTATAAGTTGATTGACGTCAAAACATTGATTTTGAGTGAAGTAAAGGCGGTGTTGAAGCTGGGGAATAAAAGGTCCCGGTACATCAAGCTTACTGATTGTTGTCTGTCTCGTTGCCCTTGGGCAGTGGGTTGGGTAGCTAAGAATTCATGATTATATGGTCAAGCAATTAAGCGTACGTGGTGGATGCCTTGGCAGCTAGAGGCGATGAAGGACGTGGTAGGCCACGAAAGGCTTCGGGGAGCAGTCAAACATGCTTTGATCCGGAGGTATCCGAATGGGGAAACCCACCCAGTTTACTGGGTACCTTGCACTGAATATATAGGTGTAAGGGGCGAACGCGGAGAACTGAAACATCTAAGTACCCGCAGGAAAAGAAATCAACCGAGATTCCCAAAGTAGCGGCGAGCGAAATGGGATTAGCCCTTAAGTTACAGTGGATTTAGCAGAACGCTCTGGAAAGTGCGGCAATAGAGGGTGATAGCCCCGTATGCGAAAGGTCCATTGTAGTGAAATCGAGTAGGTCGGGACACGTGAAATCCTGACTGAACATGGGGGGACCATCCTCCAAGGCTAAATACTCCTAGCTGACCGATAGTGAACTAGTACCGTGAGGGAAAGGCGAAAAGAACCCCGGTGAGGGGAGTGAAATAGATCCTGAAACCGCGTACGTACAAGCAGTAGGAGCCTCTTTTATGGGGTGACTGCGTACCTTTTGTATAATGGGTCAGCGAGTTATTGTCAGTAGCAAGGTTAACCGTTTAGGGGAGCCGTAGGGAAACCGAGTCTTAATAGGGCGTTTTAGTTGCTGGTAATAGACCCGAAACCGGGCGATCTAGCCATGGCCAGGTTGAAGGTGCCGTAACAGGCACTGGAGGACCGAACCCACCTATGTTGAAAAATGGGGGGATGAGCTGTGGCTCGGAGTGAAAGGCTAATCAAGCCCGGAGATAGCTGGTTCTCCTCGAAAACTATTTAGGTAGTGCCTCGCGTTTGACTGCTGGGGGTAGAGCACTGTGTCGGCTAGGGGGTCATCCCGACTTACCAACCCGATGCAAACTCCGAATACCAGTAAGTATTATCGCGGGAGACAGACAGCGGGTGCTAACGTCCGTTGTCGAGAGGGCAACAACCCAGACCACCAGCTAAGGTCCCTAATATCAGTTAAGTGGGAAACGATGTGGGAAGGCTTAGACAGCTAGGAGGTTGGCTTAGAAGCAGCCATCCTTTAAAGAAAGCGTAATAGCTCACTAGTCGAGTCGGCCTGCGCGGAAGATATAACGGGGCTAAACTGATAACCGAAGCTGTGGATGCGCATTTATGCGCATGGTAGAGGAGCGTTCTGTAAGCCGTTGAAGGTGAATCGTAAGGTTTGCTGGAGGTATCAGAAGTGCGAATGCTGACATGAGTAACGATAAGGGGGGTGAAAAACCCCCCCGCCGAAAGATCAAGGTTTCCTGTCCAACGTTAATCGGGACAGGGTGAGTCGGCACCTAAGGCGAGGGCGAAGGCCGTAGTCGATGGAAAATCGGTTAAAATTCCGATACCGATTCTTACTGCGATGGAGGGACGGAGCAGGCTAGGCTAGCACGGCGTTGGTAGTCCGTGTTTAAGCGTGTAGGTAGGGGGATTAGGTAAATCCGGTTCCTCGTTAATCTGAGACGTGATGACGATCTCTTGGGGCAACCCTTGAGAGAAGTAGTTGATGCCATACTTCCAGGAAAATCTTCTAAGCTTCAGGTAAGAATTGACCGTACTGTAAACCGACACAGGTGATCAGGTAGAGAATACCAAGGCGCTTGAGAGAACTTGGGTGAAGGAACTAGGCAAAATGGTACCGTAACTTCGGGAGAAGGTACGCTCTCTTTGGTGATCGGACTTGCTCCGTAAGCTGAGGAGAGTCGAAGTGACCAGGTGGCTGCAACTGTTTATTAAAAACATAGCACTCTGCAAACTCGTGAGAGGAAGTATAGGGTGTGACGCCTGCCCGGTGCCGGAAGGTTAATTGATGGGGTTATCTTCGGAGAAGCTCTTGATCGAAGCCCCGGTAAACGGCGGCCGTAACTATAACGGTCCTAAGGTAGCGAAATTCCTTGTCGGGTAAGTTCCGACCTGCACGAATGGCGTAATGATGGCCACGCTGTCTCCACCCAAGACTCAGTGAAATTGAAATCGCTGTTAAGATGCAGTGTACCCGCGGCTAGACGGAAAGACCCCGTGAACCTTTACTATAGCTTCACACTGGACTTTGACCTTACTTGTGTAGGATAGGTGGGAGACTTTGAAGCGTGATCGCTAGATTGCGTGGAGTCATCCTTGAAATACCACCCTGGTAATGTTGAGGTTCTAACTTGGCTCCTGAAACGGGAGTGAGGACAGTGTGTGGTGGGTAGTTTGACTGGGGCGGTCTCCTCCTAAAGAGTAACGGAGGAGCACGAAGGTACCCTAAGAGCGGTCGGAAATCGCTCGTTTAGTGTAATGGCATAAGGGTGCTTGACTGCGAGAGTGACAACTCGAGCAGGTGCGAAAGCAGGTCATAGTGATCCGGTGGTTCTGAATGGAAGGGCCATCGCTCAACGGATAAAAGGTACTCCGGGGATAACAGGCTGATACCGCCCAAGAGTTCACATCGACGGCGGTGTTTGGCACCTCGATGTCGGCTCATCACATCCTGGGGCTGAAGCCGGTCCCAAGGGTATGGCTGTTCGCCATTTAAAGTGGTACGCGAGCTGGGTTTAGAACGTCGTGAGACAGTTCGGTCCCTATCTGCCGTGGGCGCAGGAGATTTGAGAAGAGTTGCTCCTAGTACGAGAGGACCGGAGTGAACGAACCTCTGGTGTTCGGGTTGTGTCGCCAGACGCATTGCCCGGTAGCTACGTTCGGACAGGATAACCGCTGAAAGCATCTAAGCGGGAAGCCCCCTTCAAGACGAGATCTCCCTGAGGACTTGATCCTCCTAAAGTGCCGTTGAAGACGACGACGTTGATAGGCTGGGTGTGTAAGTACAGTGATGTATTGAGCTAACCAGTACTAATTGCACGTGAGGCTTGACCATATAATCATGAGTTTTGTTCAGGTGGACTGGCGGTAAGCCGGCGAACTTGGAAAGACGACGAGAGTAGGTTGAGACGTTAACAATCAACTTTGAGATAATCGTAAACAAGATTATAGCGAGTGAGTATAACTAGGCGGACTATCGCACACGCGAGAAAGCGCCTTAAAAAGCACAGCAACTTCATTCATTGAATAGTTAAGAATCTGCGGAGTACTCCGAAGCGGGGCAACCTGCTTCTACAGGCAAAAGCCAGTAGAGAGAGACGAGTACGCTGCGAAAGAATTGCCTGACGACATTAGCGAGTGTGAACCACCTGATCCCATCTCGAACTCAGAAGTGAAAGTGCTTAGCGCCGATGGTAGTGTGGGGTTTCCCCATGTGAGAGTAGGTCATTGTCAGGCATTATATTTAGAAGAACCCCGTACTCGTTTGAGTGCGGGGTTTTTTTATGGGTGTCTGGAAAGGCTGCGATAAAGACCGGTTAGTGTGATTCGGTCTTTGGTGGAACCAAAGTCCTCCCCCTTTCGGGGCCGCGTTGCGGTCGGCAGCGCGGTGCGTTTAATCAAACCGGTTGTTATTAAAAGGTGCCGCGTATCTTCAAAGCCAGCACCGGCCCTGCATCGGAGCAAGAGTCTTCGATCTCTTCGATGTAACCGGTTGCAATCGTGCCTCCGGCATATCGAGTGCGCACGCGGCAGCGATCTCGAGAGTCACGCACTTCGAACCGATAGATCACCCCAGTGTTGCCTTGGATTTCGGCCCAGCCAAAATAGGAGCCGATCTTAGGATACTGCTCGGTTTTATCAATGTCGTAAACCTTGAATTCGTTGTAGAACTCACGACGATAGTTGATGCCGTAATTCATATTTCTGAACGACGGGATATCATGACGGAATCCGAAGCTGTAGCTGCTGCCTCCACCGCGCATTGAACGCTCTCTGTCTATATTCAAAAAGGGATCGACCAATGTGGATTCTTCGAGATTCAATCCCGCGGTAACCAAAATCTGTGGCTGATTAACGAAGCTGAGACGGAGGCTTCCATCTAGTCTTACGCCGTAGCGCTCGCCGTCGCCAACGTTTCCTCGTGCTGAGAGGACCTCTGTAGCAGTCGATACGTCTACGTTGTCGATTACATCCTCTAAATCTTCGAAAAAGAAATTGGTGTTAATTACCCCAGCGTCGTGCGGCAGGCGGTATTCGAAGTTTGCTTCGTAGC
>LICD01000165.1 GCA_001438145.1 OM182 bacterium BACL3 MAG-120619-bin3 | reverse complement strand
GCCAATGCTCTACGCAATCAATAAAGAGACTGGCGAAATCATGGAACAGATCGAAGCGCCTGCTCGCAGCAGCTACGGGATGAGTTCATGGGTTCATGACGGCCACCAGTACATCATCCTGCAGACGGGCTCTACGCTGACTGCGATGGCGCTGCCAGGTGCGCAGGCGCAGAGCAGCGGTGGTCACTAATACGCCTTAAAGTGATCAATTCACTAGCCGTTTAGCGCGGCATAAAAAAAAGCCGAATGACAGCCTCGTCATTCGGCTTTTTTTTATGCCGCGCTAAACGATCTTATCGATCCCGGTTGCCAGCAGCACCAACGCTCCCGCCCATGTTGCGCATGACAGTGTGTCGATGAGGATGAAGCGTTTCGGCATGAATCCGCTTGTCCCAAGCAGCGCCGGAACAATGCTACGGATCGCGGGCACAAAGCGACCGATGGGAACGGCGATGCCGCCCCAACGCGCGATCATGTCTTCTGTTTTCAGAATCCGATCCGCATGGCGAATGAAGAGCCGAGTATGATGAAGTCTTGGCCCTAAAAACCGGCCGAAGAAAAACCCCACATGGTCACCGAGTATCGCGCCACCGGCTGCGGTTATTGCGAGCTGGGTGCTTGAGATAATGTCCTGCGAGAGTAAATAAGACGCGATCCCAAGCAGGAAAACACCGGAGACAAAAAGACCAATCCCGATGAGTGATTCGAAGCAAGCGAGCATAAAAACGACAAGTAACGCGGTTTGTGTATTCGCGAGAGCCCACTCGCCGCCATTCGATGAGAGCAATGACTCAGGCAATGATGAGAGCAATGAGAGGTCTATGGCTTTTCTCCTGCGCCTTAGCGCTCGGTTTAGGTGGTGTGAGATCATATCATTCAGTTAGCAATAACGTTGTGAAGTCTTGTTTGGTCTGCGCTGTTAGCGTGCAGTTTGAGTGGGGATCTTCTATGGTTGCTCAGTTTCGGTGCACCTTCATTGCTCTATTGTGTGGATTCGCGCGTATAACCGATTGGCATAAGGCTTGCTACAACTGAAGTAGCCGCCGAATTTGCAAGCCGGCGATCACCGCTCGTTGGGCGCATCTCTACAGCGAAAACACTGTCACGACTTATCGCGCGATAATGGATTTAAATGATTTAAATCAATAATTTAAACATGCATCAGCAGTGACAAATTGTGACCCGTTTCGACTTTCGTTTGGCGTCGCATCGCGTTAAAGTACGCGTCTATTAAGTTCATCTAAGGTCATCTAAGGTCATCACATCTGACCTCGAAAATCAGCAGTAGGAACACACTATGAAGAAGTTTGTGTCGAGACGAGAAATCCTTGGGTTAATAGCTAAGGCAGGTGCAAGTGGGGCCGTTTTACAGGCAAGCAACGCACTAGGTATTGTCCCCGATTCCTATGTAGACATTCCCAAAATCCCACGAGTCGACTCAGGCAATCGCCAGAGTGTGGTTGTGTTGGGTGCTGGCGTTGGTGGTTTGACCGCGGCGTTAGAGCTTAAAAAAGCAGGGTACAGCGTCGTCGTTTTAGAAGCGGCTGGACGTGCCGGTGGCCGCAACATGACGGTGCGTCATGGCGACCTCATAGATGAGGTGGGTAATCCTCAGATTTGCGACTTCGACGACGAGCCGCATATGTATTTCAATGCTGGACCGGCGCGCATTCCAAGCTCGCATCGCAATGTCCTTCATTACTGCAAAGAGTTAGGCGTTGAGCTAGAGTTTTTTATTAACGAAAACAAAGAAACCTATATTCAAGACGACGCCATGCTCGATGGCAAGCCGATAAAGAATCGCGAATTTACAACCAATGCGCGCGGCTTCATGGCAGAGATAATGGCGAAGAATTTTACAAACGCCGAACTCGACCAACCGTTCGACGAGTGGGAAATCGAGGCGCTAATGCGCTCTCTGCGCCGCATGGGTGACCTCGACGAGGACATGATCTACCGAGGAAGTACACGCGGAGGCTATTCGCACGGCGGATTCCTCGAACACGGGCATGCCCACGAAACGATTGCTCTGCGAGACTTACTTAAATCAGCGCTCTTTAGCGAAGCGCTGAGCCAGAACGAAGGTGAAACAGGCCCGATGTTGTTCCAGCCCGTCGGCGGTATGGATCAGATTATCAAAGGCTATTTGCGCAAACTCTCGGACGAGGTGTTTTACAACGTCATGGTGACATCCGTGATGCTCCAAAACGACGGCATCGAGGTAGTCTACGAGCATAAAGGGATTAAGTATAAGATCGAAGCAGATTACTGCTTCAATAGCATTCCAACGCATTTAATGACCGGTATCGACAACAATTTCTCGGCCGACTACAAAGAGGCCATGGCTTATCCTCGCAGGGGCGAAGCCTACAAATCTGCCTTCCAGGCGAAAGAACGTTTCTGGGAAAAAGACGATATCTTTGGCGGCATTTCGTGGACCAATCAGCCAATCGAACAGATCTGGTATCCGCCGCACGGCATGTACAAAGAAAAAGGCATTATTCTCGCCGCCTATAATTACGGTGGAGGAATGCATTTTACTCAGCTAACTCAAGAAGAGCGCATTGAGACGGCGATTCGCCAAGGTGAGAAAGTCCACCCGAACTACCGTGGACTGGTCGAGAAGGGTATTACTATTGCCTGGCATCGAATGAACCATATGCTCGGTTGTTCGGCGCGTTGGCAAAAGAGCCGCAGCGGTTTTACGCAGGAAGAAGAACGATTGTTCCAAACTTTGCGCCAGCCGGCAGGCAATAGGCATTACACAATCGGCGACCAGATGACCAAACACACAGCGTGGCAAGAGAGTGCGATTCTTTCTGCACACTGGGCGATCAACGACATGCTTGCCCGAAAGTCAGGCAGCACAATGCCTGGTCAGCGCGTTTAACGCGCGGATAGAATTTACCCTTATTCGACAATAGCACCCTATTTAAGGTTATTCGTACATGCAGAAAACTAGATTATTGGCCGCCCTTACTCTGGCGACCTCGATTGCAGGATTGTTTAGCGCAAGCGTTGCCGCACAACAGTACGCCGTGGTCGACACGACCAATCAGCCGCTCAGCAATGAAGTCTGCGCGACGTGTCATGGCGGTGCGGGCCAAGGTAACTCAGTCGTGGGCGGGCCAAGTCTCGCCGGGCTTGAGCCTTGGTATCTGCGCAAGCAGCTCGAAAATTTCAGAGCGGGTATACGCGGTTCCGAAAAAGACTACATTCCGGGCAATGAGATGCGGGCATCGGTTGCCCGGCTCAGCGACGCGGAGATCGATGATCTGGTCGAGACTATTGCTGGCTGGAAGGTTATCGAGAACGACCATACTATCGAGGGCGACCTAGGCAATGGCCAAGCGCTCTATGCTAACTGCGCCGCGTGCCATGGTGCTGACGGCGAAGGCAACGAAGCTTTGGGTGCGCCAGGATTAGTCGGGCGTAATGACTGGTATATGTTTAGGCAGATTAAACTATTTAAGTCGGGTTATCGCGGTGTGCATCCAGACGATACCGCGGGTCGCCTTATGAGGCCCTCCACTCAGTCTCTTAAGAGCGATCAAGACGTGAACGACGTGCTTGTCTATATTAACTCGCTAGATCGCTGACTGCGGCGGGGCGATGATTTGAGTGGTCGAAGCATCAGTGTTTACTGCCAAAAGTAGGTGAGGGCTAAGCCCGCGAGTCAGTTGGAGAAGGATCGATGTCCGAACAAGAAGTGGGTTCCCAAGACCAAGTAAACGAGCCAGAAACACCGGCAACACCGGCTGAGAGAAGCGGCATGAGCGCGCTGAATAAGGCGGTCATCGCAGCACTTTTGCTGCTAGGCATTGTTCTGTTGGTGCAACTCAATCTCGGTGATGAGCCTGACAGGCCGGTTGCTGCAACGTCGCCAAGTGCTTCTGAGAATGCTTCTGAGAGTGCTGCTGGGAGAGCCGCTGAGAGTGTTGCGGCAGAAACCACGTCGGCCAACGTCGCAATCCTCAACAGGGATGAAGACGACATGGTCATCGTCGGCGGCATCGAAAGACGCGGCGAAGGACGGCATTTCTTTACAACCATTAAGGTGCCCGCCGGTGCCGAATCGCTTTACCTGAGCGGTTCGGGTGCTTCGCCCTTAGAAGACGGTAGCTGGGGCGAAATGGAGCAGCAGGTGGTTGATACCTTCGAAAGCTTCAAAGAAACGCTAGAGAGTCAGGGATGGTCGATGAGCGATATTGTTCAGGTTCGCGCTTTCGCTGTCTCTGATGAGTTTGGCTACCTCGATTTCGATGGTTTCAATCGCGGCTATCGCAAGTTTTTCGGCACCGAAGAGAACCCACTAAAACCAGTGCGTACTTTCGTCGAAATTCAAGGGCTGGTGGTGCCGGGGTGGTTAATTGAGATAGAAATTCGCGCGGCACGACTGCCAAACTAGCTGAAATGATGCAGCGGTGTTCTAGCCGCTGCAGAATCTACCTAGCTTTCATTAGTTGCCTCTTAGGCTGCAGGCGTCACTGAATTAGCTTGCAGCCGCCTCGACCGCTTCTAGAA
>LICD01000164.1 GCA_001438145.1 OM182 bacterium BACL3 MAG-120619-bin3 | reverse complement strand
AACAAAATGGAGCAGAAAGAGACAGCGCTCAAGCTCTATATACAATATTCTTTTCCGAAAGAGGCAGAGCAAAAACTCTCCGACTTCGAAAATGCGGTGATGAGCTATCAACGGCAGGTGAAAGAGAATATTGCCGAACAGGCGCAAGAAGAGGCGCGCTTCAGTTCTGCAGAGCGCAAGTTCAATCTCGAGAAGGTGAAGCTTGCCGATGTGAATCAGCAGATCGAGTTCGCTACCATCCGGGCACAGCGACCGGGGCTTGTAGTGTATGGCGCAGCGAATCAAAACTCGAGCCGCTGGCGACGCAGTAATCAAGAGGCTATCCAAGAAGGCGCCACAGTGAGCGAGCGCCAAGCCATTCTTACTATTCCTGATCTTCGCGAGATGGCTGTGAAGGTCAATATCCATGAGTCAGCGGTTCAGCGAGTTGCTGTGGGTCAGCGCGTGCGCGTCGCAGTGGATGCTTTTCCGGATGACCCGCTTATGGGCACGGTGAGCCGCGTTGCCGTCGTTGCCGATTCTGCTAACTCATTTATGAATCCTGACCTTAAAGTGTATCCGACGACGATTAACATCGACGGGACTCACGAATGGCTCAGGCCGGGAATGAGTGCCGAGGTTGAGATAGTGGTCGACCGATTGGAAGACGTCATTTATGTGCCAGTGCAGGCCGTGACTTATTTCGATGATCAACGGGTGGTTTATGTCGCCGGTCGTGGGGCGCCAGAGCGCCGCTCAATAGAGGTGGGTTCGTTCTCCGAATCGTTTATCGAGATTGTCTCGGGGCTTGAAGAGGGCGACGAAGTGCTCCTACTTCCGCCTCAGCAAGGCCAAGGAAACAGCCAGACCGATGCTTGATACCGTGCTAGCAGCTCGCGACTGTGTGGCGAGCCTGACCGATATTCGCAAGACTTATACGATGGGCGCGCTCTCGGTTGAGGTGTTGCATGGTATTAGCCTCGACTTTTTGCGCGGCGATTATGTGAGCATCATGGGCCCATCGGGTTGCGGCAAATCGACGTTAATGAATATTCTTGGCTGCCTAGATCAGCCGACCTCTGGCAGCTATTTTCTTGGCGCCGACGACACCTCGACAATGCCCGACGACGAACTCTCGGGCGTGCGCGGTGCGCGTCTCGGATTTATTTTCCAATCTTACAATTTGATTCAACAGTTAAACGTGCTCGAAAATATCGAGATGCCACTTTTCTATCAGGGTTACGCCGAAGACGAAAGCCATGACATTGCGATGTCATTGGCTAAGCGCGTCGGGCTAGATACACGGGTTCATCATAAGCCATTCGAATTGTCGGGTGGGCAACAGCAACGCGTAGCGATTGCCCGCGCGTTGGCCGTCGATCCGCTGATTATTCTTGCGGACGAGCCGACAGGAAATCTCGATTCGCGCTCCGGCGCCGAAATTCTCGACCTTTTTGACGAACTTCACGAGCAGGGTAAAACACTCATTATGGTCACTCACTCCGACGAGCTAGCTGAACGCTCTGCGCGGTGGGTTCGCCTCCGCGACGGCTTGGTAGAGAGCGATGAACGACGTACCTAATTCGATTACTGATAACGGTGCTCCTGCTAACCTATCTGTTGGTAAGCCAATCGCAGCGCGTGCCGCAAGCGGGTTTACGGCAACGCGGTTTAAAAAAATTACGCAGGTTGGTGTCAAAAGCATTTATTCGCACGGGCTTCGGTCGTTGCTTACGGTGCTCGGGATTGTGATAGGCGTCGCTGCGGTTATCGCTATGCTGGCGGTCAGTGAGGGGGCTAGTTTTGAGGCTCAGCGTCAGTTTCGCGATTTAGGTGCCAGCAATATTTTGCTTAAAAGCGTGAAGCCTGCCGAGGTAGAGCAGTCAAGCAGCCAAGGCTTTGGTCCACCACAGGCAATTATCTATGGCCTTACACTTGCTGATATTACAACTATTCGCGAATCGATTCCGGGCATAAACAATGTGATCCCTTCGCGTATTGTAAAGAAGAATTTGTGGAACGGCGGCAACCAAATGAATTCTGATGTTGTCGGTACTGCGGTCGATTACCCCGTGTCTCGGAACTATAATTTGCGCGCCGGTCGATTCTTCAGCGAGTCCGAGGTGCGCGACAACGCCAATGTAATCGTGCTTAGCGACGAGGTTGCTCGCGGACTGTTTCCGATCGATAACCCTCTCGGACAGTCTGTGCGAATTGATAGCGACTATTTCAATATTGTGGGCATCATGGAGGCAGAGGGATACTCCAATCTTGGGCAAAACCAGGCGGGGAGTTCTAACGCTGCGCCAAGTCGTGTCTTTATTCCCTTCACGTCTTCGAAGTCGCGCTTTGGTGAGACTACGACGCGGCAGACCGCGGGCGGCACTGAGTCTGAGACCGTTGAATTGCACGAGGCGATTATACAAGTCGATTCGCAAGAGCTGGTGATTCAGGTGGGCGAGGTTATCGATAGCATCCTCGCGCGGCGGCACAAAGACGTCGACTATGCGATCGAGGTACCTCTAGCACTGCTGCGTCAGGCGGAAGAAAGCGCCCTGCGTGATCAGATCGTTGCGGGGGCAATAGCAGGGATCTCATTGCTCGTTGGCGGCATTGGTATTATGAATATTATGCTTGCGAGCGTGACCGAACGAACGCGGGAGATTGGTATTCGCCGCGCACTCGGGGCGAAGAAGCGCGACATCATTCTGCAGTTTCTAATCGAGGCGGTTATCTTGTCGGGTGTGGGCGGATTAATTGGCGTCGTGCTGGGCATTATCATTCCCTTTATTATTTCGGCGGTATGGGGCATGACAACGATCGTTACCCCGCTGGCACCGATTCTCGCCTTCACGATCTCGGGCTTGATCGGCGTTGTTTTCGGCATTTATCCGTCGATGCGAGCTGCAGACATGGATCCAGTGGAGGCACTAAGGCATGAGTAGTAGAAGCAGTTTTTGCGGTGGGGATGATAGGTTAGCGCCTTATAATAGGCGAATGAACAGCTTGTGGTTAAGTGTCTCTTTGGTCATTTGTTTAGGTTTTGCGCTGACGCCTGCTTATAGCCAGTCGATGGGCTACGACGAGACGGCAGACCTCGACATACTCGCCGGCCTGGCCAATACCAGAATGCATTACCAGAGGTTGAGCTCTCCTTTGCGACCTAAAGCGGCGATATGGGAAGGGCTAGAAAACGAGATCGACGCGCTGCTCAGCGGTACTAATGACTATGCACGTCTCGAAGCGCTCGTGCATGAAAAAAGCGCGAGCGAGCTGCAAGCATTTGTGGCCGAGGGTGCGCTCAGTTACGAGCAGATAACGCGCTACTTTATCGCGCGTATTTATACTGTTGAGACCGACGATGCACGCTATCTCAACGCGGTTATCGCACTCAATCCTAGCGCCCTAGAGGCTGCCAAATTGGCCGATCGAGAGCGCAATGAAGGTAAAGCCGTCGCACCAGACTCGCTGTTTGGCCTACCCATTTTACTTAAAGACAATATCGGCTTCGAAAGCCTGCCGACCACAGCAGGCGCTGCGGCACTCGCCGAAAACTTTGCCGCCGATGCCTTCGTTACACAGCGCTTAAAAGCCAATGGGGTTGTTATTCTCGGTAAAGCTAATTTAAGTGAATGGGCGTATTTTTTCTGCACCGGCTGCCCCTCTGGCTATAGCGCATTGGGGGGACAAACACTTAACCCCTATGGACGCCTTAAGTTTACTACGGGTGGTTCGAGCGCCGGCAGCGGCGCGGCGATTGCCGGCGGCTTTGCCGTTGCGGCTGTGGGCTCGGAAACCTCGGGTTCAATATTGTCGCCTTCGAGCGCCAACTCTCTGGTTGGTCTCAAGCCTACTACCGGAAGCCTGAGTCGAAGTGGGGTGGTGCCGATTTCAAGCACTTTGGATACCACCGGCCCGATGGCACGCACCGTGCGCGATACGGTTGCGCTATTCAATGCGATGACAGGCTACGATCAAGCAGATACAGCGATGCCTCGCCTTACCGAAGATCTAACATTGCTCGTACGCGATGCTGACCTGTCTGGTCTGCGTCTTGGCTTTCCAACTGCGCTCGCCTTGGAGCCTCTTATCGTCGCGGCAGTCGCGAAGCTCGAAGCGGCGGGGGCGATAATAGTGCCAGTGGAGTTTACGCCGCCTGATCTGGAAGAGGAGGTGCAATTTATGGGCGCGGAAATGGTGCGTGACCTCGCGAGCTATTTACAACACTACGCGAGCCCTGATGTGGTAATCGAAAGCCTGAGTGATTTGCAGACCTTCAACCTCGCAGCCCCCGATGAGCGCGCCCCCTATGGGCAGGCATTAGTCGACCAGATGGTTGGCTTCGAAACCTTCTTTAAGTCAGACGCGCAAGCGGGGGAGGGAGAGATAACGCGACTCGAGCAGGTGGTTGTAGGCGAGGTTGGTGGTTATCTTGATGGCCTTTTCTCGCGACATAACCTCGACGCGCTAGTGCGAATTAACAACAGCGGGGCGAGCGCAGGCGCGTTCGCCAATTACCCAGCATTGACTATCCCGGCCGGCTATCGAGAAACGGGCCAGCCAGTAGGGGT
>LICD01000163.1 GCA_001438145.1 OM182 bacterium BACL3 MAG-120619-bin3 | reverse complement strand
GAACGAACTGTAGATAGTCCGCTGCGGTTGAGGTTAAGCCTCCACCGCCAGATTCGAACACCGGCGCGCTCTTAAAGTCGTAACCCCCAGCAATACCGCCGCGGTTGTCGGTGCGGCGCAGCGTGCCGTCGCTGTTAGGTGCGTATTGGCGCGAGAGGCGATGCGCATTTTCGGGCTTCACAAAAAAGCCTGTATCCACCATACCGAGCGGATCGAACAGGCGCTGCTGCAGAAACTCGCCAAAGCTCATTCCCGACAGGCGTTCGACCATATAGCCCTGAACGTCGACAGAAATACTGTAAACCCACTGCGTGCCGGGCTGATAGCCGAGGGGAATGTCTTTTAATGCAGGCATCGAATCAGCAAGCGACGTACCGGTGAGATCCATCACTCCAGCCTTAGCATAGGCTTCGGCAACCGGGCCCTGCGAAAGCGGCGGCGTATACAGCAGCCCGCCGGTATGGCTCATTAACTCTCGCACTGTCATCGCATGCTCTGCAGGCTCGGTTTCCCAGCTGCCATCGTCGTTCTGCGACGCGAACACCTGCATACCAGCAAGCTCGGGCAGATGCATTTCAACGGGATCGTCGAGCTTAAATTTACCCTCGTCCCAGAGCATCATCAGCGCCGTGCCAGTCACCGGCTTGGTCATCGAGAATATGCGGAAAATCGTGTCTGTCTGCATAGGCACGTGATCTTCGACGTTTTGGTAGCCCATGGCCTCGGTCATAAGGACTTCACCATTCTGCGCGACCGTTACTACGGCGCCGGAGAGCTTTCCCGCCTCGATGCGAGACTTAAGGTCTGCGGTGACGGCCTCTAATTGCTCCGGGCCAACGTCGGCGTTGGCGGCACTGCCGAAAAGTACCAAGCAGGTGAGAATTGTCGTTGCGGCTGCGTTGGGCAGGCTGCGCAGGTTGCGCAGAAAGTGTCCTTTCATGTATTCCTCCGAGAATCTATTTTTGGGCGTCGCACTGGTCAGCGAGGGTTCGGTCATTAGAGCATCTAAATTGCGCTAAAAAAAGTCTGATAGAGCCTGTCAACGCCTCAATAAGGAACAGTTACCTCACGCCGCTACGGGGTCTTTACACGATCAGAACTTTTTCGAGCGCCCCGACGTAGAAATAGGTGCGGCAAATAGCTTAGTCTTAGATAACTTGCAGCCAAGTCAAAGCGGCGCGCGCCCTCTGAGCAACCAAAACTAAACACGTTGGATTATTGTTCAAAAATTAACGGAGTCTTCATGAAAATCGGTGCACCTAAAGAAACAATGAACTCAGAAGCGCGCGTTGCGCTAACGCCCGAAAGTGCGCAAAGGCTCCAAAAACTCGGCTACGAATGCGTTGTCGAAGCCGGGGCAGGCTTGGCTGCCTCACTCCCCGACGCAGCTTACGAGGCGGCTGGGGTTGCGGTAGTCGGCTCCGCAGCAGAACTGTGGAGCCAGGCCGACATTATCGTCAAAGTACGAGAACCCTCAGCCGACGAGTTAGACGCCTTACCTTCGAACAAAATACTGGTGAGCTTCATTAATCCCGCGTCCAATGAGCCCCTGCTTGAGCAAATGAGGGTCAAGAACACGAGCGTTCTGGCTATGGATATGGTGCCCAGAATTAGCCGAGCGCAAAAGATGGATGCGCTGTCGTCGATGGCCAACATCGCAGGCTACAGGGCTGTTATCGAAGCCAGCAATAACTTTGGTCGATTCTTTACAGGACAGATGACCGCTGCCGGCAAAGTACCGCCGGCGAGAGTATTAGTGCTAGGTGCGGGCGTAGCCGGACTCGCGGCTATTGGAACGTCAGTCTCACTCGGCGCTATTACTTTGGCGTTCGATGTGCGCCCCGAAGTCTCAGAACAGATCGAATCGATGGGCGCAGAATTTGTTTTCTTGGAATTCGATGAAGAGCAACTCGACGGCGCGGCAACCAACGGCTACGCGCCGCCCTCTAGCCAAGCTTTTATCGACAAGCAGCGCGAGAAATTTCGTGAGCTCGCGCCCTCTGTAGATATCGTTATCACCTCGGCGCTTATTCCTAATCGCCCCGCGCCAGAGCTGTGGACTGACGACATGGTTGCGAGCATGAAGCAGGGCTCTGTCATCGTTGACCTCGCTGCCGAGCGTGGCGGCAACTGCGCGTTGACAAAACCTGGTGAGAAATTTGTAACCGACAATGGCGTTACCATTGTTGGCTACACCGACTTCCCAAGTCGCATGGCCGCGCAGTCCTCGACTCTTTACGCCAACAACATTCGCCACATGATCGACGATCTTACGCCTAACAAAGACGGCGTCGCAGTAATAGACATGGAGGACGATGTTATTCGCGGCGCCTTGGTCACGCATCAAGGCGAGATCACTTGGCCACCACCGCCGCCAAAAGTTCAGGCAATTGCAGCGTCGGCGCCCAAGGCTAAGGAAGTCGTAGAAACCGGCGCCGAGAAAGCTGACCGCGAGCGCCGAGAACTGCAGCGATCGCTTAACAGCACAGCGCTAATGCTTGGCGTGGGCGGATTCTTATGCCTCGCGTTAGGCTATGTCGCGCCGCCCAGCTTTATGCAGCATTTTATTGTTTTCGTGCTTTCCATTTTTATTGGTTTTCACGTTATCTGGGGCGTCTCTCATTCTCTCCATACGCCGTTAATGGCGATCACTAATGCTATTTCTTCGATCATCATCGTTGGCGCTTTGCTGCAGGTTGTCTCTGGCAGCTGGCTTGTGATGATTCTCGCCTCGATCGCTATTTTGATCGCTTCGGTCAACATCTTCGGCGGATTTTTGGTTACCCGCCGAATGCTTGCCATGTTCCAACGGAGTTAGGTTATGCACAGTTACGAAGGTCTTATTTCAGCTGCCTATGTTGTTGCGGCTGTTCTCTTTATTCTTGCGCTCGGCGGACTATCTGGCCAAGAAAAGGCGAAGCGCGCCATTTGGTATGGCATTATCGGGATGGTTTTGGCCGTCGTAGCCACCGTAGGCGCAGCCGGAGGGCAGTGGCTGCTGATGGGCATTATGATCGCCCTTGGCGGCGTTGGTGGCTGGAGTATTGCCAACCGCGTGCAGATGACGCAGATGCCGGAGTTAATGGCCGGCTTTCACAGCTTAGTGGGTCTTGCCGCTGTTTTTATCGGCATCAACGCTCACCTCGAATTAACAGTCGCCAGCGCCGCGATCGATTCGGCGACAGTCAGTGAGTTGGCCGGGTTTGCCGCGACGATTGCGGCTAAGTCATCTGTCGAAATAAGCATCCTCAAAGTGGAAATGGTGTTGAGTCTTTTTATTGGCGCAATCACCTTCACAGGCTCGCTTATCGCCTACGGCAAACTCGCAGAGCGGCTCAGCTCGGCCCCCCTCACCTTGCCTGGTCGGCATATCTTAAATCTCGCAGCTATTCTGCTGTGCGTATGGCTGGGGTATTTATACCTTGCAGGTGGCGGACTGTGGACGCTAATCCTGATCACGCTAATCGCCGGCGCGTTAGGCTGCCACCTCATCCTCGGAATCGGTGGCGCCGACATGCCTGTGGTTGTCTCGATGTTAAATTCTTATTCGGGCTGGGCCGCCGCCGCAATCGGCTTCACACTCAGCAATGACCTTCTTATCGTGACTGGCGCCTTAGTTGGCTCCTCGGGCGCCATTCTTTCTTACATTATGTGCAAAGGAATGAACCGCTCTTTCGTCTCGGTTATTCTGGGCGGATGGGGCGGTGAATCAGAATCGTCTGCCAGCATCTCGGGCGAGATGCGCGAAGCCGACGTCGATAGCGTGGCACAGGAATTGGACGACGCAGACAGCGTTGTCATCGTGCCTGGCTATGGCATGGCCGTAGCGAAGGCGCAGGGTGCTGTTTCAGAGCTAAGCAAGAGACTGCGCGCAAAAGGCAAAACCGTCCGTTTTGCTATTCATCCCGTTGCGGGCAGACTCCCGGGGCACATGAATGTTCTGTTGGCCGAAGCCAAAGTGCCCTACGATTTTGTCTTAGAGATGGAAGAAATCAATCACGATTTCCCTCAAACCGATGTCGTCATCGTGATCGGCGCGAATGACATTGTTAACCCCTCGGCGCAGGATGATCCAGGCAGCCCAATCGCCGGTATGCCGGTGCTAGAGGTATGGAAAGCCCGAACCGTATTTGTGTGTAAGCGCGGCAGGGGCACCGGTTACTCCGGAATAGAAAACCCCCTATTCTTTAAAGAGAATACGCAAATGTTCTACGGCGATGCCAAAGCGTCAATCGACAGCCTTTTGCAGAAGGTTAGTTAATGGCTTTCAGCACTTCTCTCGTTAAATCCCAGCGATCGAAGCCCTGTCTGCCATAGTCTAGCCCCCTTCTTACGATAACGAGATCATGGCTCGGCACCACGATGGTGAACTGCCCGCGATTGCCTACGGTGGAGTACGCGTCTTTGGGCACGTCATCTCGATCATCTGGCACAAGCCACCACTGGCCGCCATAAATGCTACCGATCTCTTCTGTCGACGGCGCGGGGGTTCGAACAAAATCGATCCATTCTTTTGACAATAGGCGCTCTCCGTTCCATACGCCCTCGTTGAGATAGAGCAAGCCGAAGCGAGCCAAGTCTCTCGCGTTCGTGTAAACCTGACTGCTGAGAATAAAGTCGCCGAACCTGTCGGTGCTCAC
>LICD01000162.1 GCA_001438145.1 OM182 bacterium BACL3 MAG-120619-bin3 | reverse complement strand
GCGCGGGGCTCCATAAAAATGCGTTTACTACCAAGCGATTCGACACAGTCGACGCCTTCCTAAAGAATCTCGGCTCTATCAGCGACAACCCGGTTGACCTTTTTATCATTGATTTTCACCTAGATAAGCCGAATATCAATGGGTTAGATCTGTGTCGACGGATCAAATCTAAGGGCGCTTATCCGGTCATCATGCTGACAGGGGAAGACGACGTCGAAACCACTGTTGCCTGTCTATATGCCGGTGCTGAGCAGTATGTCACCAAACCTTACGAACTCGATGAACTGGTGGCAAGAATCCATGTGGTTCTAAAGGGGTGGGCACGAGCTGCCGTCTCTTATCTCGAATCGAGTGGGGACGCCGAAAAACTAACGCTTACGCTTCAGGGGCGAAGCCGAGTGCTTAGCTGCGGGGACAAGGAAACCAAGCTCACTCAGCGTGAGGTGAGCCTTGCTGAAAGCCTATTGGGTAGTATGGGTATCGAAATGGAGAGAGAGCATATCTATTTCGCAATCTTCGGCCGCGCGATGGAGCCCTTCAGTCGCGCCGTTGATATTCTGGTCGCACGTCTGCGAAAGAAGCTAAAACTTGTTACCGACGATTACGTGATCATACCAACCCGCAACTCGGGCTATATGCTAGTTAAGAAATAGTGCGTTTATGTCTAGCGTGGTGATTGGCTAGTACTCAAGGTCGGCGAGAAGCGCTTTGAGTGAGTCGGCGTTGATTGGTTTTCGAAGAAAACCGGTAACGCGCAAGCCCAAGCTACGCCCCTGTTCGCAAGCCTCTTCCAACGCTTGATTTTCTAAGCCTGAAATTAAAACGATTTGCCCGCGAAAAGCCTGGCTGGCTATCGCTTCCAGCGACTCCTCAGCCGAGGAGTCCGATAGCCAAAGATCGAGCAGAATGGCGTCAAATTCTTTTATTTTGGCAGACGCAAGAATCGGCGCATTGTGGGCGATCACAGGGTAGTGACCAAGGTTTTTAACTAGTTGTCCCAGTATTTCTGTGATGATTAAATCGTCATCTAAGACAAGAATTTTCTTTTGCATAATCCCAACTGTGACGCTAATTTCTGATAAGGGAACGATAGCATGCGAGCGGCCTATGAGCTAGGTTTCGCTTCTCGCATCAGAAGCTCGGAGTGGCGTCGCAGTGAATCTTGGATTTGTGCGAACTCGGATTTGAGCATTCTTATAAGTGCATCGCAGCGCGCTGCGTCGCCTTGGGCCGCAGCATGTTCTAATGACAAGAAGACATTCGCGAGCCTTTTCACCCCCAGTTGTGTGCAAGTTGTCTTGAGTTTATGAGCGTCAAATTCAAGCTGCGAGTAGTCGAAATTGTCTGCGATCACAAACTGTGTAAGCGATTCGAACGCGCGATCGAATAGGGGAGAAAGCAAGGCGGCGTCGTCGCTGCCGAGCAATGTGCTGAATGCATTTTTATCGAACGCTGCTGCGTTGTTCTCAGTCATAGAGGGGTGTTCTCGGGAAACTATTTTTCTACTTGTGCGTTGCTTTTGGATACGAGAATGTAGCCAGCACTGCGCGTTGGTAGGATCAGCAGGTCGTCACTAATCTCTCTTAATTTTTTGCGAAAGCGCGCGATCAAAATGTCTGCGGCGCGGCTAAAGGCTTTCATTTGATGTCCGTAAACGGCCGAGTAGATATAGTCACGCTTAATTTCGGTATTGTGATTAGCAAAGAGCACTTCAGCGACAGCGAGCTCCCGCTCTGTGAGTTTGACACTCGTGGGCCCGCAAGAGAGGGTTCTTGCCATGCCATCTAACTCGACGTCGTTGACCGAGAGCTTATGACTGCTTGTATCTTTCGACGGTTTAGGTTGATTGTGCAGGGCGCTATGAATGCGGGCGAGGAGCTCCTTGAGGTCATAGGGTTTTAAGACATACTGGTCGGCGCCCGCATATAGACAGGCGACAGTCGTATCGGTAGAGGTTTCTCCGGTGAGCATTACAACCGGCTTATGAGCATAGGCCTTGATCTTGCGGCAGAGGTCTAACCCGTTGCCCTTTACATCGCCTAGGTCATAGTCGACGATGAACAGGTCAACGCCTTTAGATGCAGGGATGAAGTCAATTGCTTCTTTGGCGGTGGCGATAATATAGGCATCGTAGCCGTTATTGCGAAGACTCAGCTCTAACAAATTGGCAAAGACAATATCGTCTTCAATCACTACTACTTTTGGTTTGCTCTTCACGATAGTTGCTCGATTACGCATGGTTACAATGTGATACAGTCTAAGCGAGGGCTAAGCGTACCCACAGGTTTTATTGGTATCAGATTGTTTCGTGGGATTGGGCTAGCGGAGGGTGTGCGTAAGCTCAGCGAGTGAAAGGTCGAGTAGTTGATTTAATGCCTCAGCTTTTAGGGTTGGCAGATTCCCTTCTTTGGCGGAGGCTTCGGCCTCGCGCAGCGTTGTGCCGAGGCGCAGTAGCCCAAAGGCAAGGCAGCTGCTCGCTAATCGATGCGCAGAGCTCGCAATGTCTTGAATTTGTCCTGAACGGAGAAATTCGCACAGTTCTGTCACACGAGAGCGTGTCTCATCGAGAAACAAGAGGGCAATGCGATCGACATTGTCTTCGCCAATATCGTCTTTCAGTTGTTGCAGGCGCGCAGGGTCCAATAGCGCATGAGTATCCTCGGCCTCGCTAATCATCTCATCAGCGACGCGGCCGGCGCTCAGTGCCGGCTCGGAAGCTGCAAGTGCCGTATCAGCCGGATCGAGATAAGCGTCACAGAGCTTCAATAGCTCGCTCTGGTTGATAGGTTTGACGAGCGTATCGACCATTCCAGCCTGTCTATAACGGGCGATGTCGTCGCTCGAGACGTTTGCCGTTAACGCGACAATCACTGTGTCGGATTTGTTGGGGAGGGCAAGGATGGTTTCCGTCGACTCTATACCTCCCATAATAGGCATGCTTATATCCATGAAAACCAAATTAAACTCATTCTCATGCACTAAGTTGACGGCTTCCCGCCCATCACTGGCAACAGTAACCTCAAGACCCGCGCGCTTAAGTAAAATAGTCCCGAGCTCTAGATTAATCGCATTGTCATCGACCAGTAAAACTCGGCCATTAAATTGAGCGTGAGAGTGATTTTTTAAGTCTTGCTTCTCGCCGGTTGAAGGCGCTTGTGAAGACAAGGTAATAGGGATTTTGCAGGTGAACGTTGCCCCGCTGCCCACTTCTGATTCGAGAGTAAGTTCACCGCCCAAAACCTGTGCGAGTTCGCGGGTTATGGAAAGCCCGAGGCCTGTGCTTTGCTCATTGCCTCGCTTGACTTCGGCCGATGTCCAAAAGGGTTTGAATACCGACGCCTGATCGCTCTCTGCGATTCCGATACCGTAATCGGCGCATTCGAAGAGTAGCGAGTGAGAATCTGTGGTGTTGGGTTGCGCAAGTCGTGTGGAGAAATTGATCTCTAACAGCTTGCTCTTGGAATATTTTATGGCGTTGCTGATTAAGTTTAAACAGATTTTATGAAACGCCTTTCTGTCACACAGAATAAAATCAGGCAGGTCGTCGGCCAGGCAAAAGCGCATTTTCATGCCGCGCTCGATTGCGCGCGCCGTAAACGAAGTCTCCAGATCACGAGCGAATTCATGAAGGCTAAAGGCGACCGGAGCGGCGGCGGTTAGTCCTTCCTCTATACGCGCAAAGTCTAGAACGTCGTCTACTAGGTCCATGAGTGCGTGTGCAGAGGTGTTGGCTATCGTCAGCAGGCGCTCGAGTGGGACATCGCTCGAGGGCTCGGCCATGAGAGCGAGTGAGGTGATCACGCCATTAAGAGGCGTGCGAATTTCGTGGCTAATGTGTTTGACGAATTCTGTTTTGGCTTCGTTTGCTGCCTCAGCCTTGACACGTGCTCGACCTAATTCATCTCCAAGCTCTTCTAAATCTGCGCGCATCATATTTTGCGTTGTCAGATACATTTGATGCTCGAGTTGGCTGTCTTGAATCGGGAATTCATCGGCGCCGAGCGCGATTCTTTTACCGTTCTCGTAGAGCCAGGAGCTCCACGGCGCTCCAACAAAGAAGTAGGCGTTTTTTTCGTGGAGTGTGCCGTCAACGATCTGGCCCCGAAGCGCCATACTTTTGTCTGCGGTATGCATCAAGAAAAGCTTACCAATATGTTGATCGCCAATCTGTGTGCAATCTAGCGCATGAGGGGCGGGATTCAGTATGGTGAAGCTCTGGGCGAGCGTGCTGTTGATAAGGTCTCTAGCCAACCGATTGGACAGCTGGTCACTAACAAAATTAATGCGGCCGTCGGCGTCCATGCAGATCACATAGGGAAAAAGTCGTAGGCAAAGGTCGAGGCTTGAGCTCATTGTCTTTTTACGCGCCGGCAGCCATACCACGGGTTACCGAAAAAACCGAATATTCTCCCCCGTCTGCATTCTCGGTTTTATCGAGAGCGATGCTAACCGGCTCACTGTAAAACTCACCCAACCCTAGAACTAAGCCTATAACAAAAGGACTTAGCCCTGCGCGTATACTTCGATAGTGTAATAAATAATGGTGTTCATCGATTACCTCTACAGTGAAATAGGGCGGTTTATAACCAGAGAAGGTCGAACTTATGCGTTCATGCATTTCGTCCATTTTGCCCAGTAGGCTGAACGTGTCCTGCCCATAGCTGCGCATCATGTCCCCATAGTGTTCTGAGGCTGTGACCAGAATCCAGAATCGCCCAAAATCTTCGAGGCAAGCTTCAGCTGGGGCGCCTAAAATTTTCGAGCAC
>LICD01000161.1 GCA_001438145.1 OM182 bacterium BACL3 MAG-120619-bin3 | reverse complement strand
ATTTTGACTAACCGCACTATCTAACGCGATGAGTCTTAATATTGGCAAGGCTGCTAACCGTAGACCAACTTTGCACGATCTACTAACGCATCAACTAGACTATTCGCAGAACCACTGACCAATTTGCCCACAGCCTTATCAACAAGTGAGTATTTGAATTCGAAATCCATTTCGAAACTAACTTTACACGCGGCATCCGTCAGCGCATCGAATTGCCACACCGCAGAAAACTGGGAGAAATTACCTTCCTCTAGCTTCATCTCTATGCGACTCGGTGCACAAAGCGTGTTACGGGTAACGAAGGTTTGTGTGATTCCTGCCTTAGCCAGACTTAATTCGCCAACGAGTTCGGTGTCAGAAAGAGAGAGTATTCGAGCCGAGCGGCAGCCTTGCATAAACTGCGGATACTGTTCGATATCATTCACCAGATCGAACATCTGCTGCGCCGAATAGCCGATAAGCGCGCTGCGCGAAACTTGTGCCATAGCCGCTCGCCCGCTAAAGATAGATCTGAATGACGGTGCTGACGAAAACCGAGAACAGCACTAGAGGAATAATTGTCCCAAGCGCAAAATTCAAATACCGCTGCAGCAGCGAGCCTTCATAATTATCGTCGCCGATTATCAGCTCAGAGGTCAATCCGCTCATTTTCCAGCGGTAGGCAGTAAACAAACACACCGTAAACCCAACAAGCGGCAAGATGGTTTCATAGAACACATCATAGACCACGTCGAAAAATGATTTACTCAGGCCACCGTAGCTCGTAAACGAGGTGAAGAATTCGGACATGCCAAACGACAGCGTTGCAGGTATGGCAAAAAGTGTCAGCAGAACAGCCTGAGTCAGCACCGCCTTGCGGCGAGTCATTTTGAATTCGTCTATCCAATAGGAGATAGGAATCTCAATAATTGACACCAACGAGGTGAGCGCTGCAAAGAACACCAAAAGAAAAAATACGATAGCGACTATCGTCGCACCCAGATACCCGACGGCAGCTTGCATCGACAAAAAGATTTTAGGCAGAAATGAGAAAATAAGTCCGACGCTACTCGTCGATAGGTCGTCGGTATTGGTGTTGGGATCAAAGGCGAAAATAGCAGGCAAAATGAGTAAGCCGGCAAAGAAGGCGATACTGGTATCCATTACCGCTACCGTGCGCGCCGACCCAGGAATACTATCCTCACGGCTAAAGTACGAGCCGTAAGTGATCAAAATTCCCATACCCAATGAAAGCGAGAAAAACGCCTGACTTAACGCACCATTCACTGTCGACAGGCTCATTTTGGTAAAATCGGGAACGAGATAGTAGGCAATACCTGCGCTCGCCCCTTCGAGGGTTAGTACAAACAAAGTGAGTGCAACCAACATTACAGCGAGCGTCGGCATGAGTACTCGCGCTAGGCGTTCAATGCCGCCCTTTACGCCGCCCAAAAGAATCAAGAAGACTCCGACAAGGAGAACGATTGCATAGCCGAAGAGCGAAGGCGCGGCGACAATCTCGCCGAAAGTCTCTTCCTGCGAGAGCCGATCGAGGCCGCCGCCCGCAAGCTCTTTTAAATAGACGACGAGCCAGACAGTAATGACCGTATAGAACACAGCAATCATGAACGGTGTGATAATTGCCAGCATGCCTGTAAGTCGCCACTTAGCAGAGCCGCCTGAGATCGCGTCAAAAGCGCCTACCGGATTCCGCTTAGCGCGTCGGCCCATAGCGATTTCGGCCATCATCACGGGATAACAAATAAACGCGACGAAGAGCAGGTAGATGATGAGAAAGGCCGCGCCGCCGTTTTTAGACGCCATGACGGGAAAGGCAACCAAGTTGCCAAGACCCACGGCCGACCCCGCCGCCGCCAGAATAAAACCCAGTTTAGAGCTAAACTGCCCGCGTGCTTGCGACATGGAATCCTATTCCTTTTAAGACTGTTTTTCTTTTTCGCATGGCACTCAACAAGCACTGCGCGTGAGCGATCGATTCTATCAGCGGCACTAGTGCAGCACAACGCGGCAGCTAGGTGATTAACCTGCAAAATACCCCGCCGAAAAGCGTGACAGACGGGGCTGTTTCTGACAGTTTTAGCCTTGTAGAAAATTTCATATTAACGGCCTAAAAGAGCAAAAGCATGATTCACACTAGCCTACTCCCAGAAATCACTATTCCAGACACTTTATTAACGCCTTATGTACTCCAACGCGCAGAGCGGCTCGCCGACACTCCCGCGCTCGTCGATGGCGCCACGGGCAGAACACTTACCTACGCAGAATTCGCAGGTGCCGTGAAGGCCATGGCAGGCGGCCTTAAGGCGCGCGGCTTTGGTAAGGGCGATGTCCTTGCGATAATGGCGCCGAACGTTCCTGAGTACGCTGTCGCCTTTCATGGCACAGCGTGGGCGGGCGCCACAGTGACAACAATCAACCCAACCTATACTGCGCATGAAGTGCAGCACCAGCTAAAAGATTCTGGTGCGACTCTTCTGGTCACCGTCTCGATGTTCTTGCCCATAGCAAAAGAGGCCGTTGAGGGTACCGGCGTTACCGAAATATTTACTATCGACCCCAGCGATGCCTCGCCAATGACCGCATTGATGGGCGAGCCACTGCTCGAACAGGTCGAGGTTTCACCTGACGACGTGGTGGCGCTGCCCTACTCGTCTGGCACTACAGGCCTGTCAAAGGGCGTGATGCTGACTCACCGTAATTTGGTCGCCAACCTCGTCCAGACCACTGCCGTGCTGGCAGTAGATGAGGGCGAAACCATGCTGTCTTTCCTGCCTTTCTTCCACATTTACGGCATGCAGGTTCTGATGAACAATGCGCTCGCGCAGGGCGGCAAAGTTGTCACCATGGCGCGTTTCGATCTCGAGCAATTCCTGCAGCTCGCGCAAGACCATCACGTAAAGCGCGCTTTCGTTGCGCCACCAATTGTTCTGGCACTCGCTAAACACCCCTTGGTTGAGAAGTATGATCTCAGCCGCCTGGAGTCTGTCTTCAGCGGCGCCGCGCCTCTTGGAGCAGAATTAGCAGAGGAGGCCGCGGCCAGACTAGGCTGCGAGGTAGTCCAAGGTTACGGCATGACAGAGTTGTCGCCGGTGAGCCATTCGACCCCGAAGGGCATGTACAAGCCAGGCAGTATTGGCATTCTCATTCCTTCTACCGAAAGCCGAATTGTCGACCCCGAGACAGGCAAAGACCTAGGGCTCGGCGAAGACGGTGAGATTTGGGTGCGTGGTCCACAAGTTATGCCTGGTTACCTCAACAATGAGAAGGCAACTAAAGACACCATAGACGACGAAGGCTGGCTACACACCGGAGATATTGGCCATGTAGACGCCGACGGCCACTTCACGATTGTTGACCGCCTAAAAGAACTGATCAAGTTCAAAGGGTTTCAGGTCCCACCAGCCGAACTTGAGGCTTTACTCGTCACGCATCCATCGGTCGCGGATGCTGCGGTTATTGGAATCCCCGATGACGAAGCAGGCGAGCTGCCCAAAGCTTTCGTCGTGCTCAAAGACGGCGAGAATGTGAGCGCCGACGATATTAAGCAGTTTGTTGCCGCAAAGGTTGCGACCTACAAACAAGTTCGTCTGCTTGAGTTCGTGGACGCCATTCCTAAGTCGGCGTCAGGTAAAATTCTGCGCCGCATGCTCCGAGACCAATAGAGGCCGATGGAGACCAGTCCTGATTAGCCAGGCTGGCCAGATCTACCTTCGAGCTCAGCACATAGACTACGTCAGTATTTATGCGCTGAGCTCGAAGTACCGCTAAGCCCCTCTAGCCGAAACTGCTATACTCCGTCCCATGGCCAAGAAAAAACCCACCGTCTCGGACGGCACTATCGCTCTTAACAAGAAGGCGAAACACGAATACTTCCTCGAAGAAAGCTTCGAGGCGGGCGTCGTTCTAGAAGGCTGGGAAGTCAAAAGCCTGCGCATGAAAAAGGTTCAGCTGGTCGACAGTTATGTGCTACTAAAAGACGGCGAAGCCTTTCTGCTCGGCTGCCAAGTCACACCACTCGACACAGCGAGTACTCATGTCATCGCCGACCCCACGCGCATAAAGAAGCTCCTCCTGCACAGCAAACAGCTCGCTAAGCTTTTCGCGACCGTACACCAAAAAGGCCACACCTGTGTCGCCGTGAAATTGTATTGGAAGGGACACCTCGTTAAGTGTCAGATAGCGCTCGCCAAAGGCAAGCAAGACCACGACAAGCGCGCCACCGAGAAAGATCGTGAGTGGCAGGTCGATAAACAGCGCATCGTGCGCAACGCTAATCGCTAGACCAACCAACTGCTCCCCATAATGATTTATCGTGACCGATACGATTTCGTGCTATTCTTTGTGGACTTGGGGGTGATTTGGATTCGACGCCGGTATCAAAACCTTAGGTGCATGCCGAGAGGGTAGTAACTCTCGTAAATCAATTACTGCAACTTTATAGTTGCCAACGACGAAAGCTACGCCCTAGCAGCCTAAGAGCTTGCTAGCGATTACCGCCGGGATGCCCGTAAACTGGTATTTGGTAATCGTCATCTAGAACGGGATCGCCAGTGGAACGCGCTTGACGTGAAGCGGCTAAATAGTATCAAGCTCGCCCAATTCACCCTGCCCGTCGGGCCGATGAGGGTTAACCTAGTAGACGACGCTATGCATGTAGAGCCGAAGATAGAGAGCTGACGGACGGGGGTTCAATTCCCCCCGCCTCCACCAAATATAAGTCCACGCAAGTCCAACGAAGTCCTCAAAGCCCTGTTAATCAGGGCTTTTTTGGTTTTACTACTCCCTCGAAGTCCATTAGACACCTATTGAATCCATGTAATTAGGGG
>LICD01000160.1 GCA_001438145.1 OM182 bacterium BACL3 MAG-120619-bin3 | reverse complement strand
ATGCTGTCATTGTAGACCTATAATCGATTCGCATCAGCCTCCTCGGCCAAGGCAGCACTTGGTGTCAGAATAAGCGTCGCCTCACGCGACGACCTAGTGACTACCCAGCAGATGTTCGACCATGAGCTGCAACGTCCTTGCGCCTCTGAACTCGTTAATATTGAGCCTATAGGCCAGCTCGATTTCGGTCGCAGAGGACGCAGGCCAGTCAGCTTCGCTCACGCCAAAAGCAATGGCATCGACCAGAAATCCGTCATCACCGAGCGGACTCAACACCATCTTAAGGTGGTTCTCGCCGAGACGGCGTTGCTGCTGAAGCTTAAATCGTCCGTGAAAAGTCGGCTCAGGAAACGCCTGCCCCCAAGGTCCTGCCGCAGCGAGATCTGCCGCACACCCGAGCGTAAGTTCCTCTGCAGAGAGTTCGCCATCACTGACAATAGTTGCCTGCAGCAATTCTGGACTTAAGACACGAGTCGCCTCGGCCGCGAACGCCTGGGCAAAGGCGTCAAAGTTGGCGCGCGACAGACTCAGGCCCGCCGCCATCGCATGGCCGCCGAATTTGGTCACGAGACCGGGATTCGCCGCAGCAACAGCATCGAGCGCATCGCGAATGTGGAACCCAGGAATCGAGCGCGCCGAGCCTTTGAGCTCGGACTCGGGATCATCGGCATCCGCGAGCGCGAAGGCGATGACCGGTCGGTGGCAGCGCTCTTTGATCCGTGATGCAACAATGCCAACAACGCCCTGATGCCAGCGCTCATCGAACAGACTAAGACCCGCAGGCAAGTCATCGGCGTCGAACGCCAACTGATCAACGAGCGCAAAAGCCTGCTCTCGCATGCCTGCCTCGATATCACGGCGATCTTTGTTCATGCCATCGAGCTCTAGCGCGTATTCATGCGCTTCATGCTCCGACTGCGTGAGAAGACATTCGATTCCTGTCGACATATCGTCGAGGCGTCCTGCGGCGTTGAGCCTCGGACCCACGGCAAAGCCCAAATCACTGGCAGCTAAGGTGGAAAAATTGCGTTTGGCGAGGGTCAACAGACTCAGAATCCCGGGACGCGCCCTCCCCGCTCGAATCCGCTTAATCCCTTCGCTGACTAAAATACGATTATTATGGTCGAGCGCAACCACGTCGGCGACAGTACCTAGGGCTACAAGATCGAGCTGTTCGGCCAGATTAGGCTCGGGAATACCCTTGCTGGTAAACCACCCGTTATCGCGAAGCCGACTTCTCAGCGCGAGCATGACGTAAAAGATGACCCCCACGCCTGCGATGCTTTTACTCGGGAACTCACACCCCGGCTGATTAGGGTTGACGATAGCATCGGCCGCGGGCAATTCGCGGCCCGGGAGGTGATGATCGGTGACGAGGGTTTTAATACCTGCAGCGCGCGCAGACTCGATGCCCTCAATGCTTGAAATGCCGTTGTCGACGGTAATGATGAGATCGGGGTTTTTACCCTTCGCAAGCTCAACGATTTCGGGCGTTAAGCCGTAGCCGTATTCGAATCGATTGGGAACAATATAATCGACATGCGCACAACCAAAGGCGCGCAGGACAGTCAGCGCGAGCGCGCAACTGGTCGCCCCATCGGCGTCGAAATCGGCCACAATGAGAAGTCTCTCACCCTCTTTAAGCGCAGCTTCCAACAGGCCGACTGCCGCATCGATGCCCTTGAGCCTTGCGGGGGGGATAAGTTGGGAGAGAGTCAGTTCGAGCTCTGTGAGTGCCGCCAGCGGTCGCTGGCTATAAATTCGGCGCACCAGCGGCGGCAATGATTCGGGAAGGACTAGATCGCCGGGCGTGCGGGTAATGAGCTGTATTGGCATCCCCTAGCGCCGCGCGTGCGCTTTGACATAATCAGTCACCGCATGCAGGTCGTTGGCCACAACGCTAAAGTGCTCTTCGCGGTCGAAGAGATCGGTAAGGTGTGCGGGTAATTCTGGCGACGCGAGTCCCGCGGCCGTAATTGCATCACCAAATTTTGCAGGATGGGCTGTTGCCAACGTCACCATCGGCACAGAGGAATCGCGGCGGCAGCGACGGGCCGCTTCGACGCCGATAGCCGAATGGGGATCGAGCAACATGCCTGATTCTGCGTTTACCGACGCAATAACCGCACAGGTCGTCTCATCGTCTATCGCAGCACTGTCGAAAATAGCGGACACCCGCTGCCAATGCGCGTCTGACACGCTGCGGAGTTCTTTGCCAAATTTAGCCATTAGATCAGCAACCGCCGCGCCTTCGCGATCGAATACATCGAAGAGGAAACGCTCGAAGTTACTCGAGACGAGAATATCCATGCTGGGCGAATGCGTCTTTGCTAGTTCGGAGACCGAATAGTCGTTATTCGCAATGAAGCGGTGCAGTATGTCGTTTTTGTTTGTGGCAACGATTAACTGGTCTATCGGCAGCCCCATCTTCTTAGCAAGATAGCCGGCATAGATATCGCCGAAGTTGCCCGTTGGCACCGAAAATGACACCTTGCGATCAGGGCCTCCGAGCCGCAGCGACGCCGAAAAATAATAGACAATCTGCATGAGAATACGCGCCCAGTTAATCGAATTTACCGCGACTAATTGACGATCCTCCTCAAGGAAGCTCTGGTCGGCGAAGGCTGCCTTGACGATGCGCTGGCAATCGTCGAAATTACCTTCGACCGCAAGATTGAACACGTTATTACCCGTCACCGTCGTCATTTGCTTGCGCTGCACATCCGACACCCGGTTGTGTGGGTGAAGAATAAAAATATCGACTCTGTCGGAATGGCGGCAGCCCTCAAGCGCCGCAGAACCCGTGTCGCCCGACGTTGCGCCGAGGATAACCACACGCTGATCACGTTTAGAAAGAACATAGTCTAAGAGGCGCCCGAGCACTTGTAGCGCAAAGTCTTTGAACGCGAGTGTAGGCCCATGAAAAAGCTCGAGCACATATTCTTCATTGCCTAAAGACTCAAGTGCGGCTACCTCAGGGTGGTTGAACGCCGCATAGCTGTCTTCAATGATATTGCGCAAATCGGCCGTAGGAATTTCATCACCGATAAAGGGCGTTATAACCTTCATGGCGAGGTCTGGGTAGCTTAACTCTCGCCACGACGCGATCTCTTCGGTTGAAAAATGCGGGAGCTCGGTAGGCACATAGAGCCCCCCATCCGGCGCCAAACCGGTAAGCAATACCTGCTCAAAATTCTGCTGGGGGCAATCGCCACGCGTGCTTTCGTATTTCACGTTTAATTCCTTTATTCGCCGAAGCTCTCGACTCGAATGCGCATTACCGGCGCGGTGACACTGGCAAGTTTCTCGATCGCTGCGATTGCTTGATTGAGCTCACCTTCGCGTGCCTTGTCGGTTAATATAACGATCGGTACATTTTTCCCATCGCTCTCTTTTTGTATGAGCGCATCGATACCAATACCGTGGCGCTCTAATTCTGAGGCGACATTGGCCATCACGCCAACGACATCTTGTGCGGTAATGCGTAAATAATATTCTGTTTCTATCTCATCGATAGTCATCGCCTTAAAATCGGTCCGTAGTGTTTCAAAACCGAGAATAGGCACGCTTGGCTTCGAGAGCCCCTGCGCTTTCGCACGCGCGATATCGATAATATCGGCTACCACCGATGAGGCAGTCGCCTCGGCGCCAGCACCTGGGCCATTATAAAGCGTGCTCCCTACCGCATGCCCGTGAACAACGACGGCGTTACCTACACCATGAACATGCGCAAGCAGTTGCTTCGTTGAAATCAGCGTAGGATGGACGCGTGTTTGTACCCACCCGTTTTCGAGCCGAGCAATACCTAGATGCTTAATGTGATAACCAAGCTCTTTGGCGTAGCCTATGTCCTCTGGGGTCAGCGCGCTAATGCCTTCGGTATAAGTCTTGTCAAACGCCAGCGGCATGCCAAACGCTATTGACGCCATAATAGTTAGCTTATGCGCCGCATCAATCCCTTCGACGTCGAAGGTAGGATCGGCCTCGGCATAGCCAAGTGCTTGCGCCTCTTCTAACACATCGGCGAACTCTCTCTGCTTATCCATCATCTCGGAGAGAATGAAATTGCCAGTGCCATTGATGATGCCCGCTAGCCAGTCAATTCTGTTTGCAGCAAGACCCTCGCGCAGCGCTTTTATGATCGGAATACCGCCTGCCACCGCGCTCTCATAGGCGAGCGTGACGTCGTTCTGCTCGGCTAGCTCGATGAGCGCAGCTCCTCTCTCGGCGATTAATGCTTTGTTTGCGGTGACAACGTGTTTGCCGTTTTCGAGCGCTTTATGCACCACGTCATAAGCCGGATCAAAGCCGCCCATAGCTTCAACAACAACGTCGACCTCAGGATCATTTGCGACCTCGAAGGGGTCTGTGCCCGAATGCGTTACTCCGGCAATATCGACCTGCAGGCTACGCGAGGCAACCCGGTAGATCTCGATTTCGACGCCTGTCTTACGCGTAATTTCTTTGGCATTGCCTTGTAGCAAAGCGAGCGTACCGCTGCCCACAGTGCCATAGCCGCAGATGCCCACTTTCAGTGTTTTAGATTTGTCAGAGTTCAACGCATAGCCTCGTAAGAAGAAGACGCGCGCACGCGCGTAGCCTCGAATTATACTGGAATTGAAGAATTAGGATGCAATTAGGATGCAATTAGAATGTTAATTAAACCCTATCAGAGTACGCCTAACATGCCTGCTAGGCGAGTCGCCTCAATGTAACCAGGGACAAGCCTTCCGTCTGGGAAGACCAAAGCAGGCGTACCGTTTACACCGAACTCGTTGCCGAGCACATAATGCTCGAGTATCGGCGTTTCGCAGTCTGCTGCGGGTAAGTTTTGCCCG
>LICD01000159.1 GCA_001438145.1 OM182 bacterium BACL3 MAG-120619-bin3 | reverse complement strand
TATGAATCAACTAACAGTTAGAAAAGACGTATCCAGAAATCTCTCACTACTTCTCTTTTTCTCCATAACTTTGATAACTGCCAAATTATCTTTTGCGGCAGAAGAGGAGCATGAACACGATGAGGCTGAAATGGAAGTAGTCGAAATTTCAGCCTCAATGGCACAAGAACTAGGCATAGAAACGGAAATTGTGAGTGGCGGCGTGATCAATCGCAGTCTATTGCTCTACGGCAAGACTATGCCCGACCCTCAAAGTGTAAGCCATGTTGCTGCACGCTACCCAGGCATGATCCGGGCAATGATACCCGCGCTCGGGGACACCGTAACAGCCGGGCAAGTAATTGCCATTATCGAGGCAAACAACAGTTTGCAGACGTATGAAATTCTCGCACCCCTAAGCGGTACCGTCGTAGAGAAACATGCCAATCCTGGAGAGCAGGCAACAACCCAATCTTTGCTGACGATTGCCAACTACGAAAATATCTGGGTAGACCTGACAATCTTTCCCGGCGACTCGCAACAAGTCAGGTCCGGGATGCCTGTGACAATCAGAATGGAAGACCTATCTGCTGATAGCAGCATCAGCTACATGAATCCAAGCCAAGGGCAGTCACCTACCGTAATCGCTAGAGTGCCTCTCGAGAACACTGAATCTAGATGGACGCCTGGACTGCTAGTTGAGGGTCTCGTGCATATCGAATCTACTGACGTGAGTATCGCCGTAAAGAATGACGCACTGCAATTATTCGAGAACAATCAAGTTGTCTTCGTCCTGGAAGGAGAAGTATACGAGCCTCGCCCAGTGGTTCTGGGCCGTTCCGACAACAGCATGACTGAAGTTCTGGCGGGACTAAATATTGGTGAGCGCTACGTTGTGTCTAATAGCTATCTAATCAAAGCTGACCTCGAGAAAGACGGCGTAGAGCACGACCACTAGGAGACTCACAATGCTTGGAATTATTATTCATCAAATGATAAAGAGTCGCTGGATTGTCATGCTGGCAGCAGCAACTATATGCGCTTTTGGCGTGTGGAACTTTCAAAACCTGTCCATCGATGCAGTACCGGATATAACCAATGTACAAGTTCAGATAAATACAGAGGCTCCCGGTTACTCGCCATTGGAAGCAGAGCAGCGCATAACCTTCCCCATCGAAACGGCTCTCTCCGGACTTCCGCAGCTCTCCTATACCCGTTCGCTTTCTGCTTACGGACTGTCACAAGTAACCGTCGTCTTTGAGGAAGGTACGGACATCTACTTCGCTCGAAACCTTGTTAACTCTCGACTAGGACCGATCAAGAGCCGCCTGCCAGTAGGATTAGAACCCCAGATGGGGCCAATATCCAGTGGCCTTGGCGAAATATTCATGTACACGGTGCGTGCTGAGGAAGGCGCCATACAGGCTAATGGTGAGCCTCATGACCTGTTCTCACTACGCGAGATACAAGACTGGATTATCAAACGACAACTTGTTCTCGTTGATGGCGTAACGGAGGTAAACACCAGCGGGGGCTATGAGAAGCAATATCACGTAACACCTGATCCCTCGAAGTTATTGCGCTGGGAAATATCGATGCAACAGTTAGTTGCTGCCCTTTGGGATAATAATGTCAACCAAGGTGCGGGGTATATCGAACGGAATGGACAGCAGTTAATGGTGCGCTCTCCTGGACAACTTAGCACAATCGACGAGATCGAGAATGTAGCGATACTAACCCGAGACAGCATACCGGTTCGCGTTAAGGACGTTGCAGAGGTTTCAATCGGGAAGGAGTTGAGAACGGGGGCGGCTACTCGCTCTGGTGAGGAAGCCGTTATTGGCACAGCATTTATGCTATTGGGCGAGAATTCACGATCGGTAGCTAGACGAGTGGCTGAAAAACTCGACGAAATTAATATCTCTCTGCCTGAAGGAGTTGTAGCCGAAGCGCTGTACGATAGAACCGTACTTGTAGACAACACCATTGCCACTGTGGAAGAAAACCTTCTCGTGGGTGCGTTCCTAGTCATAGTGATTCTCTTTCTGCTACTGGGAAATATGCGCGCCGCCCTGATTACGGCGATGGTTATTCCAATCAGTATGCTCGCCACAATATCGGGCATGGTCGAAGCCGGCGTTTCCGCCAATCTTATGAGTCTAGGCGCCCTCGACTTCGGATTGATCGTCGATGGCGCAGTCATCATCGTTGAGAACTCAATACGCCGACTGGGGATGGCTACAAGAGGTCAGGCAACTTTGAGTCTAAAGGAACGACTGGAGGTCGTTTATGAAGCTACGCATGAGGTAATCAAGCCAAGCCTGTTTGGTGTCGCGATCATTACCCTCGTCTACTTGCCTATATTTTCACTTTCAGGCATCGAGGGAAAAATGTTCCATCCGATGGCAATTACAGTTGTTATGGCGCTGCTTGCCGCAATGGTGCTGTCTATTACTTTTGTACCGGCAGCCGTCGCACTTTTCATCACTGGCAAAGTTTCAGAGAAGCACAATCCGATTATGCGTGGCGCGGAATGGATATACGGACCTGTGCTACAGGCTTCACTGAGACTTCGTTGGCTCGTACTACTACTAGCTTTCTCTACAATTGCCGGCACGGGCTGGCTCGCCAGCACTATGGGTTCAGAATTCATTCCACAGCTAGACGAAGGCGATGTAACTGTTCAGGCGCTACGTACTCCTGGCACTAGCCTTCAGCAATCCATCGAGATGCAGGATATATTGGAGAGGCGCCTGCTCGAATTTCCCGAAGTCCAGGAAGTATTTTCGAGGATTGGTACGCCGGAGATCGCATCCGACCCAATGCCTCCTAGCATTTCCGACACCTTCGTAATCCTCAAAGACAGAAGCGAGTGGCCAGATCCACTGTTGAGGAAAAGTGAATTATTGGAGAATTGGGAAGAGACCCTAGAAGAGCTACCGGGTCAGATTTACGAGGTGACCCAACCGATACAAATGCGCTTCAATGAATTGATCTCGGGAGTCCGATCCGACCTTGGTATTCTGCTCTTTGGAGATGATCTCGACCAACTCAGTGCAACTGCGCGAGAGATTCTAGCAGCTGTAGAAACGATCGATGGCGCCGCCGATGCTAGGATCGAACAGACCGATGGGCTTCCCATGCTGACAGTGATTCCCAAGCGAACAGCTCTTTCCCGCTATGGACTCAGCGTCAAAGATGTTCAGCAACTTATATCCACTGCCGTGGGCGGAGAACCCGCTGGCCTGATCTATGAGGGTGACCGGCGATTTCCATTGGTCGTTCGAGCGCCCGAGGAACTGCGCCTGGATATTGACAGGATTAGCCGTCTGCCTATTCCCGTATCCAAACTGTCCAGTGAGGCTGGCTATGTCCTCCTCTCTGAGGTCGTAGAGATAGAACTAGTTTCCTCGCCCAATCGTATCAGTCGTGAAAATGGCCAGCGCAGAGTTGTAGTTAGCGCAAACGTGAGGGGACGAGATCTTGGCTCCTTCGTTGCTGAAGTACGAGAAGCCATTAGTAGTCAGGTCGAGCTGCCGCCAGGCTATTTTGTCGAGTATGGAGGAACCTTTGAGCAATTAGAGTCGGCGAGCCAACGACTGTCGTTGGTAGTCCCCGCCACCCTGGCATTGATTTTCGGCTTGTTACTAGTTGTATTTGGCTCTATCCGCGACTCTCTCGTCATTTTTACAGGCGTACCGCTTGCCCTTACTGGGGGAGTGCTTGCACTCTGGATGAGAGGCATGCCCCTGTCAATAACAGCAGGAATAGGCTTCATCGCATTATCTGGAATAGCTGTGCTAAATGGGTTAGTGATGCTGTCATTCATAAAAACTCTCTGGCAGGAGAAAGGAGAACTGATTCCTGCAATCACTGAGGGAGCAATGACTCGGCTACGCCCGGTCTTAATGACAGCCCTAGTTGCAAGTTTGGGCTTCATTCCGATGGCGCTTAATACAGGAATCGGCTCAGAAGTTCAGCGCCCCTTAGCTACCGTGGTGATCGGCGGTATAGTTTCATCGACTCTGCTTACTCTTGTTCTACTACCAGCGCTTTACCTGATAGTAAACAAGGGTCGTCAGATAAGGAGTGAATGAGGTAGTTATGCATAACCACTCGGCTAATAGCGAAACCAGCAATCAGAGGATCGGATGGGTCTTTGTACTAAATGTCTCATTTACGATAATCGAGTTCATAGGAGGAATGCTGACCAACAGTACAGCGATTATGGCCGACGCAGTCCATGACCTTGGAGACAGCCTTGCTATCGGGTCCGCCTGGTTTCTAAGTTGGCTTGCCAAAAAGGATGCCGACGACTCGTTCTCATACGGCTATCAGCGTCTCTCTCTGCTTGGTGCCTTGATCAATGGTGTAGTCCTGATAGCCGGCTCTATCTGGGTGTTGATTCAAGCGATTCCCAGACTTTTTGACCCAGTAATGCCTTCGGTAAATGGGATGTTCGCCCTTGCGGTGCTGGGGGTGTTGGTAAACGGGTTTGCTGCCTACAAACTCAGCTCGGGTAAAACACTAAATGAGAAAGTGCTCAATTGGCATCTCTTGGAAGACGTGTTCGGTTGGGTAGCAGTCCTGATTGTGTCTGTTACGCTCATGTTTGTAGAAGTACCTCTCCTCGATGCTTTGTTAGCTATAGGGTTCACATTGTACGTTCTGTTCAATGTTGTAAAGAATACGACCACTGTAACGAAGTTCTTTCTGCAGGCCGTACCTGAACAAGGATTGCTAGAGAAAGTACGCAAGGAACTACTAGCGCTCGATTCGGTTACCTCAATTCATCATGAGCACGCTTGGTCGCTAGATGGTGAGTCGACTGTCTTTACCGCACATTTGTCGGTGGAATCTCCACTAGATGCAATCGAACAAGTAGAAATCAAATCC
>LICD01000158.1 GCA_001438145.1 OM182 bacterium BACL3 MAG-120619-bin3 | reverse complement strand
CAAAGAGAACGAGGTGATCTGCGAAGAGTTCGATATGATTCACGTGTGCCCGCCACAGAAGTCGCCTGAATTTGTTGCCAAAAGCGCGCTCGCCGATGCCGGTGGTTGGCTCGATGTTGATCAGTTTAGCCTCCAGCACAAGAAGTTTGCGAACGTGTGGGGACTGGGAGACGTCATGAACACACCTAACGCCAAGACCATGGCGGCGGTGCGCAAGCAAGTGCCTGTGGTCGCTGCGAATATCATCAACACCCTAAAGGGCCAGGAGCTGCAGGCCGGTTATGATGGCTACGGCTCATGCCCACTCACAGTCGAGCGTGGTAAAATCGTACTCGCTGAATTTGGCTACGGTGGCAAGCTTCTTCCGTCGTTCCCCTCGTTTTTACTTAATGGCACACGCCCTACGTGGGCAGCATGGATACTAAAGAAGGACATGCTTCCGGCGATCTATTGGCATGCTATGTTAAAGGGCCGCGAATGGCTTGCTGCTCCAAAAAAACTAAAGTCTCTCAGAGGCTAGTTTTCTTGTGATGTGGAATCACCCTGCACTGCCGAGTGACGGAATACTGTAAGCTAAGGATAGAGTCGAATGCGAAGGAGCGAAAAACTACTGCCGGCGCTGCGCTGGATGCGCGGCTACGATGGAGAGACTTTTAGCAGCGATCTGATCGCCGCGATTATCGTCACGATCATGTTGATTCCGCAGTCCCTTGCTTACGCGCTGCTCGCAGGGCTGCCTGCGGAAGTCGGCCTCTACGCCAGCATTCTTCCGCTCGCGGTTTACGCGCTTTTTGGCAGCAGCAGCACGCTGTCGGTCGGGCCGGTAGCCATTGCATCACTTATGACAGCAGCTGCCGTCGGCGAAGTCTCTGCCGGTGGCAACGTAAGCGTCACTGCGGCCGCAATCACGCTTGCTGCGCTGTCGGGTGGCATGCTCGCCGCGTTCGGCTTTTTAAGACTCGGCTTTCTTGCTAATTTTCTTTCGCACACTGTAGTGTCGGCGTTTATCACAGCGTCGGCCATCATCATCGCCCTTAGTCAGCTACGCCATATTTTTGGCATTCAAGCAGGCGGAGACACGCTGGGCGAATTACTCCATTCGCTCTGGGCGCATTTGCCTCAGTTGAATTTTTCAACGCTTTGGATCGGTGCCGGCGTAATTCTTTTTCTGCTGTTGGTAAAGGCACGCGGCGTCGCACTTTTTATGACGCTAGGGTTGAGCCGCTTCCACGCACAGCTACTCAGCAGAGTCGCGCCTGTATTTGCGGTAATCGCTACTATCGTAGCAGTCGCATCGTTAGGACTAGAAAGCAATGGCGTTGCAGTAGTCGGTTCAATTCCTACCGGCCTGCCTAGGCTCGCTATGCCGGACTTCTCAATCGAACTTGTCGAGGCGCTCTGGCTGCCGGCGCTTCTAATCTCTATTATTGGCTATGTTGAATCGGTCTCGGTTGGTCGTACACTTGGCGGCAAACGCCAAGAACGTATCGACGCAGACCAAGAGCTCATCGGCCTTGGTACCGCAAACCTCGCCTCCGCTTTCTCAGGCGGGCTGCCGGTAACAGGCGGCTTCTCGCGCTCGGTTGTCAATTTCGACGCCGGCGCGGTTACTCAGGCGGCGAGCCTGATGACTGCCGCATTTATCGGCATAGTCTCACTGTTTCTCACACCATTACTTTACAGCCTACCTAAAGCGACTCTTGCCGCCACCATTATTGTTGCGGTGATCGCTCTCGTTGATTTCTCGGTTATCAAAAAAACCTGGCGAGTTTCGAAGGGAGATACAGCAGCAGTGATTGTCACTATGCTTATCACCTTAGGGTTTGGCGTCGAGGCTGGAGTGTCCTGCGGCATTTTAGTATCGATTGGTTTGCACCTTTACCGTACTTCCAAGCCTCATATTGCCGAAGTGGGCCTTATTGAGGGCACCGAACATTTCCGCAATGTGCGGCGTTATCAGGTTGAGTGTTACCCGCAGATTCTTACGCTTCGTGTCGATGAAAGTTTATTCTTCGCCAATGCATCCTATCTCGAAGAACGCATCTATTCCGCAGCCTTCGACAACGGCGACATTGCGCACGTGATCCTCATGTGTACCGCGATTAACGAGATCGACTACACCGCGCTCGAAACTCTAGAGGCGGTTAATCTTCGCTTGAAACAGCAGGGCATTACGCTGAACCTGTCGGAGGTGAAAGGACCGGTGATGGATATGCTCAATCGTACTGACTTCTTCGACCACCTCAGCGGCGAGGTTTATCTCAGTCAATTCGAGGCGTTTAGCGCGGTGCGGGGAAAACTGGGACTTGGTGGCGCATAGAATAATTTACCCTCGTATAGACAACCCGGGGGCTAGAGTACTCTAGGTAACCACTTTGGCAGACCGGCGACATCGTTCCGAGCAGTATTTAACCTCGTCCCAGTTCCTCTCCCATTTTTTCCGCCACGCAAAAGGCAGCTTGCAAACGGGACAGGTTTTCTGAGGAAGATCCTGTTTCTTTACGCCACGCACGACCCTTCCTTCGCCCGTTAGATAACCCCCTGCTCGATAAGATCGGCGGCATAGTGCGCTGCGCGTGCGCTAAACGCCATATAGGTTAGCGATGGGTTCTGACACGCTGCGGAGGTCATGAACGAGCCGTCTGTGATAAACAGGTTGGGTACATCGTGTGCCTGACACCAGCCGTTAAGCACAGACGTATTTCGGTCGCGGCCCATGCGGGCACTGCCCATTTCGTGAATACGGTTGCCGGGCTTGGTAAGGTTAACCGGAGTCGCGGTGATGTTCGTGCAACCAGCTGCCTCGAGCATCGCGACAGCGTCTTTGCTCGCCTCCTCCAACATCTTGTATTCGTTATCGCCGTATTTCACATTAAAGAGCGCGATGGGGTTGCCCCATTTGTCGCGCTTGCTCGCATGCAACGTCACGCGGTTCTCCGGATTAGAAAGCTGCTCGCCAAAGGCGCCGATTCCAATTCGCCACGCGCTCGGCAGTTTGTGCGCTTCTTTGAACGCACGGCCGATGCCTGGAAGTTGTCCGCCTGCGTTGCCAACCGAGGTCGCGCCGCCCTGAAAACCAAAACCGCGGCGATAGGGTTTGTCTTGGCCGTCGAGGTTAGCGTAACGCGGTATATAGATGCCGCCGCTCGGACGCCTGCCAAAGGTTGTTTTGTTATCGAATCCGCTTAGATAACCCGTGGCGTTCGCGCCACTCACGTGGTCCATCAAATTGCGACCGACCTGATCGGAGTGATTCGCGAGACCGTTGGGGAATGTTTCGGACTTTGACTGCAGCAGAATCATCGCCGACGCTATCGTGGACGCATTCAGAAAAATGACTTTCGCGGTGTAAGTACGCTTCTCGTTTGTTTCAGCGTCGATAACCCGCACGCCAGAGACGCGGTTGCCGGCTGCATCGTATTCGATTGATTCGACGATGGCGTTATGAACCATGGTCAGGTTGCCGGTCTGCTCGGCCGCGGGAAGCGTGGCATTGAGTGACGAAAAATAGGCCTTAAAGCTACAGCCTTGGTGGCAGTGATTGCGAACTTGGCAATTACTGCGCCCAAGCGATTTTTGCTCTTCGGTAGCATCAGTAAGGTGCGCGATACGCGCGGGGATCACGTTACGCTCGGGGAAAGAGTTTTCGACGCTCGCCTTAAGCGATTTCTCCGCATCGGTTAGTTCAAACGCAGGCTGGAAGACGCTATCAGGCAGATGTGGCAGCCCTTCGGCGCTACCGGAAATACCCACAAAGGTCTCGACCTTGTTGTACCAAGGCTCGATGTCGGCGTAACGAATTGGCCAGTCGATAGCGTGTCCTTCGCGCTCGTTCGCGCCAAAGTCTAGATCGCTTAAGCGATAAGTCTGGCGCGACCACATAATCGAGCGTCCCGCGGTATGATAACCGCGCAGCCAGTCGTAGGTCGTGCCTTCCGCTTCTTCGTAGGGATGCTCTGAATCTTTTACCCAAAAGTGTTTTGTCGATTCTTTAATCGCATAGGCAACGCCACCGTACTGCCGCGGGTAGTGTTCGGCTATCTCGTCCTGCGGAACGCTGTCGAGGTTTGGCTTCTCCCACGGGTTTAGGTTGTCGGTGTAATCGCGCTCGGGGATAATTTCTGGTCCGCGCTCCAATACCAACACTTTGAGTCCACGCTCGGTTAACTCTTTAGCCGACATACCGCCGCTCATTCCCGAACCTACTACTATCGCATCGAAATCTGCCACTGTGGTTATCCTCTCTTCAATTCTTTTAGAGCCGCCGCTGGGGGCTCTCTGATAATTTTTAACGCAAAGCGTTAACTGCGCTTTTAAGCAGGCGTAATGTCCACGCTCGGATCCCATCGCCCAGGCAAGGCAACCCACTTGAGCTCCTGAACAGCTCCGTCTTCGGTCGCGAAATAGGCCTGCGTGATAAAGCCCTTGAAACGGCGATAGCCTTCCATGCTGTGATCGATTTCGAATGCCCGTGCGTCGAGGTCTGTTAGCGCTTCTTCGGCAGCCGCTTGTGTTGCACGCTCGAAGGGAACACCAACTGCAGCATCAAGGTCAGCGCGCAGGCGCGCGAGCGCAGCGCGATGTGCGTTCTGCGTGTCTGCGCTCGCCCAGTCACTCATTAGGCCGTCTAAGTAGCCAGCGACATTCACGTCGAGCGCGCCGGGGGTTTCGGTGCGCGGAATAATCAGGTCGCTGACGCGATTCACAAGCGCCATCTCGTCGCCGCTGTAAAAGCGGCCGGGATTATGGGGTGCGGTGGCCATGACCGCAGGAGCGTTATCACCGCAGGCGCTAAGCGTCGCCGCGCCGCCAACCGATAGGATTAGGCCTTGGATAAATTCTCTTCTGGTCTTCATTAGTCTCTCCTCGTTTTCTTGCTGCTTGGCGCTTAGCTATTGGTGCGCTCTTT
>LICD01000157.1 GCA_001438145.1 OM182 bacterium BACL3 MAG-120619-bin3 | reverse complement strand
TAGATCGACAAGACAACGAGCCAGTCCGATGAGAAAACTTATTATTTCGCTAATTTTAATAACCTATAGCCTCGTTGTCAGTGCCCTCGTATCGGCACAAGTTACAATGTCGGCACAAGAGACACCTTATCTCTTTATCCTTGGCGTCGCACAAGACGCAGGCTATCCGCAGGTTGGCTGTTATCAGCCGCATTGTATGCCGGGCTGGGAAAACCCGTCGCAGCGCCGCACTGCCACATCGCTCGCGTTACTAGACCCTGTGCAGAACCTGAGCTACTTATTCGAAGCGACGCCGCACCTGCCCGAACAGCTTTATGCGCTGCAAAAGGAGGCTCCAACTACCCGCACTGGCCTCGATGGAGTCTTTCTAACTCATGCGCATATCGGTCACTATGCAGGGTTAATGCATTTTGGGCGCGAAGCAATGAATGCGCAGGGGCTGCCCGTTTATGCCATGCCAGTGATGTCAGCGTATCTGCGCAATAATGGCCCATGGAGCCAACTTGTCGCGCTTAACAACGTAGCGCTTATGCCGCTTGGGGATAACCGGCCCGTCGCGCTTACAACAGCCCTCTCTGTGACCCCAATGCTGGTGCCTCACCGTGATGAGTTTTCGGAGACCGTCGGTTATCGCATCGAAGGGCCCAATAAAAGCGCTCTCTTTATACCCGACATTAATAAGTGGGCCGATTGGGACACAGACATCGCTGCCTTGCTTAAGACAGTAGACTACGCGCTGCTCGACGCGACTTTCTTCGCGGACGGCGAACTAGGCAACCGCGATATGTCGCAAATCCCCCACCCTTTCGTCGCGGAGTCGATGGCGTTGTTTTCTGTTCTGCCTACAGAGGAACGCGACAAAGTCTGGTTTATCCACTTCAACCACACGAATCCGCTATTAGACCTTAAAAGCCCAGAGAGCCTTCGCGTGATAGGCGCAGGCTACCACATCGCGACAGAGGGCCTTCGGCTGCCGCTCTAGACGCCACGCAGCCTCTTTCCACTCAGTACCAAAACCACCCTTCCCTTCTCATTAGGCGCCCTTTCCTGTAGAGTGCGCGCCTTTTGCGTTTGCCTTAGCTTGACCTTAAACCTATGAAAAACCTATTAAACCTCTACGACCGATCTAAGCACATCAACTATCTGACCGAAATCCTGTCCGGACTCACGGTGTCATTGGCGCTGGTGCCCGAAGCGATCGCCTTTGCCCTTATTGCCGGCCTATCGCCGCTCACGGGGCTTTATGCTGCGTTTAGCATCGGACTCATCACCTCACTCTTTGGCGGTCGGCCAGGCATGATTTCAGGCGCGACGGGCGCGGTGGCAGTGGTGATAGTAAGCCTTGCCCAAAGCCATGGCGTCGAATACATTTTTGCCACAGTAGTGCTGGCAGGCATGATTCAAATGCTTGCTGGGGCGCTCAAGTTAGGGAAATTCATTCGCCTCGTGCCCCATTCGGTGATGTTTGGCTTCGTGAACGGCCTTGCTATCGTGATTTTTTTAGCGCAATTGGCGTCGTTTAAAGTAGCAGGTGAAAACGGCGAGTTGGGCTGGATGATTGGCGATCAGCTTAACGTGATGCTTGGCCTCGTTTTTCTCACTATGCTGATTATCTGGGGTCTGCCTAAGCTCACCAAGGCAGTGCCTGCGTCGCTCACGGCGATCTTGGTGGTTAGCGCTATCGTGCTGGGCCTGGATATCGACACGCGTAATGTCGGCGACATTAGCTCGATCAAAGGCGGCTTCCCGCCCTTCCATATTCCCGAAGTGCCTTTTACCCTCGAGACACTCAGCATTATTTTCCCCTATGCGTTTATCGTTGCCGGAGTTGGCCTTATCGAGAGCCTGCTCACACTAAACCTCATCGATGAGATAACCGAGACACGCGGCAAAAGTAATAAAGAGGCAATGGCGCAGGGTCTGGCTAATGTCGTTACGGGGTTCTTCTCAGGCATGGGTGGCTGCGCCATGATCGGCCAAAGCCTCATCAACATTTCTTCCGGCGCTCGCGCGCGCCTGTCAGGCATCGTCGCCTCGGTTATGCTGCTCGTGTTCATCATGTTTGGCGCCGAATACATTGAGAAAATGCCGATCGCTGCCCTAACGGGGCTAATGATTATGGTCGCCATTGGCACCTTCGAATGGGCGAGTATCAGGGCGATCGGCAGGATGCCAACTCGCGACAACCTCGTCGGCTTTTTAGTCGCTGGCATTACCGTGCTACTGCACAACCTCGCGCTTGCGGTGCTTATCGGCGTCATCATCTCGGCGCTCGTGTTCGCATGGGAAAACGCGAAGCGCATCCGCGCTCGCAAATATGTTGATGAAGACGGCACGAAACACTACGAAATCTATGGCCCGCTGTTCTTCGGTTCAGTGCAGGCTTTTGCTGAGAAGTTCGATATCGCCACTGATCCCGATGTCGTAATAATCGATTTTCGCGAAAGTCGCGTAAATGATATGTCGGGTATCGAGGCGCTTAACAAAATTACCGAGCGCTACACACGAGCAGGCAAAGAGTTACATCTTAGGCATCTAAGCCCCGATTGCCTAAAGCTGCTCAAAAACGCCGAAAAGATCATCGATGTTAATATTATCGAAGATCCAACTTATAAAGTTGCGGTCGAAATTTAGGCACTCCAGAGCAGTTTTTCCGGGCCGCTCAGATTGCGCTGAAAGAATACGAGGGTGAAGAGTGAGTCCGAGCGATATTAGCCGCGTCATCGAAATGGCGTGGGAAGACCGCACACCGTTCGAAGCGATAGAGGCGTCTTACGGGCTCAAAGAGCCAGACGTCATCAAGCTTATGCGTCTCGAAATGAAGCCGTCTTCTTTCCGAATGTGGCGCGAGCGCGTCACGGCGCGCAAAACAAAACACGCGAAGCTACGGGGATTCAAGGTCGGCACCTTCCGCTGCGCCACTCAAAAAATGCGCTAATCATCAGCGCTCCTCTCTTGGGGATCGCTCTGCTGCTTCATTTTTCCCCCTATTCTATCAACACACGATTTCCTGTTCCGTCTTTGAATATTTCCGTATTTGGTCAATTTAGTGACTTAACTGTCATATTGTCATGAACCTGTAATATTTCGGTAATAGAGTGCTGCTATTAAGTTCGCACGCCTTCTCTTGCGATAGGGCGCTCGACCAAAATTACTGACGCGGAGATATGCACGCAATGACAAATAAGATTCGATTACTCAGTTCCTTGACTACTACGTCAACTACCGCTGCTGTTAGCTCTTTAATCGGCTCGTCAGTTGGCGCGTCAATCGCCCTGAGCGCTGCAATAGCTTTGATCGCATCTCCCGCAAAGGCTGCAGACCAAGCGCTTCTGGATATTCTGCTGAGCAATGGCGCAATCGACCAAGCTCAGTACAACGAACTGCTTAACAAAGAAGCGTTAGAGGAAGCCGACGTTGTGAACATTGGTTTCGCGAATGGCAGCGGACTCAATGTCAAATCCGCCGACGGTGCCTACGAAGTAGAAATTGGCGGACGATTGCACTTAGATTACATCGATCACTCATTTGACTCGCGCATAGGCAAAGACCCTATAAGCGGTAGCCAGGTTCGACGCGGCCGCATCGAAATCGATGGCGTGTTCGACAATAACTGGGGCTACGCCGCAGAGTTCGATTATGCGAAAAACAAGGTGGCGATAAAGGACATCAAACTGGGCTACGAAACAGACGGTGGGGCATCTCTGTATGTTGGACACCAAAAGCAGCCATACAGCCTCTCACTCGAGATGAGCTCTAACGATATCCCCTTCGTCGAGCGAAGCGCAGACAACTACCTCGTGGCGACCTTTACCGATCGCGCGATCGGCGCTCGCTATGAGAACAGCGGCGCGAACTGGTTCGTCGCAGCAGGTGTGTTCGGCGACGCCATGAGCAATAGCGACACTACCGGAGACGAAGGCTGGGGCACATCGGGGCGGCTAGTCTACTCGCCGATTATAGAAGACGAACGCATTCTGCATTTAGGCGTTCGCGGCTCTTATCGCGAAGTCGACATCGCTACACCCACAATGCAGATCAAAGACAAAACTACCGATTTTTCTGGCTTAAGCATTGTTAATACCGGCGCATTAAATGATGCTGAATCAGCCACGCTCTTTGGCCCAGAGATGGCTGCCGTTTGGGGGCCTCTTTATGTTTTCGCAGAACATACAACGACTCAAGTTGGACGCGCAGCAGCACCAGACCTTGAGTTTTCGGGCTGGCACGCGGCCGCCGCATGGAGCTTGACCGGTGAAAGCCGTGCATCACGTTACAGTATGAGCTCGGGAGAATTTAAAGGCTTGCGCCCTGCGAAAAACTTCGATTGGGCGAATGGTGACATTGGCGCTTGGGAAATCGCTGCCCGTTACGCCGCAATCGATTTAAACGATGGGAATGTCATGGGCGGAACGGAAGATGCTCTTTCAATCGCCCTCAATTGGTATCCTAATCGCAGCGTTCGGATCATGGCCGATTGGTCGCGGGTGCTCGATACCGACGAATCAAATACGATACGCATGTTTGCACAAGACATGGATATCTTTACCCTCCGAACCCAGTGGAATTTTTAACCCAGCGGAATTTCGAATGATCTCACCACATCAAGATTCCCGATCCTGATGTGATGAGTAATTTTAAGAATAGCCATAAAACGTGCGTGAAAGCAGGACCAACGAATCAGCGCTTCATCCTTTGAGGATGTTCGCCAACCGGTTGCTGATAATCGCGTCAGCCTCAGACATAATCCTATCGATTAATTCCTTACAGGTCGGCACGTCATGGATGAGGCCTGCCACCATACCGCATGACCAAGCACCGATTTCCATGTCGCCTTCAAGCATTATACGTGGATAGACGCCCGCCACCTCTCCGTGTATGTCCTCGAACTTGATTGCGTCACCTAGCGCTTTCTCTTTTGCCAT
>LICD01000156.1 GCA_001438145.1 OM182 bacterium BACL3 MAG-120619-bin3 | reverse complement strand
CTCGCACTAAAGAAGACCGACTGGATTGATTTTTTGTTCAATCAAAAAATAAAACGCAAAATTTAAATAAGCTTGCCAGGGTTCAGAATGTTGGCGGGGTCGAAAATCGCCTTAATCGCGCGCATCGCTGCTATCTCGGCCTTTGACCTAGAATAGTGCAAATAAGGCTTCTTGAGTAAGCCAACGCCATGCTCTGCCGAAATACTGCCGCCGTGTCGCTGAACAATCTCGAAAACCCAGTCAGACACCTCGGCGCACTTTTCAAAAAATGACTCGGGTGCTAAATCCGCAGGTTTTAGAATGTTTAAATGCACATTGCCGTCACCAATATGACCAAACCAAATGATCTCGAAATCGGGATACGCTTTACCAATCAGTTCATCGACCTCGGCTAAAAACTCAGGCACTTTTGACACGCGCACCGAGATGTCATTTTTATACGGCGTGAACTGCGAGATCGTCTCGGAGATGTCTTCACGCAGCCGCCATAAATTCTTCGCCTGCGTTAAATTTTGACTCACTGTTCCGTCTATCACCCAGCCTGACTCGAGACAGTGCTCGAACACTTCCATCGCTGTATCGAGATCGGTGTCGGACTGATTTTCAAATTCGACCAGCGCATAAAAATTGGTTGCGCTCTCGAAAGGGCGTTGCAAGCCCTTCTCTGCCATCACATGCACGAGCGCCTTCTCTGAGAAAAACTCAAACGCGGTCAGCGGTAACTTTGCCTGACATGCTTGCAACACTGGCATTGTTGACGCCATATTTTCGACGCCAAGCAGCATCACCGTAGGATCTTTAGGCGGGCTCGTGAGGTTCATCGTCAGTTCGACAATAAAGCCAAGCGTGCCCTCGGAGCCGATAAACAGATGGCGGAAATCGTAGCCAGTGTTGTTCTTCGCTAAGCCTTGGTTAAAGCTCAGCACCTCGCCGTTGCCGGTGACCACTTTCATACCCGCCACCCAGCTTCGGGTCATGCCATAGCGAATCACTTTGATGCCGCCCGCGTTGGTCGCCACATTGCCGCCAAGCTGGCTCGATCCCGACGACGCAAAATCGACCGGATAGTGCAAACCTTCGGCTTCGGCAAACTGCTGCAGCTGCTCGGTAACAACGCCTGGCTCGCAGACAACGAGCCGATCGGATGCGTCAAAGTCGAGTATTTTATTCATGCGATCAAATGCGACTACGACCTCGCCAGAGTGTGCCATCGCGCCGCCGCTCAAGCCCGTGCGGCCACCAGAGGGGACCAGCGGTACTTCCATACGTTTTGCAAATTTAACAAGTGCGACCACTTCGTCGGTGTCGGCGGGCAGCACAATCGCCACAGGTGATGGCGTATAGACTCGGGTCCAGTCTTTGCCATAGGTGTCGAGGTCGGCGGGAGAGGTCTTGAGGCCAGCGTCGCCAACCAGGTCGTGGAGGGCTTCGAGAAGTTCAGCTTTGGTGCATTTCATCGTGGTTTCCTGAAGGCCGCGCCGCATGCAGTCACGCACTGCGCCTACTAAATGTTCTACACTCTACTCGCAGCGATGACTGTTGGATGACAATAGATGACAATAGACGCGCAAGTGAGGATACTGCTTCGAGCAATATGTTACCATGCGTGCGATTTTTGGGCATCGTCCCCAGCCTGCCGGCACCGCGAAAAAGGAACTCATACCTCATGCAATCAACCTCGCTCGATAAGCGCAAGATCAAATTTCTCCTCCTCGAGGCCGTTCACGAAAGCGCTGTTGAGGCACTGAGAAACGAAGGCTATGAGAACATCGAATACCTCAAAACGTCACTGAGCGAAGATGAACTAGTCGAGAAGATTAAAGACGTCCATTTCGTCGGTCTGCGCTCGCGTACACAGCTCACCGAGCGGGTGTTTGCCGCGGCGAAAAAACTGCAAGCGGTCGGCTGTTTCTGTATCGGCACAAATCAGGTTGATCTCAACGCCGCTTTGATTCGCGGCATTCCCGTATTCAATGCTCCTTATTCCAATACCCGCAGCGTCGCTGAGTTGGTCATCGGCCAGTCGATCTTATTACTGCGCCGCGTGCCCGAAAAGAGTGCGTTGCTGCATCGCGGCGAATGGCAGAAAACTGCTACCGGCTCATTCGAGACTCGCGGTAAAAAACTCGGCATCGTGGGCTATGGCAACATCGGCTCGCAGCTCAGCGTACTCGCCGAATCGATGGGCATGAAAGTATATTTATTCGACGTCGTAACCAAGCTACCGCTTGGCAACGCCACTCAGCTTAACTCGCTGCAAGAATTAATGAGCACCTGCGATATCGTCACCCTGCACGTGCCCGAGACGCCGGACACCAAAGACATGATCGGCGCCGAGCAGCTTGGCTGGATGCAGCCAAGCGCAATCTTTATTAACGCCTCGCGCGGCACCGTTGTCGACATCGATGCACTCGCCGCAGCCCTGCGCGAAAAGCGCCTGGCCGGCGCCGCTATAGATGTTTTCCCTGTTGAGCCCAAGTCTAACGACGAAGAATTTGTCTCGCCTCTACGAGACTTCGACAACTGCATCCTCACGCCCCATGTCGGCGGCAGCACGATGGAAGCACAGCGCAATATCGGCATCGAGGTCAGCGAAAAGCTGGTTCGTTACAGCGACAACGGCTCGAGCTTCGCCTCCGTAAACTTCCCCGAAGTGTCGCTCCCCGCCCACCCCGGCAAACACCGCCTGCTACACATCCATGAAAACGTGCCCGGCGTGCTGAGCCAGATCAACAGCATATTCTCCGAAAACGGCATCAACATCAGCTCGCAGTATCTGCAAACCAACGACAAAGTGGGTTATGTGGTCATGGACGTGGACGTGGACGCAAGCGAGCTGGCACTTGCACGGCTCAACGAAGTAAATGGGACGATCAAGTCCCGCGTGCTTTTTTAAGGGGTCAGACCCCTTAAAAAAGCCCCCTTAAAAGGAGCAACACCATGACGCAGATAATTATTGCCACTCTGGCACTCACGTTGGTGCATATCTGGTTCGTACCAGCGTTTTTCAACCGTGTTCACTTAAAGTATCTGTTGGGGTCGCGGGACGAAGAGCTAGAGCTGAGCGTCGGCGCGGCTCGGGCAGGGCGCGCGGCGACCAATTTTCAAGAAAGCCTCGTGCCGTTTTTGGCGATGTGTTTGCTTGCAATGATAAACGGCGCCGACCTGCTGGTGCTCGCACAGGTTTGGCTTGGGCTTAGGGTGGTTTATCTGGTGTGTTACGTGGGGGGGATCAACCCCGCGCGTTCTTTTGTCTGGATTGCGTCGCTTGTGGTGCTGGTTCTAATGGCTGTGCGGCTTCTGTAGCTTACTGTCACGGGCATCTTAACCACCCGTGACAATCGCAACTACCTATAAGCCGTATTTATCAGCCATCTCTTCAAGGCTGTAAACCTTGCCGATATTGGACACCTGACCCGCACAGCCGAACGCCTCGAGGCGGTCCTTCACTATGCCTTTCATTGCAGTCATGGTGGGGATTAAGAATTTGCGCGGGTCAAATTCGCTCGGATTTTCGGCGAGAAACTTGCGTGCGGCGCCGGTTGAGGCTAAGCGTAGGTCGGTATCGATATTCACTTTTCTCACGCCGTGGCGAATGCCTTCTTGAATTTCTGACACGGGAACGCCGTAGGTCTCGGGAATCTCTCCGCCGAACTCATTAATAATCGCTAGCCATTCCTGCGGCACCGATGACGAGCCATGCATAACAAGATGCGTGTTCGGAATTTTGGCGTGAATTTCTTTGATGCGGCTAATCGCGAGTATGTCGCCGGTAGGCGGGCGGCTGAACTTATAAGCACCGTGGCTTGTGCCTACCGCGATGGCGAGAGCGTCGACGCCGGTCGCATTAACGAAGTCTTCGGCTTCCTGCGGGTCGGTTAGCATCTGCTCCATCGACAAAACACCTTCGGCGCCAATGCCGTCTTCTTCGCCGGCCATGCCGGTTTCGAGCGAGCCTAGGCAGCCGATTTCCCCTTCGACCGAAACACCGCAGGCGTGGGCCATGGCAACGGCGGTTTTGGTTACCGCGACGTTATAGTCGAAGTCCATCGGGGTCTTGCCGTCTTCGCCAAGTGAGCCGTCCATCATGACAGACGAAAACCCGAGTTGGATCGAGCGCTGACAAACGGCAGCCGAGACACCGTGATCTTGGTGCATAACAATCGGTATGTGAGGAAACTCTTCGATCGCCGCCTGAATCAAATGCTTGAGAAAGTTAGAGCCGGCATATTTGCGCGCGCCTGCGGAGGCTTGCAGGATAACGGGGCTGTTGGCCTCGTCTGCGGCTTCCATAATCGCGCGTATCTGCTCGAGGTTATTTACATTAAACGCCGGCACGCCGTAGCCATTCTCGGCTGCGTGATCGAGTAGTTGTCGTAAGCTAATAAGTGCCATGTCTGTGTCCTCTACTGTCTAAATTCTTGACGATTAATTATTCTGAGCTAGCCGCACGTTGCAGCAAAATGTCTACCGCGGGCAATACTTCGCCCTGCACGTATTCTAAAAATGCGCCGCCGCCTGTTGAGATATAAGAGATCGATTCGGTCACACCGAAGGTGTCGATGGCGGCAATGGTTTCGCCGCCGCCTGCGATCGAAAAGCCTGCGTTCGCTGCGACCGCTTTTGCGATTGCCTCGGTGCCATGGGCAAACTGCGGGATCTCGAACACACCCACTGGGCCATTCCAGATAATTGTTTTCATTGCGGCGATGGTGTCCGCAAACATTGCAGCCGTCTGCGGGCCGATATCCAAAATCATATCGTCGTCGCTAATCTCTGCAACGAGTTTTGTCGTTGCCGCCGCCTCTGCGCTAAATTCTTTTGCGACCACCACATCGATCGGCAATGGTATAGAAGTCTGCGCCATTAACTCTTTGGCAAGTGGAATGAGGTCTGTCTCGTACAGGCTTTTACCCACATTAATCCCGCTGGCGGCGAGGAATGTATTGGCGATTCCA
>LICD01000155.1 GCA_001438145.1 OM182 bacterium BACL3 MAG-120619-bin3 | reverse complement strand
GTCGCGAATTGTCTCGTTCGGTCGACGACCCGCTTCGCGGCGTGACGCACCCATCTCGAAACGATCGGGGTTAAAAAGCTTTAAACGCTGGCCAGCGGCATTGGTGATAAACGGCTTAATAGCCGCAATGCGCGCCTCTTCGAGCGAGGTGAGGTTTACCCGAATCTCTTGCTGCAGACCACGGCGCGGTGTGAACTCGGCTTCGTAAGGCACGAAGCCCTCTTTGCGAATTTCGATGCGTTGGCTAATCGCCATGAGAGCGAGCGTTTGATTGGCGCTGCCGCGGCTCACGCCGTCGATAAATAATTCGGCGTCGCTTGGCGTCGCCACAACCACGACATCAGACAACACGGGATCAAGCGACACAGCTAACTCGCGCGCCTCGTTAGGCTGTGTGGTTAGGCTTGTCTCTTTTGAGGCATAGCCGTTTTTGAAAAAAGTCAGGGTGTGATTAATGTTTGGTGCGAGCGCAACCTCGAGAGGCGTCTGGCCCTTAAACTCACCGTCTATTGTCACGCTCGCGCCGCTGGGCTGCGACTGAATAAACACAAGGCCGTCGGCGGGTTCGAGCTCGACACGCGGAATGATGAGACTGGTGCCGGCATCGAGATCGAGTCGCTCTTGCCACGCCTTATGGCCGGCGAGTTTAAGCGTGACTTCGCGTCTACCTTGCAGAATTTCGGCATTGAGCGGCGTCGTGCCCGCGCTTTCGCCGTCGACAAACAGCTCGGCGCCGACGGGTGTCGTCGTAAAACTAACCGTCGCCCACGCCGGTGCGAGGGTTAATTCGAACGCCTGTTGCTGACGTCGCCCTTCTATGTCGATTGTTTGCGTCGCCGGTAAATAACGCGCACGCGTTATGCTGATTTCGTGCACGCCCGGCTCGACATCAATCTCGGCAAGCGGCGCGACGCCCACGTCGACACCATCGATGCGCACACGGCCGCCCTCGGGGGTAGACTTTATAGTCACAATGCCCGGCAGTTTGCGCATGGCAAAATTATGCGTTTGCGCCGCTTCGTCATCGATCACAAGGGTTATGAGTTCGTCATGAAAGCCAGGATTACTCAGCGCGACGCGGTAATCGCCCGACCGCATTAGATAGCGCGCGCCTACCCTCAGCGCAAAACCCTCTTTGATTTCGATCTGCGCGGTAATCGGATTTACCTCAACCAGAACCGATCGTGCGGTTAACACAAACCACGCCGAGAGCAGCGCGGCTGCGCCGAACACCGCAAGAAAGGCGTGCAGCCACCGAAAGCGATAGGAGAAGCCGCGTTTGGTTTCGGTAACCGGCTCGAAGTCGATGACTTCGATTTCGTCGTCGTGGAGTTCACTCATTCTTTAGCGTCCTAGCGCAGTGCTGATTGCTTCGTTGCAGCGCACGATCACCACGGCGGGGGTTAAGCCAAAACCCACAGTAAATTCTTCGCGTACTTCGCGGTAGCCCGCACGGCGGCCGACCGCCGCATAGGTGCCCGGCTTAAGATCCAGCCTCGTTTGTTCGAACGTGCCGAGTTCTGTCACGCGTAACACAGTCACGTCGGTGAGGCCGTCGGAGATGAACCGGATCGATAGCGGTACCTGCGAATTTTCGAGCAGCGTTTGTAGTTCATCGAGCTGGGCTGTTAAGCGCGGGCCAGCGTCTTCGATTGCACGGCCGGTAAAGTAAATATCTCGTGTCTCGTCGAATACCGCCTGCTCGGCGAAACGCTCTGGCGTGTCGAGTGCGGCGATTAACAACGCATCGAGCCTCGCGCGCTTTTCTGCATAATCTAGCGCGCGATTGATTGTTGGCAAGTTAGCATCGATAGCAACAATCGCATCGTAATCTTCGACGGCTTCTTGCCACGCTTCGCGCGCTTCGGAATCAAGTGCGCGTCGCTGTAGCTCGGCTATTTTTGCGTTAGTGATTTCGGTTTCGGTCTGCGCGATTGCGGCGCGGGCTTCGTTCTCATTTACGCCGAGTGTTGCTGCCGCTTCGAATCGGGCAATAGCCTCTTGCGGTGATCCCGCCTGTAGCTGCGTGTAGCCTTCGGACATCATCGCCGCAAAGCGTTCTTGCAGTCGATCTGCGCGCGCTTGAGCGAGCGCTTGCGCCGCTTCGGTGCTGTAGGGATCTAAATTAACTGCTTGTTCCAGTATCTCGACTTGTTGCGCGGGGTTTCCTGCGGCGCGCTCTGCTGAGTCGAGAAGGTCGATTAATTCTTCTAACGCTTGTGCACGAGTAAGACCAATCTGTGCGTCGTTGCTCGCAATACCGGCCGCAAGGTCGACAAGTGATTCTTCGAGTAATGTAGCGAGCTCATAGTTGGCAATGGCGGTTGTCGCATCTCGTGCAATAAGCGCCTGCTCGCCACTGATAAGCGTTTGCTCGAGAACCGTCGGGACAGAGGCGAGTGTGGCGCTTAACTGCGCGAGCGCCTGCTGATAGGCGTCGCGCGCGCTGCCAAATTCTTGCACTCGATAACTTTCGTCGCCCTCTAAAGCTAGGGCAAGCGCTGAGTCATACGCCATTTTTGCCCATTGCTCGACCTGCAATGCATCGAGCTGGGATTGAGTGTCGAGCAGTTCGGCGAGGACGTCTTGCGCCTCTTTACGTTCGCGTGCGCGTTGGGCTTCTAAAAAAGGTGAGACGCCCGTTTCGGCGCGTTGCTGCGGCGCAACCGGCGCTGTCGCGAGTGACTCTTCGACGCGTCGCTCGAGCGGCAGTTCATAGTCTTGCACAATGCCCGGCAAAACGAATATGACAAACAGCGCAAGCAAGACAAGCGCGCCCATCCCTGCCCAAACCCAGGGCGGCTGTCCCGGCTTTTGCGGCGAGAATTGGTCGAGCGGCGGTGGTGGCACCTGCTCGGTAGGCTGCGATTGCACGGCGGCATTGCTCTCGGCAGCGGCTTTTCTCTCGGCAGCGCCGCTGTTATCAGCACTCTCGCTAAGGTCGCCGAAGCGGTCGTTGTGGTCTGGCATCGCTGTCTTCTATGGCTGTACGGGGTTATCTAAAGCTGGCCGGTTTCGGCTGCGTAAATGTCGGCTAGTATCTCACGCCACTGCGCGTACTGCTCCTCTACCGTACCCGTAAGCGTGATGGTGCGATCTTCGAGATCGATGACACGCGGCGCAACTTCGTTCTCGAGCGATTCGCCGAGTTCTTGCAGTGACTCGAGATGCATCTTCGCCTCGGCCAGTTTGTCAAAGCCGCTTTTAATCACATAGGCACCGGCACCCACACCAATCGCGCCACCTGTTTGCGTCACATAGTCTTGACCGTTGGCTGCAGCGGCGAGACCGCCCAACACAACCGCAGTACCTGCAATGAAACGGCGGCGTGCCGAGCCCTGAAGCTCGCGCAGCGTGAGCGTGGCGTCGTAGCTTTGCTCACGCCACGAGTCGTAGGGCACACGCATTTCGCGCGCGTAGGTTGCGTAGTAATCTTGCACGGTATCGATATACATAAAGTCGCGCTCGCGGATGCTGCGTACGCGGTACAGAAGAGGATCGTTTTCGGCTGGCAGCGCGGTTATCTCGTACTGCCCATTTCGGTTTTGGGTGAGGTATTCGTTAAACGCATCGGGGGCGAAACTGCGGGCAAACCTTAGCTCCGACACTGTGCGGATTTCGGTGATCTCAGCGGGCTCGATATTGCGCTCAAGATAGACTAACAAGTCATTCGCGATCGCATTATAGATTACCTGAAAGGGATCATTTTTTTGACGCTCGCCGGGCTCGTAACTAAACCGGCTAACCACCTCGTCGTAGTCTTTGGTGTACCACGCGCGGCCGGTAGAGTCGGACACGGTCACTTGTAATGTCATCGCCTCGCCGTCGGAGTGCAACACCATGCCGTTGACGACAACATCGATAGGGCTTTGGTCGTTTGGCAACACCCTTACGATGCCCCAATTACCCGAGCGCTGCAGCGTTTCGGCGAGCATGTAGGGTGCGTAGCGCGACTCGGCAACGCGGATCTGCGCATTAGTCGTCTCTTCTTCGCGGCGACTAAGGTTGTCGAGGCCGGGGTCGAATATCGCAACGCCAATGTCGAGCAAAAATTCTTCGGCGACAGTTTCGGTGGCGCGCTGAATCGGGGTGTACGTTGTGCTCTTAACGGTGTGTGTTGCGCAGCTAGCTAGTAGCAGCGCGGCCATGGCGATTAACGCAGCTCTCAAGTGTGAGTGTAAGTGTAATTGCAGTTGCAACGGTGCTAATAGACGCCGCGTCGTGGCCGCCAGAATCGAAAAACCTGAATCGCGCGCGATGGCGCGAAGCCTCGGACTGCTCGCGTTCATTGTGTTTGTTTTCATCTCTCGATTCCTATTCATCGGGTTCTGTTTATGAGTTTCTGATTACGAGATCTCGGTCTATCGGTTCCTGATTAATAAACCGGTGATTTATTTCAGTTACCGCCGAGGCCGGTGTAATTTCGGTATTCATCCCACAGCGCTTCGCGCAGCTCGGGATCGGGCTCGCTCATCGCCGCCTCACGGAGTTGGCGCGCGACTACGTCGTCATCGCGGCCGCTAGGAATGTCTTCGGGTGGCGGGAATGACTCTGTGTTTTGCGAACCCGGCATTGGTGGCGACTGCGTTGCAACCTGAGGCATACCGTTAGCACCCGGCGCGCCGAGAATTTGCGGCATCTGCCCACCACCGCCGCCACCGCTTTCTGCGCCCGGCTGTTCGCCAGAGCCTGCCTCATTACTCTCGGCTTGCGCACGCTCGCGCTCGCCGAGAATAAACCCATCGAATGTTTCGTAGCCGCGGCGCAGCTGCTCGTCTAGGATCGCGGCCTGCTCCGAGGTTGTCATCGCGCCGGTGCCGCGCGTGCCCTGACCTGTGCCCTGACCAGTGCCCTGACCAGTACCAGTGTCGCGACCAGTGCCTGCGGTAGATCCGCTTAAGTCGCCGTTATCTCCAGAACCGTTGCTAGAAGAGCCGTCACGAGACGAACCTCTACCACTTAGCACGCCATCTGGCAGCGTATCTAG
>LICD01000154.1 GCA_001438145.1 OM182 bacterium BACL3 MAG-120619-bin3 | reverse complement strand
GGGACACTTTTTTACACACCAAGGGATGTGTATATAGAGGCTTAAAGGGGGCTGGGCCAACATCGACGCAGCTGCTCCAATGCTTGTCCGCGATGACTTATCGCATTCTTGGTGTCCGAGTCGAGCAACGCCGATGCGCAGTTATGTGACGGCACAAAGAAGAGTGGATCATAACCGAAACCATTAGTGCCCTCGGCAGACTCAAGAATAAGCCCTTCCCAAGTCCCTTGGCAGATCAGCGGAGTAGGGTCGGCGGCATGCCGGAGCGAGACTATGACACATTGGAATCGAGCTGTGCGTTGGGCAGGCGGAACGCCGTGTAGACGCTCGAGCAATAACGCGTTATTAGCCTCGTCACTCTCGTCGCGGTTGGCAAAACTTGTCCCGCGAGCGGCGGCGAATCGCGCCGAATAAATGCCAGGTTCGCCGTTAAGCGCATCGACTTCGATGCCGGAGTCATCTGCGATCGCAGGCAGGCCAGTAATCTCGCAGGCATGCCTTGCCTTGATTAACGCGTTCTCAACGAAGGTAAGTCCGGTCTCATCTGCGTCATCGACGCCGAGTTCGCGCTGCGAGACAAGCGCTACCCCGAGCGTCGACAAAATTCTATGCAACTCTCGAAGTTTGCCCGCATTGCCGCTCGCTAAAACGATTCTTGTGTCATTCATAGTGAAGTCTTTTCTACGCTCGGCTGTTAACTGCGCGCAATGTGATAGATGGCAATCTCGCCTAGGAGATTTGGAAGCAGGCGCATCGATAGACTGCCTTCGTGTTTGAGATCGACAACTGTTCGTTCTAATATTCGAATATTCTTTTCTTTGCACAGAGCATCAAAATCGCGAACGGTGCAAAAATGGATGTTAGGCGTGTCATACCACGCATGGGGCATAAACTTGGATACGGGCATCCGACCTTTTGATGAAAGATAGACCCTGCTTTTCCAGTTGCCGAAATTTGGGAAAGTAACGATGCCTCTGCGACCAACGCGTAGCATTTCGTCGATTAATTGATCGGGGTGGCTCAGCGCCTGTAGAGTTTGCGCGAGAAGCACGGTGTCGAAGCTGTCGGTCTGGAAGTTCCAGAGGCCCGCATCGAGATTCTGCTCGATAACATTAAGGCCTCGCTCTACACAGGTCTGTATTTTGTCGCTGTCGATTTCGAGTCCGGTGCCTTTCACCTTTTTGGTCAGCTTAAGGTTCGCGAGCAGGCTGCCGTCACCGCAGCCGAGGTCGAGCACTCGGCTGTCCGGTTCTATCCAGCGTTGAATTATCTCTTGATCAGGACGCATCGTTGACGAGCTCCTTGTAGGCATTATCTAAGAAGCCGCGCATCGCGTTGATGTAGCGTGGGATCGGCATGAGGAAGGCATCGTGGCCTTGATCTGCCTCGACCTCAAGATAGGTAACCTCGCGTCCTGCTTTTAATAATGTCTCGACCAATTCGCGCGAACGCTCTGGTGGGAAGCGCCAGTCGGTACTAAAAGACACGAGTAAAAATTTGCAGTCACCACCGGCGAATGCTTTAGACAGGTCGTTGCCATAATCGACAGACGGATCGAAATAGTCGAGCGCCTTAGTCATCAAAAGATAGGAGTTGGCGTCGAAATTAGAGCTGAAACGCTCGCCCTGATAGTGCAAATAGCTTTCGACTTCGAAATCGACATTGAGGCCAAAACTAAGCGTGCCAGAGCGCAGATCGCGACCAAGGTTGCCACGAGTTGTGTTTTCGAGCTGCGAACCGGCATTGCCAAATTTCGCCCGCATTGCGCTGTCGGATAAATAAGTAATGTGCCCCACCATACGCGCGAGCATAAGCCCTTGTTTGGGGTAAGTGTTGTGTTCGAGATAACGGCCGGCATGAAAGTTAGGGTCGCTCGTGATTGAGTAACGCGCGACTTCATTAAACGCGATATTCTGCGCCGAAAGTTTGGGAGCCGATGCGATGCAAACAGCGTTTGCCACTCTGTCGGGATAGCTTATTGCCCAGCGTTGAACCTGCATGCCGCCAAGGCTGCCACCTACAACCGCTGCCCATTTTTTGATGGCGAGGCGATCCATTAGCTGCAGTTGGCTTTTAACCCAGTCGCGCACGGTCACCACAGGGAAGTCTGGCCCGTAAGGCTTGCCGGTGTCGGGATTAATAGAGGTTGGTCCTGTACTGCCTGCACAGCCACCCAAATTGTTTAACGCGACGACGAAAAATTTAGTGGTGTCGATCGCTTTTCCGGGTCCGATCGCGCTGTCCCACCAGCCAGGCTTACTGTCGGTGGCGGAGTGATATCCCGCGGCATGATGGTCACCGCTTAGCGCATGGCAAATAAGAATCGCGTTACTCCGCGCGGCATTAAGTTCGCCATAGGTTTCGACCATAAGATCATAGGCTAGGAGAGTCTTGCCGCTTCGGAGCAGCAAGGGTTCGTCGAAGTGATAAGAGACAGGCGTGACAATGCCGACCGAATCCGGCGCGTCTTTCGATTCTGGCGCCTCGATAGCAGCATCGGCAGTTGGTGTCTGCGTCGCGTCAAGCTGTGTTGTGTCGTTTGGCATAGCGTGTTTGATTCTTCGTTAGATGCCGAGGATCACTGCGGCCATGCCGGTTGTGATCCCAAAAGTCGTGTAGATGAATTTTTGCAGCAACTGTATACCGAGGAAAATCACGATCGGTGAAAAATCGAGACCACCCATGGGCGGAATAATCGATCGTATTGGTCCCATTACTGGTTCGGTGAGCTGGCCAATGAGGTTTAGCATCGGATGAGGTCTCGGGTTACCACTGAACATCATAATGAATGACATGATGATCGATCCGATAATCGCATAGTAGTAGATATTAATGACAAACAGCAGATTGCCTACAAACGCCCAGGTAATGATTGAGCTTAGAGGCGGACTAGTGGCGCCATAGAGAGCGATTAGTCCATAGATCGCAGCAACTTGAACCAGTAAGGCAGCGACGAGAGTGGCAAAGTCGATACCGCGGTACCCAGGGATCAACGCCCTCAGGGGCCAGACGACTGGATCAGTAAAGCGCACGATAGCTTGAGACATGGGATTGTAAAAATCCGCACGTGCGATTTGCAGTAAAAACCTCAACAACAACATAAGTAGGTAAATGCCACCGAGGGTGCTGACTAAGGTAATGCCTGAGCTGCTCATAAAATCCATTCTCTAATCCTCGCGCAAACCGCGCTTACTTGTGCGGTTGTAACAATGAGTGCACTTCGCCGGCGAGTTCGACCGAGCGATCGTGAGCCGCCGTCAATGCACCATCGACTAACTGACGCAGGCCGCCGTCTTCGAAATGATTTATCGCCCGTTCGGTTGTGCCGTTTGGCGAGGTAACATTACGCCTTAGCTGCGCAGTGTCCTCTTCGCTGGCTATCGCAAGCTGCGCGGCGCCTAGCGCTGTCTGATAAGTAAGCGACTTCGCCATTGCTGGTGTTAGTCCGAGCTTAATGGCGCTTTCTTGCATCGCTTCCATCATCAAAAAGAAATAGGCTGGACCGCTTCCGGACAGCGCGGTAACGCTATCGATGTCGGCTTCACTGTCGACCCAAACGCTTAAGCCGACTGCGCCCAGAAGTTGATCGGCGATATCGCGCTGTGCAGCGCTAACGCGGGCATTGGCAAATAGTCCGCTGGCGCCGCTGCCAACGAGGGCAGGAGTGTTGGGCATGCAGCGCACAAGCGCGGCCTCCAAGCCAAACCAGCGCTCGAGTGCTGTTAAGGTAATACCTGCGGCAATCGAGACGATAAGCGGGCGGCGATCGTTTAAGGATGCGGCGAGCGCGGTGCAGACAGCGGGCATAACCTGCGGCTTTACCGCTAACACGATGACATCGCAGGTCTGCGCAATATCTTCATTGCTCGCAGCCGCCATGCCTGTCTTTGCCGCGAGTATGTCGAGCTTATCCGTGTCTAAGTCTGATGCGCTGATTAGGCTGGGCGCTTGGCCTCGATTGATAAGGCCGCCAATGATGCTGCTGGCCATATTCCCAGCGCCAATGAAGCCGATGCGAGTGTCTTGCAAGGTCTGTCTCCGAGAATGAGCTAATCCCTAAGCGCTAGCGTTCGTGGCTCTGCGTTTATTGCTAGCTGCTTGTGTCTGAGTCGTTGCGCTGAAGTTTACCGATTTGAACGCGAATGCGCGAACCTTCTAGCTGGGACGCGCGCCGAACAGCGCAGTGCCTATCCTAACCATCGTCGACCCTTCGGCTATTGCTGCGCCGTAATCGCCGCTCATGCCAATCGACAGGGTGTCGAGTGTAGGCAGTGTTTCGCGCAGGCGGTCGAATTCTTGTCTCAGGGGGGCGAAGCACGCGCGTTGCTCTGCCTCGCTATCGAGCGCTGCAGGAATCGCCATTAAGCCGCGCAGGGCAAGGTTAGGAAGACGCGCGACGAGCGCACAAAGCTGCGCAGCGTCGGCAAGTGCTACGCCCGATTTGCTGTCCTCGTCTGAAAGGTTGACCTGCACGCAGACATTCAGAGCAGGGAGCGCGGGGTCGCGCTGCGCCGATAGCCGCTCGGCGATTTTGTCGCGGTCGACGCTGTGGACCCAATCGAAGGCATTGGCGATATCGCGTGTCTTATTCGATTGAATTGGCCCGATGAAATGCCAGACCATGTTAAGGTCGGCAAGGTGTTCGCGTTTATCTATCGCTTCTTGTACGTAGTTTTCTCCAAAATGGCGCTGGCCAGCGGCGTGGGCGTCGCGCATAGCGCTTACTGGCTGGCGCTTGCTCACTGCTAAGAGCGTGACCGCACTAGCGGGCCGGCCGCAGGATTGCGCTGCGGCAGCAATATCCGCTGTTAGCTGGTCGAGAGTCTGGCTTATATGAGGCATCGTGAGGTGGGTCTCAATGGGTGACGTGTTGTCCCTAGGTGAATTGCTAGGTGGAGGTTACCATGCAGGTATTGTTAATCAGCTAGTGGATTGCGATCAATGAAAATAGCCGACCTACTGAATTTAAGCGTCGAACGCGGCGCCTCCGACCTCCACCTTACGGCTGGCCTGCCACCTTTGGTTCGCATTGACGGTGAGATATGCCCGCTTTTCGATGAGCCGGTGGTTGGACTTGCGGG
>LICD01000153.1 GCA_001438145.1 OM182 bacterium BACL3 MAG-120619-bin3 | reverse complement strand
TTCGGGTCGCGCGGCAATTTCATCTCACGCCATTGCATGCTTGACGCATCGAAGAGTAGCAACCTGCCAACGAGGGTATCGCCAAACTGCGCGATCAGTTTGAGTGCTTCGAGTGCTTGCATCGACCCTATTATGCCCACCACTGGCGCAAACACCCCATTGTCAGCGCAGGTGAGATCGCCGCCCTCACCGCCTTTGTAGAGACATTCGTAACAGGGACTGTCGCTCTGGCGACTGTCGAACACTGCAATCTGGCCTTCTAGGCGAATGGCGGCTCCAGAGACCAGCGGAACCTTGGCCGCGAGGCAGGCGCGATTAATAGCGAACCGTGTTTCGACATTGTCAGTCGCATCCAACACTACATCCGCAGAGCTGACTAATTCGCCTAGCTCCGCAGCACCCACGCGCCGGTTAAGTGCAACGACCTCAACATCAGAGTTGATTGCCCGCAGCGTCGCCGCCGCAGAATCCACCTTGTTTGCACCGAGATCGGATTCGGCATGTGCAAGTTGCCTCTGCAGATTGCTTAACTCGACAGTGTCGTTATCGACTAAGGTGAGCTTACCTACTCCCGCTGCGGCTAAATACATCGAAGCAGGCGAGCCAAGACCGCCGGCACCGATGATCAGTACGTGAGAATCGAGGAGTGCCTGCTGGCCTGCGATATCCACCTGCGGCAGCATAATCTGCCGGCTGTATCTTAGGAGCTGATCGTCTTTCATTGTCTTTAGTTCCGTGAATCGCGGCTGTGCCAGATTGCTGTTTTATACCCCGAGCCTGCCGCGCGTGACCCGGTCCCGACCGGCAATATCGGGCAAGCATTCAACTGCAACGAAGCCTGCCGCGAGCAGCGCGCTTGCTACCGGCTCGCGCTGGTCGAAGCCGTGTTCGAACAGTAACCATCCGCCCTGTTTTAGCATCTGTGTGCTTTGCCTCACAATCGTGTGGATCGCAGCAAGCCCAAATTCTTCACAGCTCAGTGCGAGCGCAGGCTCATGCACTAGATCGCCTTCGGTGAGATGCGGATCGCCCGGCGCGATATAGGGCGGATTCGACACAATAATATCGACAAGATCCGCCGACTGGGCATGCCACCGGCCGGCAATATCGGCGCACACCTCGTTGCTAAGCCACGAGCCTTGCACGAAATCAAGGTTTTCACCCGCAAGTCGGCTGCCGTTTTCTTGCGCGACCAAAAGCGTCTCAGGGCTGAGTTCTACACCGATAACGCGATACCGTTCGGCGGCTCTTGCCAGCGCGATGGCGATGGCGCCACTGCCCGTGCCGAGGTCAAGCAAATGCTGCACGCCCTCGCGGCCAGCGGCTATTTCTAACGCCGTCTCAACCAGTAATTCGGTTTCGTGACGTGGAATAAGCACCGCCGGAGAGACAACAAGTTCAAAGTCCCAAAATTCTCTTACACCAAGAATATAGGCAAGTGGCTCGCCTTCTAAGCGGCGCTTCAGAGTCTGCTCGAACGTGGCCAGAACAGCCGGTTCAAGCTCGCGGCCGGGCCACGTGAGCAAACTCGCGCGCGTGCAACCGGCGGCATTCATGAGGAGCAACTCGGTCTCGAAGCGCAGCGACGCTAACGCGTCATCGCTTAAGGCTGCGCCCGCGGTCGCGTGTGCAAGGGCTTGTGCGATAGTTACCATAGAGTTGCCCACGCGCCATGTCGACCTGCGCCCAATTTAGTCTTCGCCAGAGAGCCCTGCGAGCAAATCGGCCTGGTATTCGTTGATCAATGGCTGAATAACTGCGCTGAGTTCGCCGTTCATAATCTCGGCAAGGTTGTAGAGTGTCAGTTTAATGCGGTGATCGGTTACCCTGCCCTGCGGGTAATTATAGGTGCGAATCTTCTCTGAACGGTCGCCACTGCCAACGAGCTTGCGACGATTATCTGATTCTTCCTGATGCTGTGCAGACGTCGCTGCATCCATTAATTTCGCCTGTAAAAGGGACATAGCCCGCGCACGATTCTTATGCTGCGAACGTTCGTCTTGGCATTCGACTACTACCCCGCTCGGGATATGCGTTAGGCGAATAGCCGAGTCGGTTTTATTGACGTGCTGGCCGCCTGCGCCACTCGCGCGAAAGGTGTCGACACGAAGATCGGCCTTGTTGATTTCTATTTCTTCGATGCCTTCCATTTCGGGCATGATGGCAACGGTACAGGCAGAGGTATGAATTCGGCCCTGCGTCTCGGTCTCGGGCACACGCTGCACGCGGTGCGCCCCAGACTCAAACTTTAGCCTTTCGTAGACGTTCTTGCCTTCGATACGCACAACTAATTCTTTGTAACCCCCGTGCTCGCCATGGCGTTCGGTGATCATTTCCATGCGCCAGCCTTGCAGTTCGCTATAGCGGGAATACATTCGGAAAAGATCGCCTGAAAAAATCGCCGCCTCGTCACCGCCTGTGCCTGCACGCACTTCTAAAAAGACGTTACAACTGTCTTTTTCGTCTTTGGGCAGGAGCAACGTTTGCAGCGCTAAATCTAACTCCGCGATGAGCGTCTCGCTATCGGCAACTTCTTCTGCCGCCATTTCTTTGATCTCGGGATCGCTGTCTTTCTGCATTTCCCGCGCCTGCTCAAGGTCTCCCTCGGCGCCAACATAGCGATCGAATGTCTGTACCAGCTCCTCTAGTTCGGCATACTCTTTTGAGAGGTCACGAAACCGGTTCTGATCGGAGATAACCTCGGCGTCGCTCAGCAAAGCCTCTAATTCGCCAAAGCGATCCTTGAGGTTGTCGAGCTTATGCCGTATCGAATCTTTCATTTTCTTGGTTTTCCTGCGGCATCATGCTGCCGCGCTTCAGAGTATTTTGCATCGGGTGTTAAGGGCGTTCGCTGATACTTTGCACGCATCAGTCTGCGTCGGATTCCAGTTCATAGAGTTCGCGGATCAGCAGGAGAAACTCATCCCGCCCCTCTGCACTCGCTTTTTTCATCTGCACGCTCGGCGAATGAATAAGTTTGTTTGTGAGGCCGCGCGCTAACGCATTAAGCACAGCCTCTGGCGCTTCGCCTTTTTCGAGAGACTTAAGCGCCCGCTGCAATTCACTCTCGCGAATCGTATCGGCGCTCTCACGAAAGGCGCGCAGCGTTGCCACAGCGTTAAGCGCTCGCTGCTGCTTGAGATGCTCGCGAACGCCCGCTTCTATTATGTCTTTTGCCTCGGCAGCCGCTTCTTCGCGCGACTTAACCCCATCTTCGATCACCTCAGCGATGTCATCGATACTGTACAGATAGGCATCGGGTATCTCACCAACCTCGGCTTCGATATCCCGCGGCACAGCCAAATCAACCAAAAGCATGGGTTTGTGCTTACGCTTCTTAAGCGCGCTCTCGACAGTGCCTTTGCCGAGCAAGGGTAATTGGCTGTTGGTCGATGAGACAACAATATCGGCGTCTACTAAGCGCTCCGGAATATCCGACAGCAGCACTCCTTGTCCACCGAACTTGCCTGCAATGTCGAGCGCGTTATCGAGCGTGCGGTTGGCAACGACAATATTGCGCACACCGCGGTTGTAAAGATGAGTAACGACCAACTCGATCGTCTTACCGGCGCCGATGAGCAAAACATTGAGACTCGCAAGGTCTGAGAATATTCGTTCCGACAGCGTTACTGCCGCATAGGCGACGGAGACAGGGTTCTGGCCGATCGCAGTTTCGGTGCGCACCTGTTTGGCGATCGAAAACGAATCTTGAAACACTCGGCCCAGCGCAGGACCCACCGCATCGAATTCTTTTGAGACAGCGAACGCCGACTTAATCTGACCAAGGATCTGCGGTTCGCCCAGCACCATCGAGTCTAGCCCGCACGACACCTTCATCAGGTGCCTCACGACTTCGGCGTCCTCGAAGGCATAGCTGCTTTTATCCAGCTCGTCTCTTTGCAGGCCATGAAACCCTGCGAGCCACTCGATAACTCGCTCACTTTGCGGCGTGGCGGTTTCGCAGCCGAGATAGAGCTCGGTGCGATTACAGGTCGAGACGATCACCGCCTCGTTAATCGACTCGATCTGGCACAGCTCAGCGAGCGCGCGCTCAACCACCTCTGGCGGGAAGGCAACCTTCTCGCGCAGGGCGATAGTCGCCGTCGTGTGATTAATCCCGATTAATATCAGTGCCATCGATTTAGTGTGCGCCTAGCTAATTTTACATCGTGACATGCTGACCTGCGACATGGCGTGACGTCGTACTGAATAAGGTTCTCGCGCTGCCGGCTGGGGCAACAACTCAGACAATCGGGTATGGTACTAAATTACCTAGTAACTGCCCATTAGAGAACGCACCCAACTGCCATGAATTGGTAACTAGGGCGATGCAGCGCTGGTATCACGCTAGTGCGGAACATCGCTTAGCCTAATCGGGCTAGTATACGCGCTACCGCTGGCGCTATGATGGAGACACTGTGAATCAACCTCGTATTAGGCGTTCCTCGATGATTTTTTCCCGAAAACAGCCACTTGCTGAGAAAGCCTGCGCAACCGAAGCTTTTCGCCTCGCGGCATTTGCCTTTTTTGCAGTTCTGACCAGCTGCACTTCGCTGCCGAAGCCAGACATCATGGCTCAGCCTGAGTCATCACTGCCCGAACTGGTCTCCGAGCCTGCCTCCGAGGCGGAGCCCAATCAAGAGTACGGCGCATTTACCGAAGAGCAACTCTACCGTGCGATAGTCGGCGAACTAGAAGCTAACTCGGGCGACATCGCCGCTGCAGGTGATAGCTATCTTGACCTTGCGCTTGGGACGAAAGACCTCGGCGTTATCCTTCGCGCGGTGCAATTCGCCTCAATCGCGAATGATACTAATGCGTTACTCCAGCTCGGCTTGGTGTGGGCGTCGGTCGATCCGGCAGATCCTCAACCCCAACTTCTGCTCGCAATCGAATACCTTGAGGCCGGCGCGTTCGATCGGGCTATTCCGCGAATGGCTCGAGTACTGGAATTAGGCGGAAGCATCGATTTTTCGGCGCTGTCATCGCGCACCGGTCAGCTTAACCCGCAATCGCGCGCACAGCTTATAAGGGCACTGGAGCCGTTGCTCACTCAGTTTCCCGACGACGATAGCCTCGCGCTCGCGCAGGTTCAGCTGTTAGCGCAGAGCGGCGAA
>LICD01000152.1 GCA_001438145.1 OM182 bacterium BACL3 MAG-120619-bin3 | reverse complement strand
TATTCACTACTTTTTAAAATAAAGTAGGATATTCCAACAGCTCTTCGATCTTTCAATTGAATTGTCGATTACGCTGCTTTTGCGTTATTTGAAAAATAACTTAATACAAAAAATCCCCTGGGAATGTGTGCATGCAAAAACTTGATATCACAAAGTCGCAGCAAGAAATTTCTGAGCTTCACAGATTATTGGAGAAAGAATTTGATGCCCTCAAAGATCAGAAAATTGACCTGTTTGAGAAGTACCAAACCGAAAAAAACGAAATCCTAACATCGATCTCGGAATCTGGTTTACTAGAGGAGCTCCAATCTCTTTCTAATCAAAGTGAAGACTATGACGCACACACTAGAAACTTAGATATACTGCACAAAAACATTTCTGAATGCAGCAAACTTCAAAGCAGGAATGAGGTCCTTATCCGTCATAAGCTCATCGCAATTCGTGAGACAATCGATTCTTTCACTATTCCCAACAATCCTCTTGCTGAGACTTACGATAGCTTGGGAACCATGAAAAAATCGTCGGTGAAACGACCCAGAAATTTCTAACCTTATCTACTCATCAGGTTTTTTATCTCGAAGCCAATATGCCCAAGAAAGTATGATAGCCACCATCTCAAATAATTCTTCTGGGATCTCGCCATCTAATTCAACATCCTCAAGCAACGCAGCCAAATTCGAGTCTCTTAATATTGGAATATTAAGCTCCCTCGCTGTCTCTCTCATTATGCTAGAGTAGTCCCCTTGCGCTTTAGCTATCACACGAGGAACTTTATGGTTTCCGTATTCTAGCGCTACCGACTTGTCTTGATTTAAATCTTTCATGATTCAACCACGAAATTACTTTTACCAGGAAATTGAACAGAATCTATAGCAGGGCGTTCGCCTTTTAGAAATTGGCACGAAACCAAATTGATACCTAGATTTTCCATGCTAGCAACAAGTCGGCTTTCATTAGAGCTTGCAAATCCCAGCGTTGCTTCATTTGACGCCCAAACCACAGCAGTAGCTCCCACGCTTTTCCGGACTGCAATTTTGACAGATAGCTTGTCATTATCTGAGAATTGAAAATCCAATTCTATTGCCCAATTTTTGCTACCTGCCGAGCCTCCCTTCTCTCTCCGCTTATCGTATTCTTCTTGGATGTTATCTGCAGCTTTGCCAGCATCTTCCCCCTCTAATTCAGTTGGGCCTTCTACTAGTGATTCGTCTACTTCGGTGCTATTGAGGACGCTTTGATACATAGATTGGTTTGCTTTACCAGAAAGCGATGTACTTTGAGCCGTTCTATTAGGGGAGGTACTGTCGATTTCTTCGATTTCCTTGAGAACAATCTCAACAGAAGGAAAATCTCCAAATGTCATCATAAATCGGTAAGTATTTACTCCAGACTCTCTACCAACTAACAAGTCAACCTTGTTCCTATCCAAATAATCTATGCTTGAATCAATTTCTCCTTGTAGTTCCCCTAGGTCTCGTCCATTAGACAATGCGTCTCGTTTTACTGCTTGTAATTCTTGTGCCAAATTTTTAACACCAGCTAGCTGTGGATTCTTTGCGCCCACTAGGCTACCCAAGAGCCCACTCAGGGACAGCGAATTACTTACATTTTGCGCAGAAATGCTACTCGCTTTCGCATTAATAATTTTTGAAAGATTACTTCCTATTCCCTCAGTTCTTTTCTCCAATACTTTAGCTAGTTTTCCTCCTGAATTTAAAAGAGATACCTGTTGGTAGGAGTTGCTTTGCGACAACAGCATTACTAGGCGGGAGGGCCCCGCAGTTGTTCGATTCTCATTTATTACATTCGAGCTAGAACCTTGTAAAGGCTTGGAGCTTGCTTCACTCGCTTTTAAGTAAAGACCTTGAGCATTTTTAAGTAGCTGAAAAAAATGCGTTTGACCTTTAAACGCCGACAGATTTGCTGAATAGCTTTGGGCATCTGCTCCTGTTCCTAGAGTGATCGATTGGCCATTTTCTGACACCGCACCACGAACGGTCTGACCCTCACGCAAACCCAATTCTTTTGAAATAGAGGGGCTTATTTTTATCATCAACTGATCAGGCAAATCAGCGCTTGGCGCTCTAGACAATAAATTTATATTTTCAGGTCCATACATATCGCTATTGAGCCCCTGCCAAAATTTAAATAATACTGCATAGAGCACCGTGAATGAGAGGCAGGCCTTGATAAGCTAACTTAACCAAAACTTTGACCACTAATTTGAAAGCCAGCTCAAATCATTCTCTTCCAAAACTAGTAATTTTGAATTTTCTCGGCGCTGTTTTTCAGCTTTTTTTGCCGCGTCCAGCACATCTCGTGGAAGGTCCTCGCCCACTACGATGCCGCGCTTGGTTGTTGGCGCGTAATAGATACGCGCATTAGCCATTTCATCGGTGGTCTCTGGACCATAGACAACGTCCATAGTCGGATCTGGGTTAAATCTATTGTCGCTTGAATTATCGAACCACCACGACAAATGCATTACAGAGCCGGCGGGCAAAAACTTAGGCTCTTTGTATTCGTACAAAAACTGCCAGTTGAAATCATAGTCGGGCACCCATAGCAGCGTCTCGCGCTCGCCATCCGGGTATTCGACTTCGTAGCGCATTGCCTTGCCGCGATAGTGCATATGCGGCCCCATCGAGAGTAGGTAAATGTCTTCGTCAATGGCGAAGGTATTATTCACTTCGAAATTAGGATCGCCTGCGGGGATCGTCCATCCTTTATGAGGCAATAGATTCGTTTCAACGACGTGATCGATCACCGCGCCATCTTCATAAAAAACGAAGCCCGCTTTGGTCATATCGGTAACGGCCGTGCCTTCGCCCGGGTCTTTGTGGTAATGCATATTGACCGTAATGAAGGGATCTTCGGGCATCAATACGCCCCAACCCTCGGGATAGGTAAACGGCCCGCGGCCGGGTACGCCGACCCCCATGTGGCTAGACACGATGTGATGCACCCAAGGCCCACCCGGATTTAGCTCAGCCTTTGCGATCCATTTGGGCTCGGTATGCGCGCCTTCAGGTACTGGCATCTGTATTGTTGGCTGCCAGTCTTCAATATTGTCTGCAACTCTTACTGGCTTTTCAAATTGAACAACTAAGTCGGGGTCGCCGATCCACCAGCCAGACTCCGGCATCTCTGTGCCGCCGCCAGCTGCGACTCTTTGTTTTGTCGCGTTTGGATTTCCCTCTAAAACGCCTCCATCTATCCACGCAATGAGAGTCGCCTTCTCTGCGTCATCAATATAACGCTCGTCTTTAAACTCGCCACGATGCCGCTCGTGCGCGCCCCATGGCGGCATGTAGCCGGTGACAAGCGCATTGCGAATCATGGGCGCCCATGCCCGAGCCTGGTTGTAATCGAGCAACGACATCGGCGCGGTTATTCCGCCGACTCTAGGGCCGTCTGGCTTATGACATGCAGCACAGTTTTTTTCAAAAAGTGGCAGCGCATCGGCGTAAAAAGTAGGCGCTGCGCTTTGCGCGTGAATGACTGAGGCGAGCAGAGTAGCGGACAATGCAGAGGTTGCCTTTAAGCGCCGCAGTACTTTTGTTCTCAATGAGCTTCGCATAGTTTTAACCCTATTGGCTTTTTATTCTAATAGTTCAAATTTAGGTCAAATTTAGGTCAAAACAGGGTCACTAAGCAAGTGGCTATTAGCCGATTGACTTGGCTGTTTAAATTGACGAGCTCAATTGAACAGCTAAATTGACGAACAGTGACGCTAGGAATGATCAAGGCGACCACCGGTGATGTGCCATGTTAATAAGGCTTTGTCAGCTTTAGCTCCTTTCCTGTTGTCACTGGTAGACCCTGACGCCGAGAATAAGGTTTAATCAGACGATCGATAATGATTCACTAATAACTAGGCCAAGAGGCTTCTATGGAGAATGTAATGAAAAAGTTTTTAACCTGCGTACTCGCGCTCTCGATGACCTACACAACAGTCTACGCAGAAGATGCCGACATCGCCGGCGCATTAGACCATCCCGATCGCCCAAGCGCAGACAAAGAAAATGATGCCCGCCGTATGCCACTTGAGGTCCTCGAATTCGCAGGGCTACAAACCGGTATGAGTGTCCTCGAATTAGAAGCAGGCGGGGGCTACTACACCGAAATCATTAGTCGCGCTGTAGGTGGCGACGGAAATGTAATATTGCAACATGCGCCCGGCCTAATGGGGTTTGTTGGCGATGGTATAGACGTGCGTACGGCTGGCGGACGCCTTGGTAACGTAGAGGTCAGCATTACAGACTTCGACGCCCTTGCCGCTGCAGATAACAGCGTCGATTTGGTTACCTGGATTCAGGGGCCGCATGAACTTGGATTCGCGCCCGAAGGGAAAAGTCTGGGCGACCCAGCAAAGGCATTCCGAGAAATAGCGCGCGTTCTCAAGCCTGGCGGGCTCCTCATCGCCTCGGATCATATTGCACCCGAAGGTACTGGAATAGAAGCAGGTGGATCACTCCACAGGGTAGCTGAGAGCGTGATCACACAGCTCGCTCAAGATGCCGGTCTGAGGGTTATTCGCAGCTCAGAGGTGTTAAAGAATGCCGATGATCCGCTAGATGTAGGCGTGTTCGCGCCCGCTGTCAGAGGCAAGACAAGCCAATTTTTAGTCGCGTACGAAAAATAGGAATTACTCATGCGATCCCAGCCAACTCGAGTCGTTCTGGCCTTGAGCTTAGCACTCGTCCTAAGCTCAAGCCTGACGTCGGCTCAGGTCGAGCTCGGAGCCCGGCTCAACAAAACGATAGAATTGCTCGATAATGGCCATGCCGCCCTGGGACTGCTAGCCTTCGATTACTCGCTGAACAATGCCCGCTCTTTGGCGCGATCGGATCTAGACTTTGTCATTATTGATATGGAGCACGCGCCATTCGATGTCGAACGCCTGCGTGAGTTTTTGTTAGGCATGACCGACAAGCGGGCAATACTCGACAAAGGCAACCTGCAGCCGAGCGTCACTCCCATTGTTCGAATACCTGCCACGGGGGGCACCGAAGTCATTACGCAGGTTAAACAAGTTCTCGACGTCGGCGTCTTCGGTGTGATGTTCCCGTCGGTTGATAACCGCGAACAGGCAGAAATTGCAATTAAGGCTATGCGCTATCCACAA
>LICD01000151.1 GCA_001438145.1 OM182 bacterium BACL3 MAG-120619-bin3 | reverse complement strand
TGAACTGGGTCTTCTTTACGAAGCCGGCGAAAGTACTCTTCGTGTACGTTCTCTTTAAAGAGTATCGCCTGCGCAGGATCAAGCGATTCAAGCGGAAGACTCCATGGGTCGCGCCACGCTTCGGAATTGTGAGCATTGCCGAGAGGTTTTTGGTTAGTTGCTGCTTGGGACATGAGCCTTCCTCATTTATCGTTTATTCCGAACGCTAGTTATGCACTTCATTTTGTAGCACACCCTTAATTAGGTTATAAACCCTAATTAAGAATAAATGCAAGGACGAGAAAGTACGCCAGACCAATTGTTTCACTCAAACATCCAGAAAAAGTCGGAATGAAGATTCCAATCACGGCTAGGGGGCCTTTCCCAAGCGTAAAGAAGGAGAAGAAATAATTGGATTATTGTGAACATCTTAGGTAACGTGACCGAATAGTCAAAATATGCTCTTCGAGGCAATTCGTATGTAATCGAATTCAGATTCTGACGATTTTTTGAGTATTAACGTTACAGATAGTTACCGATAGTGACGCTGCGCTCTGCAGATTATTGGTAGTGACGCCGACTAAGCCATGGAATAAACCTGCAAAATAGCAGAGTAGACAATGGTAGGTGTAATTTTGCTGTATACCCTCTCCTCAGACAAGATCAGCGGCAGTTATCTGCTTTTCAGTCTTCTAGTCATTCCTTGCCAATGTCGGACACTCGCTACGCCAAGCTTTTATTGCCTTTTAGAAACAGACGGCGATAGGAAGACCTTTGCTTAGTGAGGATCAGATCGTCCTAACTAGGACAAATAATTACAATAACGAGGGGATGAACATGCAACATCGGAGTAAATTCGCTACCCAGTTAATGGGCGCAGCAGCTTTATTTTCTGCAACAAGTTTTGCAGGCCAAGTCTTCGCACAAGATGGCCAGCGCCGCATCGAGGAGGTGGTCGTCTCTGCCGAGCGAAGAGAGGCATCAATCCAAGATACCTCTATTTCGATTACCGCACTGACGGGAGATAATCTCGAAGACTTCGGTATTCGTAACCAAGAGGATTTACAGAATTTTATTCCAGCAACAACTATCCAGCCGTATGACTCGACGATTCGCGGCGTCGGCCGAAACTTCCGCGCGCTCGGCGGCGACCCCGGTGTAGCGACTTACACTCAGGGAATCTATTCAGAAGATTTAATCACGGCAACGGCGGCTACTTTCTGGGATGTCGGCCGAATAGAAGTGTTGCGTGGCCCACAAGGCACTCTCTACGGCCGTAATGCAGTCGGTGGTGCGATTAATATCTTGTATAACGAGCCGGGGTTTGAAAAAGACTTCGCGTTCAAATCTATTGTGGGTAACTTCGGTACGAAAGAAGCCTACGGAATGATCAACACGCCTTTGATCGAAGACAAATTAGCGATGCGCGTAAATTTCAGTCTTCGTGACCGTGACGGTATTGTAGAAGAGATAGGCGGACAGACCGGCGATGTCGACGGCCTGGGTACTGATAACGGCGCGATTCAGTTTAAATGGACGCCAACTGAAGACCTCGAGTTTAACTATCGTCAGAATTTCCTCAACGTCGACCGCTCATTCGGCGGCGCTAACGGCGCAGGTCTAGTGGTGCTCAACGAGGGTGGCGAAGACAATCGAATCACTGATGCACTCGTTCCTGGCTATCGCTTTATCGACACCAACAACACCGATCAAGCTAACTACCTCCAGAGCAACTTCTACGATTCGAGCAAGCCTATACTAAACTTCAACCACCCAGTGACAGGAGCGGTTGGGCAAGCACAGAGAAATCGAGCAGGTATTGATTTTGGTGACTTTGATGGCATGCAAAATGCCGCGGCATCATTGGATGGCTTTGGCTATACAAGTCAAGCATCAGCTGACCGTTATAATAATTGTGTGTTCCCCGGAGATGTTTCCGGCTCAGACCTCTGTGCTGCATCAGATGGTTTAAACTATGAGAAAATTATTAATACGTCTACGCAGTTTTCAGCTTCTTGGACTGTAACAGACAGCCTTGAACTAGTTTATCTCTACGGTGATACAGTATTAAGTTATAAACGAAACACGGACGATGATAATACGGCGTCAAAATTCCACGACCGCCAATTTTATGTGAATCATGAAGCAGATTATACCTCACATGAATTACAAGCGTTTTATGATCTAAACGACAGAGTAACTATAACCTCTGGAATATTTGGCTATGATGCTCTTATTGATCAGCGAGGAGATTTTTACTCCTCAGTTGGTGAGTCCCGAATGACAGATCCTTACCAAGATAATACTGCCATCAGCGCAGGCATGTCGGCAGCGACCGGTATCCCGCAGGGCCTAAGCGCTTCAACTTTGGCGTTTGGCGGCAGACCTATGGTCAGTTTAAATAGCGCAAAGCTTTCGTGCTCAGTGGCCAGCCCTGCAGCTAGTTGCTCCCCCAATAACGGGGGCAACAATTTGCAAACCTCGGCTTGGTATGGGGACGACGGGTCAAATCCAGATTTGAATGTCGTTAATGGAATCCAATCTGCGGCTTCTGATCTGCTTTATGCAACTCAAACAAAACGTGAAGCCTTCGCCGCGTATACTCAAGCCGCAATCGAATTGAATGAGAAGTTCACATTGACTCTCGGCATTCGCTACGCAGAAGACAAGTTAATGTCCGAAGAAAATCTATGGCGCTATTCAGAAACTGGTGCAGCTCCAGGCGGATTCCTTGGATTGTATGGCGGACTGGCACAGGTCAATATTACAAATGGTGGACTGATTCAGGGTGACGACGGCACCTATACCCCAACTGCGAAGGCTACTAACGGAGGAATACCCTTTGCCCTAAGCGTTTATAGGCCTTTCGAGAGGACCGACAAGAAGACCACTGGTCGTATTAATCTAGACTGGGATATAAATGATTCGACGATGATGTATTTCTCAGCGACTTCAGGATACCGCGCCGGGGGCTACAGCTTAGTGTACTTCAGCCAAACTCCTACCTACGATCCCGAAGAACTAATAGCCTATGAAATCGGATACAAATCGCAGTTATTAGATGACACCCTTCAATTAAATGCTTCGTTGTATATGTATGATTATTCTTCGATTCATACCTTTACGACTGAGGTGAATACGTTAGGAAGCACTTCTACGTCGGTTCTTGCCGCCGGGGGAGCTGAAGTTTTGGGTCTAGAAGCTGAATTACTGTGGCTTGCTTCTGATAACCTGACTCTAGGCGGAAATTTTAGTTTCACGCCAAGTGAGTACACTGAGTCATTCTTAATATCTGATACGTCGAACGCCAACATCCCTGGCTCGCTCTATCCAGAATTCGAAACTCTGACACAAGACATCAAAGGTAACGGGTTGATTCAGGTGCCAGAGAAAAAATTCACTGGCTGGGCTAGCTACAATAAGCCGTTAGCAGGTGGGGATTCTATTGAATTTTTCAGCGTCTACAGCTGGATGGATGACGTCTACTACTCGCCTTTCGAAGAGCAATCTGAGATGGCACCGGCATACGGTCGAGTCGATGCTCGCGTTACTTGGCGCTCGGGTGAAGGCAAATGGGCGATGACGGGATTCGTGAACAATGTGCTTGATGATATTGGTCATCTCCAGATCATGCGAACAGGAGAAGCCGAATTTTTCCGTCATAACTCGACAACAACTGCTCCGCGCATGTACGGGCTCGAATTATCATATACTTACTAAAAGGCTGAAATTTTCTTACTTTTTTAAAAGTAAAATTATAAAAAGACTCGGAAAAAAGGCCTTGAGCTCTAATAAAGTTACTAGGCAATCAAAGTTAGGTAGAGGCTCGGCTTCAACCTGATAAGAGTAGATTAAACTTACTAAAAAAGAGGCTTTCAGATAACGCATCTGGAAGCCTCTTTTTTATTGGGGCGAGGATTCGACAGGGTAATTCTCGGTGTTTAAGCGCAATAATACATCGGCCGACTGCAACAGCTTATTTGCTAGACGCGGTGAAAGCTGAGGGTTATTAGCTAGATAACCACCGACAATTTCGGCGGCGCGCTTCGAACTCGTTTGTCCAAGCGTTGCATCCAACCATCGCCCAGGAAAAAAGATATCGCCCGTCTCTTGGATCTCTTCGACTAAGTTAAGCGCAGGCAGAATTAAATGAGGAGAGCCGCCTCTCAACGGGCTCTGTAAATTGCGCATGGCTTCAAGCACCCAAGGTTCATTCGATCGATTGTCTGCATTCGCAAACGATGTAAACAGCGCATCTCGCGCCTCATCCGAATCAGACAGTGAAGGACGCACAAACCGATAGCGTGCAAGCCTGTCAGTATTCTTTATTCTCGCTTCTTGTTCATCGAGCCGGCGCTCACTCCCATCGACTCTGCGCAGCGCGAGGCCAGATACCAAGGCAATCATGTCGGCCTCGGAAAGCGGCAGGCCTGCAACTTCCTCATCGCCCTCCCACAGCCTTATGAGGCGCTCTACCCCTGTATCCGTTGTCGCCAGGGCTCGATAGCTGCGATAAAAAGCGGCGCGCGCCGAGGTGTCTCGCAACGTCGACTCGACTTCTCGCCAGAGCATTGCCTCGAGTGGGCCGCTTACCGCCAGCCTGGCTTGCGTGTCTAGCCTCAGCCAATAAGATTCGTCGAGAGTGCCAAGCACGCGGTTAATAATCAGTTCGTTCTGCTCGGCTGGTAATTCGCGCAGCGCGGTATCGAGGTATAAGCCTGCCGCAAGCCTACCCTCTTGAACCTCTTCCCACAGCGTGGTCCACGCTGCGCCGCGTGCGACAGGAGGCTCTATAGAACCTATATCACGGAGTAAGCCGTTTTGACTCTGCGGATCGAGCACGAAGTCGGCGTATTCGATGCCACTCGCATTGGGCAGAAGTATCATCGCGGCTGACGCGTCACCCGCGGGCGCAGGTATCACCACAGCGTCTGAACCCAATTCGAGGTGGTGAATGGTTTGACTCGTGCTCGTTATCGCGAGCAGGCTCAGCTTCTGGGGCCAAATCCGGCCCATTCCAGCGGGATCTTCTTGGCGCACAACGACGTGCGTCCGGCCCTGTTCATCGCTTGCTTCTCTCGTTACAACAATACGAGGCCGGCCTGCCTCATAAACCCATGCCTTATTCCACTCGTCTAAATTTAGGGCAGTTTTGCTGTCAAGCAGCGCGATTAA
>LICD01000150.1 GCA_001438145.1 OM182 bacterium BACL3 MAG-120619-bin3 | reverse complement strand
TCTGCCGACGGCTCTCAGATTTTGTTCGCGTCGAATCGTGAAGCCTATTCACGCACATTGAGCCTTGCAGAACAGGCGCTTTTCGAAGACGACAGTTCATACTTTATGGACTTGTATGTCATGGACGCTGACGGCGGAAACGTGCGGCAGCTTACCCGCTCACCGGGCTACGATGGCGGACCATTCTTTAGCCCAGATGGCAGTAAAATTACTTGGCGACGCTTTAATCCCGATGGCAATAGCGCAGAAATCTGGACGATGGACGCTGATGGCAGCAATCAGCGTCAACTCACCGCCGATGCAATGGTTGCGTGGGCGCCTTATTATCATCCGAGCGGCGAATACCTTATCTACTCTAGCAATCAGCTGGGCCACGCTAATTTTGAACTTTTCTTGATTGATACCCAAGGTGCGCACGCACCGGTTAGAGTGACCAACACAGACGGGACAGACATTCTGCCGGTGTTCTCGCCAAGCGGAGATCAGCTTGCATGGAGCACGACGCGCACGCCAGATGGCACGTCGCAGTTGCATATAGCCGACTGGAATCATGCCCGCGCGCTCGAACTTCTGGCTAATTCGAGCGCTCACTAAATGCGGCTCGCGCTCTGCATCGGCTTGCTAAGTCTGCTAACTGTGCAGACTTCGTTCGCGCAAGGAACCGACAGCGGCGCAGAACCTGCGGCATCCGATTTTACGCCGATCCACCATAATCTTAGGGTCACGCTCGACCCCGAGAATAATCGCCTCGAGGTTACCGATACAATCGACTTGCCCGAACGGTTTGGGCGTAGCGATATCGCGTTCGCGCTTAATTCGAATCTGCAGATCACCAATCGTCCTCGCGGTCTTCGCGAAACAGGATTATCTCCGCAGGAACTGGCCCAAGGAATTAATGAAACCGGCGGTATTGCTGCGAGCTCAACGCGTTATTCGGTAGACCTACCGCGCCGCAGGAGCCAGTCCCTCGAGCTAACCTATTCTGGCACGCTGTTTGACGAAACGCGTCAAACCGGTGCTCAGTACTCACAGAGTTTTTCCGAGACCTCGGGAATTATCGATTCGCGCGGCGTCTACCTCAACCGGGGTAGCGCGTGGGTGCCAGAGTTTGGCGACGACTTGATTACCTTTGATCTGCACATAGAATTCGCCGACTCCGCCCGAGGGTGGCGAGGTATCAGTCAGGGAGATAGTGTCGGCGACAACGCCTGGCGCAGCGACGTGCCGATGGAAGAGGTCTATTTGATCGCAGCGGCGTTTACCGAATATACGTCTGTTTACCAGTCTCTGCTGCCAAATGGTGACCGCGAAAACGAAGTTGAGGTGCTGGCGCTGCTGCGTTCGCCCGACCAAAATCTTGCCGCCAAATATCTCGATGCAACGGAGCGATATCTCGCACTTTACGAGCCACTCTTAGGCGCGTATCCGTACAGTAAATTCGCTCTGGTCGAAAATTTTTGGGAGACAGGATATGGGATGCCTTCGTTCACCTTATTGGGCGAGCAGATCATTCGGTTCCCGTTTATTATCGATTCGTCCTATCCGCATGAAATTTTACACAATTGGTGGGGCAACGGCGTCTATCCCGACTATGAGTCGGGCAATTGGAGTGAAGGATTAACTGCGTATTTGGCAGACCACCTTTTTCAAGAGGTTGAAGGGAGGGGGCCGGAATACCGTAAGGAAATGCTCGCAAGGTATAAAAACTATGTCAGCGATGCGGCCGATTTCCCCCTCGCCGAATTCACGTCGCGAAATTCTGCCGCATCGCAGGCGGTGGGCTACGGCAAGACACTCATGCTCTGGCACATGCTTCGCGTCGAGCTAGGCGATGAATTATTTCTTGGCGGGCTGAAACAATTTTACCGCGACTTTAAATTTACGCGTGCTTCTTTCGCCGACATAGCCGCCCATTTTTCGGCGGTTGCCGAACGCGATTTACAGCCGTTTTTTACCCAATGGGTAGCGCGCAAAGGCGCGCCCGAATTGGCAGTGTCTGTTCTCGAAGAGCGCGGCGATAAAGCGCGACTGATGTTTGCGCAGATTCAGGACGAGGCGCCATTTTCCTTCACTGTGCCAGTCGCGCTTTATTATGCAGACAGCGATACGCCGCAGCTTGTCGACGTCGCTCTAAGCCAGCGCGCCGAGGGCTTTCTAGCCGATAATTATTCGGCGCTTGAGGCCGTAGTCGTTGATCCTTATTTTGATCTTTTCCGTACGCTCGACCGAGCCGAAACACCGCCCACCATTGGCGAGCTTTTTGGCGCGTCGACGATCACCTTTGTCGTGCCATCGGCGAGCGCGGCGCCGCGATCGTCTAACTTCGGGGACGCCGATGTTGCGCTGACCGAGGCGCATTGGCGAGAACTCGCCGCAAACTTCGGCGAGGGCGTAAGTGCGCGTCTCGTGCGCGATGACGAGATCGAGTCGTTGCCCACTGATTCGAGTGTCTGGGTTCTGGGCCGAAATAATCGATTCGCCGATCGAGCGATAGAGGCAGCTTCGAGCAATGTCAGTAGGCGCGAAAATGGGCTGTCGTTGGGCGCTACCGAGGTGGCATTTCAGGAGCGTAGTTCGGTTTTCGTGACCCGGCATCCAAATTCCGACGAGCTAGCGCTTGGCTTCATTGCTATTGATAAACAAGCGGCGCAGCCAGGAATGATCGAGAAACTCCCCCATTACGGAAAATACTCTTATCTGAGCTTCGTTGGTGATGCGCCGACTAACGACGTGAAGGGTGTCTGGGCAAGCAGCGACTCGCCGCTCGTTTGGTTAAACCCTGAGAGAGGGTCGACGCGCGCGCTTGCGGGCTTGCCTGCGGTGCCGGCATTGACTGAGCTGCCGCCAAAATATTTAGCAGCAAACCTTGCGCGTCACGTGGAAAAGCTGACTGACGCTGGGCTGCTCGGACGCGGCATAACGCAAGTCCTGTCCCCCAGAGACGAGGGTATCGAAGGGGCTGCTCGCTATATTCAGGGCGAATTTAGGCGCATCGGTCTGCAGGCGATTGGCGGCAGCTATCTGCAAACATGGCAGGCCACTCTCGATAATGGCAAGGTGCAGCAACTCAGCAATCTCGTTGGCCTTATTCCGGGAAGTGATCCGGCACTGGCAAACCAGCCGGTTGTGCTCGGTGCGCATTATGACCATCTTGGGCTAGACGAGCGCGGCATACCGTTCCCCGGCGCAGACGACAACGCATCGGGTGTAGCAGTGCTTATTGAAGTTGCGGCCAAACTTACGCGTGCTTTTACGCCGATGCGGCCGATCGTGATTGTCGCCTTTAGTGGCGAAGAATCGGGCTTGTTGGGGTCCAAGCACTTCGTCTCGTCTCCGCCCAGCGCCCTCGGTGATGTTGGTTTCTATGCGATGATCAACTTAGACGCGGTGGGCAGGCTGGAGGGACGCAAGCTGCAGGTATTTGGTAGCGAGAGCGCCTATGAGTGGCCGTTCATGGCGCAAGGCATTGGCTACACCATAGGCGTGGAATCGCAGCTGCCGGCACAAACCATTGCGAGCAGTGATCACGTGTCTTTTCTCAATAACGGAGTGCCTGCAATCCACCTATTTTCAGGGCTTCATACCGACTATCACCGGACTAGCGATAGCGCGGCGAAGCTCGATTATGAGGGGCTTTCTGGAGTGGCTTCGTGGCTCGAGGAAGCGGCGATGTACCTCGGCCAGCGCGCTGAACCGCTGCGGGTGACGCTCGCGAATGCGCCAGTTGTCGTCGCACCGTTGGGATCCGAGGAGCGGGGTGCGAGTCTTGGCACCGTACCCGACTTCGCCTATGTTGGCGCAGGCGTGCGCATTACCGGCGTTATTCCTGACAGTGCGGCCGACGCGGTTGGGCTTCGGCAGAATGACATCATATTGTCGTTGAACGGGCAAACTGTCACTGATTTACAGACCTACTCGAATCTCTTGAGGACTTACGCTATCGGCGATGTCGTTGCGATCGAACTCAATCGTGGGGAAGAAAACCTCACTGTCACAGCAACCCTGACCGCTAGACGCTAATGCAACTAATTGTTTCGTAAACCCTTAAGTTAGTAATTCTGCTGTACACTCTGCTCCCCGAGACCGCGGTAAATTGATCTTCATCAATAAATCGGTGCGTCGACCGTGGTCCTCGTGGGCCACTTTTTAGCGAGCAATTACATGAGCTTTGCTGTTTTGAATTTCCCTAAATCGACTTTGCGGCTCGCCTCAATTATTTGTCTGCTTGCTTCTCTACCTCTGTCCGAATTGACCGCACAAGACGGCATCGCTGTTCAGTTACCGCAGATCACGCGAATAGAGCAGAGCGATGCCGAGATCACGATAGACGGCTTCATCGACGAGGACGTCTGGAAAGACCTTCCCGTCATTGATGGCATGAAAGTAATCGACCCCGACACGCTTGCCGACACGCCTTACGAAACGCATGTTCGTTTCTTTTACACCGAGCGCGGCATTTACCTGAGCGCGATGAACTTTCAGCCGCAAGAAACGTTGATGGCGCGAATGACGTCGCGCGATGTCAGGCTCGAACGCGATGGGTTTGTTGTAGCAATAGACGCATCGGGCGAAGGACTTTATGGGTTTTATTTACGCATAAACCTAGGCAATTCATTAACCGACGCCACTATACTTCCGGAGCGCACATTTAATTTTCAATGGGATGGACCTTGGCTCGCACGGACACAGGCCCTCGAGAATGGCTGGAGTGCGGAATATTATATTCCCTGGTCAATGATGCCTCTGCCTCAGGTAGATGATGACCGTAAAATCGGCATTTACTTAGAGCGTCAGGTTGGACATTTGCAAGGCGAGGCATGGGCGAACCCGCCGTTGCCTGGCACAGTAAATCAATTCCTCTCTGCCTTCGAAAAATATGAGCTCAAAGACATAGAGCCGAGGCGTCAGCTCACTTATTACCCCTTTGCATCGGGTATTTACGACGGTGTTCGCGATGAATCAACTTATAAAGTAGGCACCGAAATATTCTGGCGACCCACTTCTAATTCTCTGCTCTCGGCAAGCCTGAATCCCGACTTCGGCAATGTTGAATCCGATGATGTGGTTGTTAATCTTACTGCATTCGAGGTGTTTTTCCCTGAGCGTCGCGTTTTTTTCTTGGAGGGACAAGATGTTTTTAATACCTCGCCGCGAACATCTAGCCGAGGCGGTCCAGGCGGCCCGATTTCTCTTCTCAACACGAGGCGCATTGGCGGTGCTGCAATT
>LICD01000149.1 GCA_001438145.1 OM182 bacterium BACL3 MAG-120619-bin3 | reverse complement strand
GCTGCGGTGACGGCAGCGTGTTGCAGGTAAGCCGCGTGCAGATGCCCGGTAAAGGCGAAGTGAGCGTAAGCCAACTGCGTAACGGCAAACCCGATGCGTTCGCGGTTAACACGTGCTTCGACAAACCAACGACGGCCGAGGGGTCTTAAATGTTCGGATTCAACTACCACCCCGCGCGCGTGAGCGTTTAGATGGCGGCCAAGGGCGCCCGCGCGATCGCGGCTAAGGTGCTCGCCGCACTGCAAGTAGGCACCAACGGCTCGCTTGGAAACCTGTTAGACGACTACCGCGAGCGCCCCGACTTTCCCCTTATTCAAGAACTCTGCTTTGGCGCTTGCCGCTGGTATCCTGCGCTGCACTCGCTGCTCGATCAGCTATTAAGCAAACCCTTAAAGGCCAAAGAAAGCGATGTGCGCTGGCTACTCCTTGTTGGTCTCTATCAACTGCGCGAGTTATCTATTGCCGATTATGCCGTGATCAATGAAAGCGTCGAGGCCAGCCGAAGCCTCAAAAAACCGTGGGCCGCGGCGCTGGTTAATGCGGTACTGCGTAATTATCTCAGGCGCAAAGAAGCGCTAGAAGCGGCTCTGGCTATCACACAAAATCCTGGCGCGGCGTCGAGCGATGCGACCCTCGCGGCCGCTGCCCTCGCCCATCCACAATGGCTTTTCGATGCATTAAAAGCGCAGAGGCCCGAAAGCGTCGAAGCAATTTGCGCAGGCAATAACGCGCGCCCGCCGATGACGCTGAGAGTTAATCTGAGCAAAGTAAGCCGCGACGACTACCTCAAACAGCTTGCCGAACGTGGTATCGAGGCGACTCGCGGCGGCTATGCCGAGACAGCGCTGGTGTTAAGAGACGCGTGCCATGTTGATGACCTTCCTGGTTTTCGAGACGGACTGGTTAGTATTCAAGACGAGGCCTCGCAAATCGTTCCTAGCTTATTGGCCCTCGAGCCCGGCTTGTCACTCGTGGATGCCTGCGCAGCGCCGGGCGGCAAAACCGCCGCTATCCTCGAGCGTGAACAGGGGCTGGACCGCGTCTTTGCGATCGACTCAAGTAAGAAGCGACTTGAGCGCGTAACCGATAATCTTGCCAGGTTGAAGTTCACCCAACAGCCTGTGACACTCTGCGCCGCGAACGCCGAAAAGCTAGACGCTTGGTGGGACGGCAAGCCGGTCGATCGCATTCTCCTCGATGCGCCCTGCAGCGCCACCGGCGTTATCCGCCGCCACCCCGATATCAAGGTTCTGCGCTCGCCCGCCGAGGTCGCAAGCTGCTGCGAAAGTCAGCAGACATTGCTTACCGCGCTGTGGCCTTGTCTCGCCGAGGGCGGAATATTGCTCTACACAACCTGTAGCGTGCTAGACGAAGAAAACCAACACGCGATTGCACGCTTCTTAGAAGCGACAGATAACGCTAAATGTGAGCGCATCGCGGCCGATTGGGGAGTAGAATGCGTAGCAGCCGATGGTGGCAGCCTCGGCCGACAGTTGTTACCGATCGATCCTCGGGGACCCGATGGATTCTTCTTTGCGATACTGCGCAAAACGAGCACGCCTGAGAGCAAGTCTGGATGAAAATAATAATCCTAGGTGCCAACCAAGTTGGCAGCACCCTAGCTGAAACGCTGGCAAACGAAGCCAACGACATCACGATCGTCGATTCCTGCCCCGATCGTCTTCGCGAACTCAAAGACCATATCGACATTGGTGTAGTGCCCGGACACGCCTCGCACCCCGACGTGCTCGAGCGCGCAGGTGGTCAAGACGCCGATATGATTATTGCGGTAACCGAAAGCGACGAAGTTAATATGGTTGCCTGCCGCGTCGCCCACTCGTTATTTCATACCCCTAAGAAAATATGCCGAATCCGCGCGTCGTCTTATCTCGCCAGCGAAAAGCTGCTCGGCAAGAACGGCATTGCTGTTGACGTTGTGATTTCGCCGGAACTGATTGTGTCCAAAGCGATTTCGCGCCTTCTGCGCTTACCGGGATCGCTACAGGTGCTCGATTTTGCCGACGGTAAAGTACAGCTGGTGGCGGTAAAGGCTTTTTATGGAGGGCCTTTGGTCGGCCAAGAGATTCGGCTTCTGCGTCAGCACATGCCTTCGGTCGATACCCGTGTCGCCGCGATTTTTCGCAAAGACCGTCCGATAATCCCCGAAGGCTCGACCGTTATCGAAGCAGACGACGAGGTGTTTTTCGTCGCCGCTAAAAAAGATATTCGCGCCTGCATGAGCGAACTACGCCGCATGGACAAGCCCTATAAGCGAATCATGATTGCGGGTGGCGGTAATATCGGACTCCGACTCGCGGAGTCAATCGAACAGCATTATCAGGTTAAAGTAATTGAGCGCGACGCAGATCGCTGCAAAGTATTGAGCGAAAGCTTAGACAGGGCGATCGTATTAAACGGCGAAGCGTCTCAGCGCGAACTGCTTATCGAAGAGAACATCGCCGACACCGACGTCTTCCTAGCGCTTACGAATGACGATGAGGCCAATATTATGTCGTCACTTCTCGCCAAACGTCTCGGGGCGAAGAAGGTGATGACGCTAATTAACAATCCCGCCTATGTCGACCTCGTGCAGGGCGGCGAAATCGATATTGCGATCTCACCACAGCAGGCGACTATTGGAAGCCTGTTAACTCATGTGAGACGCGGCGACGTAGTGCAGGTTCACTCTCTGCGCCGTGGCGCAGCCGAGGCGATGGAGGCGATTGCTCACGGTGATGCGGGTTCGTCGCGTGTGGTTGGCAAAGCGATCGAAGACATCGAATTGCCGCAGGGAACGACAATCGGCGCGATAGTACGCGGCGATGAAGTCTTAATCGCACACGATGCGACGGTCATACAATCCGAAGACCACGTTATTCTCTTCTTGGTAGACCGCAAGCGGATACCCGAAGTAGAACGTTTATTCCAAGTTGGCCTCAGCTTTTTCTAGGCGGGTAAATGCATTTTTCGTTAATAGTCAAAATACTCGGCCTGCTGCTCATGCTGTTCAGCGCGATCGGCAACCTGCCGCCCGTGTTGGTGTCGCTTTTTTATGACGACGGAATGATGGCACCTTTCATCGAGTCATTTTTCACCGTATTTATCACCGGGTTCGTCATGTGGCTGCTGACGTTTCGGGCGAGAACTGAGCTCGGCACACGCGACGGCTTTCTTATTGTCACGCTGTTTTGGGCGGTACTAGGTACGGCAGGTAGCCTACCGTTTATTTTATCGAGTTCGGTTGAGCTGTCAGTTACCGACGCCATTTTCGAATCGCTGTCGGGTCTTACCACAACCGGCGCCACCGTTATCTCAGGATTAGATTCGCTGCCCAAGTCGATTCTTTTCTATCGTCAGCAACTTCAGTGGCTTGGGGGAATGGGCATCATCGTATTAGCGATGGCGTTGCTGCCCATGCTTGGTATAGGCGGCATGCAGCTCTATCGCGCCGAAAGCCCGGGGCCCGTAAAAGATAATAAGCTAGTGCCGAGACTCGCCGAGACAGCAAAAGCACTGTGGACAATCTACGTAAGCCTTACCCTCGCCTGTGCCGCTGCCTACTGGGCCGCGGGCATGTCGGGGTTTGATGCAATTACCCACAGCTTTTCGACAATTGCGATCGGCGGCTTTTCGACCCATGACGCAAGCATGGCCTACTTCGATAGTTCGGCGATTGAAATTATTGCCATACTCTTTATGTTTATCGCCGGAATCAATTTTGCGCTGCATTTTACTGCGTGGCAGCGCAGTAGAATCGATCACTATTTTCGCGACCCAGAATTTCTCTTCTACGGGTTTATCTTGCTCGCTGTCTCGCTTGTCACCATCGCGGTGTTGCTGCGTTTCGAGGTTTATCCCACGGTACCCGAAACGATCGTGAACGGAATTTTTCAGGTCGTGTCCTTTGCAACCACCACCGGCTTTGCTACAAGCCAATTTCATGAGTGGCCTATTTTTCTGCCTTACCTATTAATGTACGCAGCGATAATTGGTGCGTGTGCCGGCTCGACAGGTGGGGGCATGAAAGTCATTCGAATCCTGCTTATTTTTAAACAGGGTTTTCGTGAGGTGCAGCGCCTTATTCACCCGCGTGCGGTGATTCCGATTAAGCTCGGCCGCAGCCCAGTACAAGACAGAGTTGTGGAGGCGGTGTGGGGGTTTTTCGCGGTTTATGTAATGGCGTTTATGTTGATGCTGCTCGCGCTCCTCGCCACGGGTCTGGATATCGTGACAGCGTTTAGCGCAGTTGGTGCCTGTATCAATAATCTCGGGCCTGGTCTTGGCGCCGTGACACAAACCTATGGCAGTCTCTCCGATGCGGCGAAGTGGATTCTGTGTTTCGCGATGCTCCTCGGGCGTCTCGAGGTCTTTACGCTACTGGTGCTGTTTACCCCCATGTTCTGGCGGCGCTAAAAGCGACACTCAATAGAATTCACTGTCGTCCGGCTGGCGGCGGAATCGTTTGTATTCCCACTGGTACTGTTCCGGCGCGAGTCTCACACAGCGCTCAACGCTGCGATTAATCGCGGCTGCCGATGCGCCGAGGTCTTTGTCGTAAATACCGGCATCTGCCTCGTGTACGATAACCTTAAATCCTTTGCCTTTAGGAAGGCGCTGTGCAAAGCCGCAGAATACGCGCGGCGTGCCGCGTTGCGCGAGCCGGCTTGTTAGCGTCATAGTGAACGCTGACTCACCAAAAAAGTCAGCATAGACTCCGCCTTCGTCAGTAGGCACTTGATCAGGCAAGACACCAACCAGCTCTCCTTTCTGCAGCGCACCCAACAAAATTGCCACACCTTTGCGATTAGTCGGCGCGAGTTGGATCCCACTTTTTGCCCTGACACCGCGCAGGAGGGCATCCATCTGCGGGTTTTTAGGCGGCTGATACATGAAATTTGACGCGATTCCCTCACAGACGAAATAGCCAAAGATTTCCCAATTACCAAGATGCGGCGCAAGCAGAATAACGCCTTCGCCTGCTTTAGCCGCCGCCTGCAGCGCCGCTAAGCCTTCCACCTCGGTAACCTGAGCAAGCGTTCCTTCGATAGGCAGTATCCATGCCTTGCCCATTTCAAGTCCTGTGCAAACCATGCCCTTAAGACTCTGCCGCGCAAGCGACTCTTGCTCTGCGCTGGATAATGCGGGAAAACACGCCGCAATATTGCGCCGAGTCGTCGCCGCAGAGCGGTTTGGGATCACCGCGAAAAGCCAGCCAAGACCGCCTCCGATCCAGTGCAA
>LICD01000148.1 GCA_001438145.1 OM182 bacterium BACL3 MAG-120619-bin3 | reverse complement strand
GAGACAAGGCCATTACCGCGCCCGCCACCCCACGCGGTCCCCAGGTTGTTAGCCACGTGTGAGAAAAGCACCGCATCTACTCCCTCGAAGTAGCCTTCGCGAACATAGTAAGCTTTTGTGCCGAGTTGCTCTTCGGCGACCCCAGGCCAGATCTTAATGGTGCCTTTGATATCGTTCTCGAGCATAAAATCACGCAAAGTCAGCGCGGCAATAATGTTTACAACTTGCCCCGAGTTATGACCCTCGCCGTGGCCGGGCGCGCCTTCAATGATGGGGTCGCGATAGCCAACCCCAGGTTTCTGCGACGCCTTCGGAATGCCGTCTATATCCGAGCCTAGCGCGATAACCGGCTCGCCACTCCCCCAGGTTGCCATCCAGGCTGTTGGGATTCCCGCCATGCCTTGAGCGACTTCAAAACCGTTTTCCAAAAGCAAGTTGGTGATGTAAGCCGAGGTTTCAAACTCTTGAAATCCCAATTCGCCAAAGCTAAAAATCATATCGTTCATGACCTGTGCCTGCTTCGAACGGTCGTCGACTGCCTCGACAATCTGTTGCTTCATTGCATCAATTTGCGTCGGTGTAAAATCCGCAGCCAATCCCGATTGGATAAGCGAGGAGGCTGTAAAACCTAGCGCACCAACGGCAAGTATTTTTCTAATTTTCATAGCGATCTCCTTTTCGTTTATTGGTCAGCATTAGCGAGTAGAGTACGTAAGCAACAGCGGTAGAGTCGGCTACTGCGAAACACGTTAGAATTCATAGCGGACCCCAACACGGAAGTTTCGCCCTAGCGTGTCCATCAGATTCCGATTAGCTGGCATGTAGCCCGCCCGATTCTCCGATCCTTGGAAGCGCGGAAAAGCGATTAACACAGGATCAGTATCGAGTAGATTTTTCACAGAGACAAATATTTCGCCGGTGCTGCCTGCCAGAGTAATGTCTTTCGCGGCATAGAAGTCATAGAACCATTCGCCATCGACTCCGTTGTCGCTTATCGTATTGTTAGCTGCAGTCGACACAGGGCAATTCGTTGCACATTCGATAAAGGAATTGTCAACAACGCCGTCGCTGTGTCCGCGAGCGGTTAGATTCAGACTGAGGTCATTGAGTGTATAACGTGCTGTCATTCGATAAACCCAATCAGGCGTGCTGCTGGTGTTCGCGCCTGCGACGTTAATCGCAGTTACGCCATCGTCTGTTGTGTTCTGCACATAATGCGTTGCCATCCCGCGGAGTGACAGTTCACCCGCGCCTAGAGGGACAGCGTAACTCGCTTCGAAATCATAGCCTTCAGAAAGAAGGCTATTCAAGTTTTCGTATTTCAAATCGATGAATTGTAGTGCGCCGCTCGAGTCGTATCTCAGCTGTGAGCAATAGTTGTTTGCGCCAAAAAGGAGACACGCATCAGCGACGTCTTGTGCGCCAAGAAAGCCTATGACGCCATCAACTTCAATATCATAATAGTCGATTGATGCAGCAAAACCTGGAAGAAAGGTTGGTTGATAGACAATGCCCAACCCGAACGCGTCAGCCTCTTCGGGCCCGACCGTTGGAGTGCCTTGCAAGTTTTGAATAAAATCGACAGATCTTCCTGCGATATTTACTGCATTGGTGCGCGCGGTACCCGCGTCATAAAGTTCACTTAGGTTCGGGGCGCGAATGTCACGCGACTGAGTCATGCGAAGGGTGACATCGGTAATGAGGTTAAAGGTAAAGCCAGCCTTCCATGTATTTACCCCGCCCGAGGTGCTGTAGTCTGTGCGCCTCGCCGCGCCATTAAATTCGAGTGACTCGAGCACAGGAACAACTACCTCAGCGTAGGCTTCGCGAACGCTTAATTGACCTGTAGTCACTTTGTAGTTGCCGTATTTCCAACCGCTCATGTATTTACTGTCGACAGATCCATCTACGCTTTCTTGGCGCCATTCGACACCGGCAGCTAAGCCGATGTCCCCAGCCCATCCACCGATCTCAGAGGTGTTGACATTAAATGCAAAAACATCCTGCTGAAATTCCTGCTCTCGTCTCGGCGTTCCGAGCACGTAGTCAAGTGCGGCTTCGGACGCAACGCCAACGCCGAACATATTAAAGGGTACACAGCCGTCGGCATTGCCATCGAGCGCGGAGCGACAAACAATTTCGCCTGCATCGTTAAAAACAGAGTCACTGGCATTGGCTAGCGCTGAGAAATTCCATGTCGGATTCTGATGCTCGTCGGTCGTCGTAGTACCAAGTTGATAATAGGTGTCCCAATTGAAGCCGAGACCCAAGGCATCGAAAGCACCATCGGCACCAAGCACAAAGCGACTAGTCTCGCGGGTATTATTTGCACCCGATAATGGGATGTCTGCTCGTGCGCTACTCACCGTAATGGTGCTCAATCCAAGCTCTGTCATCTGACTACGCAACGTTTCAGGCATAAATGCGTTGTCGATAGACACGCGCCTGTTTCGGTCGGTGGGGCGAATGTAATCGCTATCTCCGACATAACCTGCCCATGACCCTTGCGCGAACGCGGTAACAGTAGAGCTGAGCGCCCAGCTCGCTCTGCCGAATACGCTTTTTCGGGTCGAGTCTGCTTGTAATGAATTAGTGCCGAGCATCGACGACTGTGCGTAGCGCCAGTCTCCTCCCATCATCCACAGGCCAGATTGGGTGCCATAGTCCAATTGCCCAACCGAGCCGCCTTCGCCGAAATAAGTTCCCTTAAGTGGGCCTGAGACAATGAGTCCCCCGGGCGTATAGGCGCCGATTCCTATATTGTCACCGACTAAGAAAAAGGGCGCCCCTTCACTCTTGTCCGGATTTATGATTCCTTGATAGCCGCGTAGCTGCCAATCTGCAACAGTGTCTCGAATACCGTCCTGATCGTAATACTCTGCACTGAACAAGAAATGTCCTTGACCGTTTCCAAAGTCAGAGCCTGCTGTAATTTCGATGCGCTGATTACCGGCGCCGTATTCTGCTACTTCGCCATACTCGACCGCCGTTTTAAATCCCGTGAATTCTTTGTCGAGTATAAAATTCACCACACCCGCTATCGCGTCTGAGCCATACGCAGAGGAGGCACCACCCGAGACAACCTCGATACTTTTGACGAGCGATTGTGGGAATGTATTGGTGTCTACCTGGCCTACGCTCGAGGAGGCAACCGAGCGCTGACCGTCAAACAGAACAAGCGTACGACCTGTGCCGAGAGCGCGAAGATTCAACGCCGCGATGCCAGACTGTCCATTACTGAGCGATCCAGAGTTTGTTGTTGCCGTTGAGCTTCCCTGGATCGAAGGTAGCGTCATCGCGAATTCAGCAATACTCGCTGGCGCTTCTGCATCGATGTCGGCCTCTGCTAATACCGACACCGGGTTAGGCATGTCGTAACCGTCACGAGCGATGCGTGATCCCGTCACCTGAATCGACTCGATCCGCTCAGAATCTTGGGCGATGACGCCGCTGGGTACAACAACAGAGGCTGCTGCAAGTGTCAGTAAAGTAAACGAACTAGAGACTCTTGGTGTTGAGTTTCGCATGACTATTCTCCTTGATTTCGTCTAAACAAGAGACGTTTGAGAATAAGGCGAAGCATAAGTTGTGCCATATCAATAAAGTAATTTTTGGCGCGTGACGGTGCGCATGCACAAAAAATTGCGCTAAAAAAATGCTCTAAAAATTTCCTAAAAGACACGGGAAAGAATAAAGATTCTAAAAAAATGCGTAACGTTCGCGAAAATTTGAATCGAATTGGTGCAGAACCAAAAAAAGTGAGGTGATGCTGGATGACAAAATTAGGCGCACTGCAAAGCCCACGTGCACCAATCTAATTCACGTAGAGTTAATTGCTAACGACAAAGTGCTTTTATAAGTTGGGTCAACATTCGACAAGTGAGACAGGAACCTCGAGTACATTTATTGCCAGCCCCCCGCGCGAAGTCTCTTTATACTTTGCTTGCATATCGCGACCGGTGTCACGCATTGTTTTTATCACCTGATCGAGAGACACGCAGTGTTCCCCATCGCCACGTAGCGCCATGCGTGCCGAGCTTATCGCTTTTATCGCACCCATGGCATTGCGTTCGATGCAGGGTACTTGCACTAAGCCGCCGATCGGATCACAAGTTAGGCCAAGGTTGTGTTCCATTGCGATCTCTGCGGCATTCTCTACCTGCTCTAGCGTTCCACCCATTAGTTCGGTTAGCGCTGCGGCCGCCATGGAACATGCGGAACCCACCTCGCCTTGGCAACCGACTTCGGCGCCACTTATCGATGCGTTGGTTTTGTAAAGAATGCCGATAGCCGCTGCGGTGAGTAGGAATCTCGCGGCGTCTTCGGTCTTTGCCCCTTGGCAAAATTCAAGATAATAACGGAGTACCGCCGGAATGATGCCAGCCGCGCCGTTGGTGGGTGCAGTAACCACTCGGCCGCCAACGGCATTCTCTTCATTAACCGCGAGGGCATAGAGCGTGACCCAGTCGAGGGTGAGGAGCGAATCATGAGAGTCAGTCTTGGATCGATGCCTGAGTTGCCTGTAAAGTTGAGGCGCGCGTCGCCTCACTTTTAAACCTCCCGGCATAATCCCCTCAGAAACTATGCCTTTCTCAATACAGTCATTCATGACTCGCCATAGTTCCATGAGTCTCGCTATGACCATCGATTGAGGTATCGTTTGCGTCTCGTTCGCTAGCATGAGACTGCTGATGGTTAGCCCCGCCTTATTCGCTTGCTGAAGTAATTCTTTGCCAGTACTAAAGGGATAGGGAAGGTTTACGGGAGCCTCAAGCCTTAGGCTTGCTACTCCGTCGGATTCGTCAACAATAAAGCCGCCGCCTATTGAGAAAAACACTTTTTCAAGAAGAATCCGCTGCTCAGCATCGTAAGCTGTAAACCGCATACCATTTGAGTGAAGTGATAGACTTTTTCGCCTGTGCAAAATAATGTCGTTGCGGTAGTCGAAGGGAATGTGGTGTTGGCTTAAGAGAGACAGCGCGGCACTTTGCTTGAGCTCCTCGATCGCTGAAGCTATGCCCTCGACGTTTACCGTTTCGGGGTCTTCGCCTTTGAGCCCGAGAACGATTGCTTTTGGCGTCCCATGACCACCACCTGTCGCTCCCAACGACCCATAGAGTTGCACTTTTAGTGAGGCACATTCCTCTATTGCACCCTTTTCATTCAGCGCAACAACAAACTGCTTTGCGGCCTTCATAGGGCCGACTGTGTGCGAGGATGAGGGACCTATGCCAACCTTGAAGAG
>LICD01000147.1 GCA_001438145.1 OM182 bacterium BACL3 MAG-120619-bin3 | reverse complement strand
ATCGAAGTGCTGTCTAGCGAGCGGGCTGTTATTACTGCGTTTCTAGATCATGTCGCACGCGTAGATCCCGACGTGCTGATCGGCTGGAATGTGGTCAATTTCGATTTGCGTTGCCTGCAGCGCGTATGCGACAGATTAAAGATGAAACTATCGCTAGGACGAGCGACCGCTGGCCAGCCACAGACGGTCGCATGGCGCGAGGCCAGGGAGCGAGGAGGTGCCCAAAAGAACGGCCGCTTCTATGCAACTATTCCTGGGCGCTGCGCGCTAGATGGGATTGAACTTATGCGGTCAGCGACCTATGCCTTCGAGAATTTTTCTCTAGAAACGGTTGCACGCGAAGTGTTGGGACGTGGCAAGCTTGTCGACAACGTCGAACAGCGCGGTGCCGAGATCGATACGCTTTTTGAACAGGACAAAGCGGCACTCGCCCGTTACAACCTCGAAGACTGTAAATTGGTTTGGGACATTTTCGCAAAAGAAAGACTGCTAGAGTTTGCCATCGAGAAAAGCGTGTTAACGGGTCTCGCGCTCGATCGCTACGGAGGATCCGTCGCAGCGCTCGATTTTCTCTACCTGCCGCGATTGCACCGAAAAGGCTTTGTTGCACCAGCGCAGGGAAGTGGTGACACGACGAACGTGAGTCCCGGCGGTTATGTGCTCGATTCCGATCCAGGTATTTTCGATGATGTGGTCGTACTCGATTTTAAGAGTCTCTATCCGAGTATCATCCGCACGTTTCATGTTGATCCCTTGGCGCTTGCTCTCGCGGTGAACGAGCCTAAACCTATCGAGGGATTCGACGGTGGCGAGTTCGCGCGCGGCGACGCAATACTGCCTGAGCTTATCGCGACCCTGTGGGCAGCGCGCGACCAAGCAAAGCTCGCAGGCGATGCCATCATGTCGCAGGCGATTAAAATCATTATGAACTCGTTCTATGGCGTGCTCGGTACAAGCGGCTGCCGCTTTTTGGATACTCGCCTCGTGAGCTCGATTACCAAGCGCGGTCATCAGATAATTCTCGAGAGTAAGCGGTTTATAGAAGCCGAGGGTTTCCGCGTCATCTATGGCGATACTGACTCGGTGTTTGTGCTAATCCCCAAAGAGGCGATTGATGTCGAATCGAGTACAAGCGACAGTGCAGCTGAGCGCGCAGAGTCTGTTGTCGCGTTAAGTAAACGGCTTGCAGCGCGCATGACGGAGTGGTGGCGCGAGCGGATAGTGGCAGAGCAAGGTGTCGACAGTTTTCTAGAGATGGAGTTTGAGACACATTTCACTAAATTCTTGATGCCCACCATTCGCGGAACCGACGCCGGCAGTAAAAAGCGCTACGCGGGCATGGTGCGAGTCAATCAAGGTTCGGCGACGACAAGCGGCAATAAACCGACAGCGGACTACCGGTTAATATTCAAAGGACTCGAGTCAGTGCGCACCGACTGGTCGCCCCTTGCGCGTGAATTTCAGCGCGAACTCTATCGTCGTATTTTCCTAGGCGAAGACTACACAGACTACTTATTTCGCCTAGTCGACGACCTTCGCGCCGGTTACCTTGACGACAAACTCGTCTTCCGGAAGCGCCTGAGGCGGAGACTAGACGACTACGTGAAGAATGTACCGCCGCATATACAAGCCGCGCGCAAGGCCGAGAGGGCGAGATCTGAGCTAGGCTTAAGTGTGGTCGAAGGCGAGGGCGGTTGGATCGAGTACATTATGACGCGCACGGGCGCCGAGCCTGTGCGGTTTACCGATCAAAAGCCCGATTACGAGTTTTATATCGAGCGTCAGATCGAGCCTATTGCCGATGCAATTTTAGGCTTCGTTGGAGACTCGATGGAAAAACTATTCGGCCGCCAGATCGGCCTATTTTAAGCGCCTCGCAGGCTACGAATTTGCCATCCACGCGCCACGGCCTCGGCTTCAAGGCGTGGGTCGGGATCAACGGCAACTGCGGTGGTTACCGCATTGAGCAAGGGCAGGTCGTTAAACGAATCGCTATAAAGAATACTGTCTGCGAGCGAAGCGAGTGGGTCTCCTCCAGCAGCCTCGGCTGCTCTGGCATCGAGCCACGCATTTAGCTTCGTGATTTTCCCATGTTGGTAACACGGTGTGCCTTTTATCGCGCCTGTGTAGCGCTGCTCGGTTCCCTCGCCGGTTTGTTCGAGCCCGGTCGCTATTAGGTGTTCGACGCCAAATGCCGCCGCGATTGGCTGAGTAATAAATTCGTTTGTTGCTGTAATAATGACACACAGATCGCCGGCGTCGCGGTGGCTGTTCACGAGCGCTATTGCCTGCGGAAGCATGATCGCGGCCACCTCACTCGTGACAAACTCTTGCCTAAGTGTAGCCAACGCAGCGGGAGCTAAGCTCAATATTGGTTCTAGAGTAAAGGCTACATAGCCGTGGATATCCAATTCACCACGGACGTATTGCTCATAGAACGCATCATTCTTCGCTCGATGCTCGACTTCGTCGACGATGCCACGAGAAATTAAAAACTCTCCCCAAGCGTGATCGCTGTCGCCGGCGAGTAACGTGTTGTCGAGGTCGAACAGGGCGAGTCTGGGTGCGGGGCGAGCCATACGAAATCCTATTACTGTTGAGGCGTGTCAAACGCGCTTTGATTAGGCGCGCTATTATAACTCTGCAGCGACTGGTCGCAATCTATCTATCTGTATTTGTTAAGTAAATTTTATAGCTCCTCGTGTGGCGCAATTGATCTATCGCCTCTATCTGTGAAACAATGAGGTTTCTGAATTCTAGTAAGGTAATGCTAACGTGATTGACTCCGACGGCTTCCGACTCAATGTCGGTATCGTAATATGTAACCCTAAAGGGCAACTGCTCTGGGCTAAGCGTATAGGACAGAGTTCGTGGCAGTTCCCGCAGGGCGGAATCAAAGAGAATGAGTCAGCGGAAGAGGCGCTTTATCGCGAGCTCGAAGAAGAGGTAGGTCTCGAGCAGCAGCATGTTAGCCTGTTACATCAAACCGAAGACTGGTTGCACTACCGTTTACCCGAGAACTATATTCGTCGGCATAAAGATCCGCTCTGTATAGGGCAGAAACAAAAGTGGTTTTTGCTTGGTCTTGAAAGCGACGAAGAGTCTATCGTATTAAGTAAGTCGGGTACGCCCGAATTTGACGACTGGCGCTGGGTTAATTATTGGTATCCCGTCGAGCAGGTCATCGAGTTTAAGCGCGACGTCTATCGGTCGGCACTCGAGCAGCTTCAACCGCCACTCGAACGTTATGTTGCTCTGAGCAAACTCTAGCGATTGACGACAGCATCGCTCGAGCCCTACTTATTTTTTAATGAGGTTTTTCTAATTAAGCCCCTAGCTATGCTGCGCTAGGCACCTCGAGAGGAGTCGCATAAAGCATGCTCGACCAACTGCGTAGCATTGTGCAAGAAGTCAACTCAGCGCGCGATCTTCAATCGGCGCTAGACATTATTGTTACGCGCGTGCGCAGCGCGCTGAACACGCAGGTCTGTTCGGTTTACCTCCTCGATAAAGATATTAATAGCCATGTGCTCATGGCCTCCCAAGGGTTAAAGGCAGAGGCCGTTGGCCGCGTTAGCTTGCAAACCGATGAAGGTTTGGTGGGTCTTGTTGCAAAGTATGCCGAGCCGATCAATCTGAGTGATGCATCGAAACACCCCAGCTACTTCTACCTTCAAGATACCGGCGAGGAAGAATTTAATTCTTTCCTTGGAGTGCCCATCATTCACCACCGCGCGGTACTCGGTGTTCTGGTTATTCAGCAGCGCGAGAGTCGCCGTTTCGACGAGGGCGAAGAGGCGTTTCTCATCACTCTGTCGGCTCAGCTTTCGGGCGTTATTGCGCATGCCGAAGCAACAGGGGCGATTCAGGGGCTGAGTCCTTCGGGCAAGAAAACCGAAGACACCATTTTTCCGGGTGTCTCGGGATCGTCGGGCGTCGCGATTGGTCGCGCCGTTGTGGTTTTTCCCCACGCTGATCTTAGCCAGATCCCTCAGCGACCGGCGAAGGATATTGAGCACGAGGTGGCGTTCTTTAAAACGTGTATCGACGCGGTGCGCCGCGATATGAACGACCTCTATGAAAAAATTGCAGGCCATGTCGCCGAAGAAGAGCGCCAGCTGTTCAACGTTTATGCACGTATGCTCGACGACAATGCGTTAGGCAACGAGGTGGTCGCGCGCATTCGGCAGGGCATCTGGGCGCAAGGCGCGCTCGCCTATGTGGCCGGTGAACATGTTCGCTCATTCGAGTCGATGAGCGATGACTATTTGCGAGAACGAGCAGTTGATATTAAAGACCTCTGTAGCCGCGTTCTTTTTTATTTGCAGGCGCGTGAGCCGATCGAAATCGAATATCAGGAAAACACTATCCTCGTGAGCGAAGAGCTCACGCCATCGATGCTTGCCGAGGCGCCTAAAGAAAAATTAAAGGGACTAATCTCGGTAAAAGGGTCGGGTAACTCTCACGTTGCGATTCTCGCAAGGACGATGGGGATCCCGACGGTCATGGGCACGGTGGATTTGCCCTACGCGCAGTTAGAGGGCCGGAGTTTGGTAGTTGACGGCTATCGCGGTGAGGTGATCACCAGTCCATCGAAAGCGCTGCGCCTGCGCTACCGCGAAATTATAAAAGAGCAAGAGCAGTTAATCGCGGGGCTCGAGGGCATTAAAGAAGAGCCTTGCGAGACCTCCGACGGCCATCGCGTTCAGCTGTGGGTTAACACGGGCCTCATGTCCGACGTGATGCAGTCGCTCGATCAGGGCGCCGAAGGCATCGGTCTGTTTCGCACCGAAGTGCCCTTTTTGCTGAGCGAGCGCTTCCCAAGCGAACAAGAGCAATACGAAATTTATCGTGAACAGCTCGAGGCTTTTTCGCCAAAAATAGTGACCATGCGCACACTCGATATCGGTGGCGATAAATCATTGCCGTATTTTCCGATCGAAGAGGCGAATCCTTTTTTGGGTTGGCGCGGAATTCGTGTGACGCTCGATCATCCAGAGATTTTCATGGCGCAGATACGCGCGATGCTGCGGGCAAGCGTGGGGCTGGATAATTTGCAGATTATGCTGCCGATGATCAGCAACGTGAACGAAGTGTCTATGGCGCAGCAACTCATTAAAAAGGCGTATCGGGAGCTCGTTCAAGAAGGGGTCGAGGTCGTTTATCCACCGGTTGGCGTGATGATCGAATTGCCTGCGGCGGTCTATCAGACATCAGTGCTGGCTAAGATGGTCGATTTCGTCTCGGTGGGTAGCAACGACTTAACACAGTATTT
>LICD01000146.1 GCA_001438145.1 OM182 bacterium BACL3 MAG-120619-bin3 | reverse complement strand
ACTCACGGTACATTTACAAATTAGTAAAAGCTAATATCTGTAGCCATCAAAAAACCAAGCCTGCAGTGGTAATTACGCCTCTGCGGGCTTTTGTTTATGCGCAACGGGTAACCGGTTACGAGCGGGAGTTTTTGACGGTTCTACGGCTTAATATCTACCGGCTCTTAACAGTATGTCCTTATCTTATAGCCCTCATACTTCGATATATATCGGCAGAATTGCCACTGCCTAATTGCATTTGGGTGGTTGATTAAATGTCCGTAAGCTCTGGACCACAGATCGTAGCCTTCAAACTAGATGCGCCACCTAGCAACAAGGGTTCTAATAAGTCTAAAAGGCCTGTTTCTATTCTCCATGAAAGATAATTTGCTTGATGCTCCAGCGTTTCCCAATCCTCTATGAGATGTATAGTATTTGACGATTCCTCGATGAATGTTCTTACGCTAATGCAGCCGTCAAAGCTCCTTGTGTCAGGTAAGGCTGCTTCTAATAATTCTTTTAGCTGATCAAGCGTTTCTACTTTTGCGGGAAACGAAACTATTACTAAATTTTTCATTCTTCTTTTCCTATGTAGCTATAATTCTAGAAAATCTAATCACAGGAGCGTGCCAGCGGCAACATTGGCTTCGTATTCATCAATTGTAATGATTCCCAATGCTTCTGCTTCTGCTCTGTCCTTGTCAGTAATTACGTCCTGGACAAGATCAACTCGTTTCCATAAAGCCAGTGGAAACTTTCCATCTTGTGCTGGCGTGTAAGGTGACTCATTACCTAAATCCATTTGGTGAATATAACGCGGACAATTTACCCATACGTTACTTATTGTCAGCTCCACGACTAAATCTGCTCCGGGGTAACTATCTAAGATTGGACCATCTTTAATGCATTTGGCTTCTCCTCTAACGCGAAGCCTTTGAGGCGTCTGGAAATCTATAAATAGTAAACCGATCTTTGACATCGCTTGAATGTTTCCAGTAGACATGTACATACCGTTACCATCATAGCTTGGGAAAACAATTGTTTTCGAATCAATAGCCCTTACAAAACCAATGCTTCCTCCTTTATAAGAGCAGGATGGATACCCCAATTCATCGACAGTTGATAAGTAAAACATATTTCTTGAATTAATGAATGCTTCCTGCAGTTCAGATAATTCTTCGGTTACCGTCGCATCTTTGATTCTGTCGGCGAGGTCTGTAGTATCAAATTCGGTTTGAAGTTTTCTTTGAGAATCGGTATAAAATTCGCCCATGATTTAATTCCCTCCGCGATTATTAATTGCTAGATGTCAGCTTGAACTTCATCGAATTCTGATTCTACGTACTAATGTACTCATTTCAAATTTTTTAAATCTGAAACAAATTTCTAACAGAAAAGCCGTTGCGCTTGAAAGCTGGTTTCCGAGAGGTTGAGTAGGGGGAGGCGCGAAAAGATTACGCCGTTTCATTGGGTAGCCCTTTCTAATTGTGGCTTTTGCAAGTCTTGGGGGTAACTATAACAATAATGATATGTAAGTCACGCCCCCCGGGGGTGTTAAGAAGCCCCCTTGATGTGTCGGTTACAAGAGTCTATGAAGCCTTGAGTCGGGTGGCGGATTGCAGCTGACTATATTGGTATGCGTCGATCGATGCCTTGTCCTTATTACAGGGCGGCGGCAGTAGTACGAAAAGGGTAAATCACTGACGGGGATCTTGTAGAGGTGCTTATTAATAATAATGGCGGTATATTTGGCGGTATAAATTTAGCATTTGTAATTAATAATAATATAAAACAGTAAGTTACATGTCTATTTCGGGAGTTGCCCCCGCCACCATAAATACTTCCCGTAACGTCCGAGAAGACTTCTAAGCCCACTACTTGTTTGTGGGCTTTTTTGTGCCTTTTGATCCGCCGAGTTCTTAGCTTGCTAGAGAGGAGATTAATGCTAGAGCGGAAGAACCGCCTATCCAAAGCCCTACGGTAAATAGTACCGGATTCACTTCACTCCACTCTTTGACGGAGGGGATGTAAGCCCTAGCACCTAACAAGATGATCATCCACGCAAGCGCTGGCCAGTAGGATTCATCCATTGGGAACACTATAAATCGAAGAGTGTTCGGAACGGCACTTCAGCTCCGGTAACTTGGATCAGCAGCAACCCGAAAATACCGCACAGTGCAAACATGCTTGTAGCGCCAGTTGATTTAAATCCTGACCCTATCATGCTTATGGTCATGGCAAGCCACATGAAACCTATCCAGCCCCATATCAACCAACCGAAAAGAGATGAAAGGTATTCTATAATCATATTTTACGATCCTGTAGTGGTCTACTAATTGGCGACTGGTCCTCAATGAGCAGTCCGCCCTTTCGATCGCTATTGTAAGTGCTTAGGGGTAACTAGAACAACAGTGATAGCGAAGTCATGCTCTGCCGATTAATGAAGTTCTACCTTAGGGTTGTGAGGTTGTCGCTGCAGTTCGACTTATTCAACGCCAGTGCTTATCGGAATAAATCGGGCAAGTTAGAAAACTGAGGAGCACAAGCATTGCCTCCAAGGAGCCACACACTTTATATTTGAGCCCAAAGATCTTTTTTATGACTGGGCAGTTTAATAATCATCTATGATCGATCTCGTTGTAATATTTGAAATAATTCCCTATGCTCACCTCATGATTCCAGCTATTGAAACTTGTGAGTGCCGACTTCAATCGTCCCAGAATAAGCTGCGAATATAACAAAGAGGTGCCGACATTGTATTTTTTAACAAGGAAAATTAGCATGAATAGGAAAGTCGCATTGCCTTCATTTATATATTTAATTCTGTTTCCCCTGCTAGGGGCTTCGGCAACTGTATTTTCGCAGTCAGATGACGATGCCCTTGCCGTACTGGTACCCGGTGGAGGAACTTATAGCCGTTCAATAGACTCGAATTCCGGCCTTGCTCAGACATTTTTCGATCAAGGCTTGCGAATGGCATGGGGGTTCTATTTCCCTGAATCAATCGCCTCTTATCAAGAAGCCTCGCGGCTGGATCCTACAAGCCCGATGCCTTATTGGGGTGTAGCACACGCCGCAGGCCCTAATCCCAATAGTAGGTATGTAAATTTGCCGGATGATCCGCAAGGAGCAGGTTTGGCGGCGATCCGTCAGGCGCTTGATCTAGCGAGCAATGGGAGCCAGCTAGAGCAGGATCTAATTAACGCTACATTTGTGCTCTACAATAAAGACGCGATACCCGATAACAGGGAAAGAGACTTTGCTTTTCTAGCTGCGATGCGCAGTTTGCACGAGAAGTATCCGAACGACGCCGATATTGCGACAGTCTTCGGTGAAGCTTATATGAACACCACGCGATGGGATTACTGGGAATCTGACGGTTCCGCTAAACCCGGCGCATTGGAAGGCAAAGCTGCGCTAGAGGCTGCTATGGCAATTGAGCCTAATCACCCCGGCGCTAATCATCTCTATATCCACTTAATGGAAGGTTCTGGTCAGCCTGAGCTCGCTATGCCGTCGGCACAGAAGCTTGAAGCGACTCTGCCCATTTCAGGCCATATGGTTCACATGCCGGGACATATCTATCTCCGTGTAGGAGAGTATGAAAAAGCGATTTTATCGAACGAAAGATCTCAAATAGTCGATGACCAGTTTGCAGAAATATGGGGTGACACTAATTTCCCTATGATCGGAACCTACCCTCTCTCCCATAAAATCCACAAACCTCATGCCCTCGATTTTGTTCGTTACGCCAACATGCTTCAAGGGAACTATGAGGGTGCAAGCGCAGCAGCCATTCAAAATTCGGGGGCAGGTATAGGATCTTTGGGCGGCAACAATAAGAATTCAGCACATGTCTGGATAACGGATAAAGTGTTCGGCAGATGGGATGAAATACACGCGAATAATGCGACAAATAAAGAGCTAGCCAATACGCCCTACTTAAAGGGCATGTGGGCCTACGTAATGGGCAGCGCCCATGCCGCCAAAGGGCATATTGCGCCTGCAGAGGCTGAACTTGCTCTTTTACGAGAACAAATTACAGCGGAGGGTGTCAATGAATCTGGAGTTGGTCCAACTCCGGCAGACCATGTTCTAAGTCTTGCAATGCACGCATTATTCGGTGAGATCGAGGAGGCGAAAGGCAATTTTGATAATGCAATCATGCATTATGGTCACGCAGTTGAGTATCAAGATAATCTCAGTTACACAGAGCCGCCAGACTGGTCGCAGTCAATCCGACTGTACCTCGGTGCGGCCTTGTTGGCAGCAGATCGAGCAGACGAAGCAGAAGTGGTTTACCGTAAAGATTTAGAGTGGAATCAGCGTAACGGCTGGGCGACATTTGGCTTATATCAATCGCTTGAATCGCAAGGCCGAGCCCAAGAAGCGGCGATTGTTAAGCGACAATTTGATGAGCTCTGGCGAAACAGCGATGTCGAGCTTGTAAAGTCAAGGATTTGAGCCTCGTTGACTTGAATTGCGACTTCCTATTTGGATGCTAAATATATCTGAATAGGAAGAGCGTATGCACCGTAACTATGCGATTAAGATAAATGAGGTCGCAAAGACAAGGAGGTAGTATGCTCGATATAAGGATAAGATTTTTAAGAGCGCGCTGGTTGGTTGCGCTCGCTGCCCTCTCGCCAATTCTCTCTTCTTGTGGACGAAGCCAAACAGAAGGTTCTTTGAGTTTAGAGAATGAAGCGGTTCATCTTCTAGACGAGCCCAGACACCGAACTGTCTATCATGAGGAAGATTTCTATCTTTTGGACGTGCAGTTAAATCCGGGTGACGAATCATTAGAGCACATACACGATCAAGCGATTTTGCTTACGCGGTTAAGCTCTTCTTCTGGTCCATTAAAGGGCGAGGTCAGCGCTGTTACTGAATATGCTTCATCACTGTTTACGCACAGTATAAGAAACGATGGCGACTATCTTCTAAGAATTCTAGCGTTGGTAAACTCTTCATCAGGATCCGTGCAGCAAGACGACCTGCCTACCGGTCTTAATGTACTACCTCAACTCGAGGATCAATGGTTCCGATCGTATAGATTGGAATTAGAACTCGAAGAATCGACCCCTATAATTCGCCATCAAAATTCCGGGTTCATTACTCAGGTGTCCCCAGGAATGATTCACATTGAGCGTGAGGATGGAATAACGGAGGAACTCAGGCGTTCTGGAGATTGGGAATGGCAGCGAGGAGAAATAGCATACCGCCTTACGAACGTAGGCAATGGGCCCGTTTCTGTGGTCATTAATGAAGCACGAAAGCGGAAAAAAATTAGAG
>LICD01000145.1 GCA_001438145.1 OM182 bacterium BACL3 MAG-120619-bin3 | reverse complement strand
TTGAAAAACTGCGAATTTTTCGCAGCGGTATCGGGCTGCGCACTTACCGAAATCTTACGCGCGACAATGTGTTCGACAACCATTCGGCGAAAGCAGAACTTGGCTTCGAACCAAGCACCACGTTTTTTGCGCAGATCGATAAACTAGTGCGCCGTAGTGAGTAAACCGTAGAGGGTGGAAAGCACGGAGTTAGAAAGCACGGATTAGAATTTAAGAGCAAGAGAAGATTATGACCAAAGGAATCATCCTCGCAGGCGGCAGCGGAAGCAGGCTCCATCCCATGACGCTCGCAGCATCAAAACAGCTGATGCCCGTTTACGACAAGCCAATGATTTATTATCCGCTCTCGACACTCATGCAAGCCGGCATACGAGACATATTGATCATTACCACGCCCGAAGACGCGCCAATGTTCGAGCAGCTACTTGGCGACGGATCGTCGTGGGGCATCAACCTAAGCTATGCTCAACAGCCAAAGCCCGAAGGGCTCGCACAGGCGTTTCTCATCGGTGAAGAATTTATCGGCGATAGCCGCGTCTGCCTGATTCTCGGCGACAATATTTTCTATGGGCATCAGATCGAAGAGACCCTGCGCAGCGCGGTCGATCAAGAAAGCGGCGCCAGCGTATTTGCCTACTATGTCACAGATCCCGAGCGCTATGGTGTGGTGCAATTGGACGCTGACAATAACGCAATAGACCTCGAAGAGAAGCCAGCCAATCCTAAATCGCATTATGCGGTGACCGGCTTGTATATGTACGACAACGACGTGATTGATATCGCGAAAAACATTAAGCCCTCGGCGCGCGGCGAACTCGAAATCACCGACGTGAATAAAGCGTATCTCGAACGAAAGGCGCTTAAAGTTGAATTGTTCGAACGCGGCACTGCGTGGCTAGACACCGGCACAGTGCAATCGCTACTCGACGCCGCTGTGTTTATTCGGGTACTCGAAGAGCGTCAGGGATTGAAGATTGGCTGCCCCGAAGAGATCGCTTATCGTCAGGGTTTTATCGATAGCGAACAACTGGCGAGGCTCGCTAAAAAACTTGAGAAAAGCGGCTATGGCGCCTATCTCCAGCAGCTTTTGCAGGAAGAAAGCCGAGCATGAAAATTACCGAAACTGCTATCCCCGATGTGCTGCTTTTTGAGCCTACCGTGCATGGCGACTCGCGTGGCTACTTCATGGAAACATTTCGACAATCGCATTTTGCTGAGCGCGGCATCGACCTCGAATTTGTACAGGACAATCAGAGTCTCTCGAGCCAAGGTACGCTGCGAGGTCTGCACTATCAGCTCAAACGTCCGCAGGGCAAACTTGTGCGTGCAGGTGCCGGCAGCCTTTTCGATGTCGCTGTCGATATGCGTAGAAGCTCACCCACTTTTGGTCAATGGGTTGGCGTAGAACTGTCCGCCGAAAACAAACGTCAGCTTTGGGTTCCGCCTGGTTTCGCGCATGGCTTTTATGTCACCAGCCAAAGTGCCGAACTTATTTATAAATGCACCGACTATTACGACGCCAGCGATGATCAATCGCTTCTATGGAATGACGACACGGTTGGCATCGACTGGCCCTTAGTGGGTGCGGCGCCGCTACTCTCCGCTAAAGACGAAGCGGGCAAGCGCTTCGAAGACGCCGCGACCTATGCCTAGTGCGAACGCCCGAATAGTCTTAACTGGCGCGGGTGGTCAGTTTGGGCAGACGCTTGTTGCCTGCTGGCCAGATTCTTTGCTCTCACAGTATGAGCTGATTCCGCTCATGCGCGGCGATCTCGATATAGCCGATGCCGCCGCGGTGCACTCAACACTCGACGCCCTGCAGCCTGCGCTCATTATCAATGCTGCCGCTTACACCGCAGTAGATAAGGCTGAGTCGGAAGCCGAAGCGGCCTTTGCAATTAACGAGCGCGGCGTTGCAAACCTTGCTGCGGCCAGCACGTGTCCCTTGATCCATCTCTCGACCGACTTTGTCTTCGATGGCGCAGCGAGCACGCCTTATGCAGAGAACGCCGCAACAGCGCCCTTGAGTGTTTATGGCAAGAGCAAACTCGCCGGTGAGAAGGCCCTGTTAGCGCAGAAGCCCGACGCGATGATTATTCGCACGTCGTGGCTTTACAGTGAATACGGGGCAAATTTTGTAAAAACAATGCTTAGGCTGATGAGCGAACGCGATGTGTTATCAATCGTGAACGATCAGATCGGTTCACCCACGTCGACACACAGTCTTGCAGCCGTCGTTTGCTCGGCCGCCAGCACACGGCTTGACAGCGCAGCGATGCCCAAAGAGCCCTCAGGAATTTTTCATTGGAGCGATGGCGCGTCGATTACTTGGTTCGATTTTGCGCTCGAGATTCAAACGCAAGCCCTTGCGCTGGGCCTTTTAAAGAGTCCCTGTACCCTTAAGCCCATTCCAACCAGCGAGTATCCAACGCCTGCCGCACGCCCACTCTATAGCGTGATGAGCCGCGCGCGCGCGCGCGCCGAATTCGACTGCCCTACCAATACATGGCAGGCCGAATTGAAGCGGTGTCTGCTGGCAAGTTCTTAAGGTTAAAAACCGCTACAATGCGTAGCCTAAACAAAGTAAGCAGTAGGTCATTATGAGCAAGCTTCTCGTCACCGGTGCGGCAGGTTTTATCGGCGCCAATTTTATTCACTACTGGCATCGCGCCAACCCCAGCGACACACTTGTCGCGCTCGATAGTCTGACCTATGCGGGCAACCGCGATAATCTGGCTGCGGCAATGGGCGAACCTTGGTTCACTTTCATCGAAGGATCCATTAACGATCAAGCATTAGTTGAACGTCTACTTCGCGACCACGCGATCGATACGCTTGTACATTTTGCCGCGGAAAGTCATGTCGATAGATCGATAACCGGCCCCGATGCCTTTATTGACACCAACATTGTCGGCACGCATTCGCTGCTTAAAGCGGCGAAAAACTGCTGGCTCGACGACGATTCTACGCGCAACAATCTCTTCCATCATGTGTCGACCGATGAAGTATATGGCACGCTTCTCGCGACCGATCCTGCGTTTAGCGAGACTACGCCCTACGCGCCCAATTCCCCTTATGCTGCAAGCAAAGCAGCAAGCGATCATCTCGTGCGTGCCTATCACCACACGTTTGGCTTGAGGGTAACCACCAGCAACTGCTCGAATAATTACGGCCCCTTCCAGTTTCCAGAGAAGCTCTTGCCACTGTGTATGCTTAATATTCTTGGCGGCAAGGCACTGCCTATTTACGGTGATGGCTCGCAGATCCGCGATTGGCTGTTTGTCGACGACCATAACCGCGGCATCGAGCGGGTGATTAAAGCCGGCCGTGCTGGAGAGACTTATAATATCGGAGGCCATAACGAATGGCGTAACCTCGATGTGGTGACTCTGCTCTGCGAACTTTTTGATACGCGTTTTGCCGCAGATCCAACGCTCGCAATACGCTTCCCCGATTCGCCCTGTGCAGTTGGCCAGAGCGCAAAATCACTGATCACCTTTGTTACCGATCGCCCTGGCCACGACACGCGCTACGCGATCGATGCCTCAAAGATCAGCGACGAACTTGGCTTTGTGCCGGCAGAAACGTTCGATAGCGGCCTTGCTAAGACCGTCGATTGGTATTTACAAAACGAAGACTGGTGGAATGCAATTCTAGATGGCAGCTATCGGTAGCAGGATTCTTGCGCTCATTGCGGTATCGCTCGCGCTGTTTTTTGTTGGCGTGCAGAGCGCTGCGTTCGAAATTTCGGGGTCTAAATGGAAGGGCGGCAAAACCGACTTTTATGTGAGCCTAACCGGTGAATCTCCCTCGGGCATTGCGTGGCACGATTCCTTCCTCGCTGCCATTGCCGATTGGGACGACGACACCGTTTTCGACTTTAATGTGATCGAGCAGGCAATCGACCCCTGCCTTGAGGACGGACTTAACAGCGTCGACTTTACCGACGAAGTCTGTGGCTCCGAATACGGCGCCAGTACCCTTGCGGTAACCCTTCGGCGTCTGTCGAGTACGCTGCTCGGAGAACCTAATATTTTCGAGGCCGACATCGTAATCAATAGCGACATTCGGTACGACATTTACGATGGGCTTCTTTATCCTGGCAGCAATCGTCGAATAGACTTTCGCCGTGTCGCGATTCACGAGCTTGGGCATGTGATTGGTCTCGAACACGAGAGTCGGGAGCTTGCGATTATGGCGCCCACAATAGGTGACATCGATCGGCCGACCGAAGATGATTTTGCAGGCGTCGACGCACTCTACACTGCGCTTGAAAGCTGTACACAAAACACCCTCGTGCTCGGCACCATAACCAACAGTCTTGCCGACGGCGACTGCACTGTCGCGCAGATTACTGCCGGCGGCACAGACTTCAGCTACATCGACCTCTATCGCATCGATTTAGAAAAAGCGGCGACGCTGTCACTAACCATGACCTCTAGCGCGCTCGATTCGGTATTGCTGATTTCCGACCTAAACCTCACTGTCATCGACTATGATGACAAATCAGCCGAGGGCTGTAGCTCAACGCTAACCCGCCAGCTCGACCCCGGCAGCTACCTTGTGCTTGCAAACACGTTCGACAAACAGGTGGATCCTGCGTGTGTCACCGAAGGCGACTACTCGCTAACCGCGCACTATCAAAGCGGCTACCCCCTGCCTCTGGGCGCCGCCATTAGCACCAGCGACACCCCCGCCCGTGGCATTATTACCGGCGCTGCATCTAACAGCAGTGGGGCGTTTTACCAAACTCGCTTCAGCGCCGACGAATCGATTAAGGTCAATGGCGAGATTGCTATCGCTGCGCAGGATATTGGCGAAGCGGGCTTTGTAGTGGCGGCTGCACTCACCGGCGATCAGGTCTTCGCACTTAACTCTGCCGGGATTTTCGTCGAACGTGCCAATAACGCCAGCCCCTTTCCTAAGCACCGCACAGGGGAACTTCGCGCGATAGAAACGGTGCTCATGCTCGATGCAGTGGTACCCGAAAGCCTCGGTATCACCGAACTAGACGTCGATTTTCTGCTGGGCTATGGCCTCGATAGCGACCCCAGCACCATCTTCTACAATTCGACACCAATCAAAATGGTCATCGAACCCTCGACTCCCTGACAGCTTCTTGTCGTTATATCACTAAAAAATAGAAGGGTATTCGCCAGTTGTGGCTAAAACGGCTATAATTCGCGCCAGAATTTCCGCCATTGGAGCACAGTCATGTTTAAGAAAATGTTCGCAGTAGCAGCACTTAGCCTCTTCGCAGCCGGCGGCGCCAACGCACAAACGGCCGCAGACAATATTCGTCCTGCACGTCAAGTTTGCCTCGCAGGCCAGCCCTGCGTAGGGAATAAAGCTGAG
>LICD01000144.1 GCA_001438145.1 OM182 bacterium BACL3 MAG-120619-bin3 | reverse complement strand
ACTACGATTATCATTCCAGATTGACTGTAAAATGACTTAATAGGCATATTATTTTCGTTACAAATAAAAACGATGGCGGTAATCAAAACTCCCCAGCCACCAAAGAAGCCTAATAACGTAGGTACATTCATAACTTTTTCCTAATTCTAGTGTCTTGACCACTCGTGATGCGGAAGGAAGCGATCATTTGGGACTATTCTGCTTCTCTAGCTCATTCCTCTAAAAAACATTTGGCGCAAGAAGACCAACGAATCTAAGAGTCGTGCCTCTGTTATTTCTAGGGTGAGGGCTCACGAATCAGCTTGTAAAGAAACAGTAAACCGCAACAAGCTAATAAGCCTCCTGCCAGCAGCGTGGACAAATCTATTCCAAACCTATGGGCAAAATTGGGGCCAAAATAGAGATAGCTAACCAGCAGAATTGCCATGAGTGCACGCCGCCGAATCCTAACGCAGGTTTGACAGTTACCTTGCTTTTTGTAACTGAATAAATCGATTATCGAACGCAATTCTTCAGCTTTCACGTATGAATCTTCGCACTTTGAGTTTTTCTGATTAAATTTACGAATTTAAGTGGTCGGGAGAATAGCGTATCTTCTACTAAGTTAAAAGTAGCGCACATTAAAAATTCGACATTTATCTAATTCCTGTGACAGCACTTAGGCAGGAGTTGCAGGATAGTTAGTCGGAGGACAAAAAAGAAATAGACGCCAGTAAAATCAATGAGTTAACTAATCTAGTGAGTATGAACTCAAATTAAGTATCTCTTGCGGAACACTAAACACTAATATCGAGATTAAAGCCAGACGTAACCTTGCTCTCTGTTAAAACCTCGCTATCCGATGGCAAGCCTCTGACGTGAAAGCTTAGGCACATCGTTCCATCAGCCTCAAAGACTTCCACCGCAGGTAGCACCTTTGACTTAAACTGCATCGCGCGGCATCCATAGGGTCGCTCTGGATCCCAGGTCACGTAAAAATATCGACACCTTTGGCAGTTAGGTTGCTTCATAAGATAAAATATCGGCCCAGGTAAAACCCAATTAATTACTGTACATGTTTTCCATGGCGGTAAATTGGCCTTCCAAATAGTCCCCAGTCGACTTGCTGCGCTGCACTATCGACTCCATAGCAGCAAATTGTGTGATGTAGCGCGCGTACGCATCAGCCATACGTTTTTCTAAGGCTTCAAGAGCGGTCTTCTCGCTAGCAAGATTTTTCGTCGCTGCGGTGGTGCGATTAACAACTAATCCGCCAGTCTCTATTAGCCCAAGCAAAGACACTCTCGAATCTAGCGCAAGGCCCTTATTTACTGAGGCATAGCGGCTTTGACCATCATTGCCGGCAGTTAGCATCATTTTAATGTCTGCAAGATTGTTCGTTAGTGCACTTGCATAACGGGTCTCATCTATCTCGATATCTCCATTTAGTTTGATCGAAAAGCCTAAATCTCTAAACGAAGAAACTCCACCTGATGCTGTCGCGGAAGTCTTGTCGACAATGGCTTTAACCTGGCTGCGAAGTAAGTTGGCGAACGAAGAATCATTTGCCAGAGCACCTGAATACTCAGTCTCTTCGCTTGTTGAACTCTCCATCTCCGTCAAAATTAGATTAAAGTCATTAATGGAAAGGACCAAAGCATCAAGCGACGATTTTATGCTCGATAAGTCCTCAGTAACCGTGACCGTAGCGCTAGAAGTGCCTGTCAACGTCAAACTCACACCTGGGATCAAATCAGTGACGCTATTTGACGCCCGGTTTATTGAGCCCAAGCCATTCACGGTAATGATGGCATTTTGCGCAGAGCTCAAGAGATTAGAATCCGTCGAGAACCCTAAATCCGGAATAGGACTGAGCGAGAATTGATTCTGTAGACCAGTATCGCCGCTGAGCGATATGAACCAGTTGTCTGCAACACCTTGTGTAGTCGCCACCCCAACAAGCGAACTTACACCGTTAGAATCAGTAGCCGCGAGGTCACTGACTCCACCGCCGGCTGTTGTGCTCGTAAAACGAACTTTCGATCCATCAGCAACCCCCGTCGTCCAACCAGAAAAATTGCCCGAAAAGGCTAAGTTTGAAACCGCATTCGGCGCACCACCGCTGGAAAGACTAGCGAAGGCACTGGCAACATCTGCCGCCGAAACTGAACCTGATGCTTGAACGGTTACGCCTGCCAATGTAAAAGATTGCCCGGCAGTCATGCTTGAAAATGTTGCGAGTGCGCTCTCAGTGACAGCCGCACTTTTATTAATCAACACCGCCGAGACACCAATGTTAGCATCGTTAATTGCACTTACCACTCCACTTGGAGTAGGGCTCGTTACCGAGACCGAGGTATCTACACCAGGAGATGGCCCCTGATTAAAACTAAGATTAAACGCAGAACCCCCGTTTAGCGCCTGCGTCTTTGAACTAAAGCTATTGGACACAATCCTAGTCGAAGTTGCGAGTTGCGATGCCTGTACAGTATACGTGCCTGGCACAGCGGTGGACCCCGCAATAGGTGTTGCGCTCACCGAGGCAGATAACGACGATGTGGCTCCAAAACTCGTCAACGAACTTTTATCCTCTAATGCTGCAAGCGCTGAGGTGATCGACGTAATGCTCGCCTTGATTATTCCGATTGCAGAAATTTTACTCTCACTTTCAGAAATTTTTGCTTCTGCTTTCCCGATCTTCGGGCTTAGTTCAGCTTCTGAGAGGGAGGTAGCGAGCTCTTGAATATCGACACCAGTACCAACTTTTAAAGCTGTAGTTATCTTCGAGCCCTGATTACTCGCCTGGTCGACTGTAGCCATGTGGAATTTTCCTAACTCACTCTAACTATGATATTTTCATTTAAATTTTTCACAAATAATCGAATAGGCTGAGCTGGGACACCTTAGCAAAAGTGCTTTGGGCCGCTTCTAACGCCAACATATTTGTAGAAAGTTCTGTAATAGCAGCCGTGTAGTCTGTGTCTACTGATTTTGATAGAATATTTTTATACAAAATCGTTTTCTCTTCGATAATCTCTAACCTATTAGCCACGCTGTTCTGCGAAAGACCAAGCTCAACTTGTTTTTTACTAAGGCTGTTAGAGAATGACTCTGCATCTGCCATAGCCCTTGAGATATTTGTAGAGTTATTACTATTTAGCGCTGTTACAAAATCATCGATCATAGTAAACGCACTTACTTTGCTTATGCTGCCATCGTCAGCAGTCCTGCTCACGTTTCCAAGCAGCTCTGAGCCTATTGTATTAACGCGTATTTTTTCCCCTGATCCAATTTCTACAAATATTGCAGTTTGATCACCTTGGTAAGTAACGCTGCCATCAGGAGCCATTAAAAATGCCTGTGTAGAATTTTTAGTACCCGAGAAAAAGTAGTTATCATTCTCGTCTTTACTATTCGAATAAGCTAACAACTGTTCTTTATATTGCGCTACCTCAGTAGCTATCATTACTTTATCTTCCGCAGAATAGGTTCCGTTAGCAGCAGTTATGCTGAGCTCATGGATTCGATCAGAGATCTTGCGCATAGCTGAGACAAGACCCTCCTCTTGACGAAACTGGCCATCTACCCTCTGAAGACTTGACCTATAATTTGCTTGGTCCTCAAGCGTAGAATTCATCCTTAAACTCGCCATCGCGGCCTCAGAATCCATGCTCGCAGTCGGCGCTTTCTTTCCGGAGGCCAGCTGAGTTTGAAGAGTTGATATCTTGTTTTGCTGCTCGCTCAACCGCTGGTTAAGTGTGCTGAAATACAGATTAGTAGAAATCCTCATCTATAGTATCCTTCCGATTATCTGCTAGCTTGTAACATTGCTTCAAAAATTTCCGCAGAGACCTGCATCAATTTGGCTGCGCCCTGAAATGCTTGCTGTAATCGAATCAATTCCGCAGCTTCTTCATCAAGGTTTACACCTGACTTCTGATCCTTCGCACTAAACGCATGGTCATAAACCGCTTGTTTTGCCTCAAACGACATAGACGACAGATCACTGTAGGTCGCTATTTTACCTACTTCATCGATATAAAAATTACGGAGCGTCTTATCACCGACAATTTTTTCTGTATGAAGCGCAGCTATGGCTTTCACATTAGAATTATCGCCTAGCCCAGAGGCATTAGAGGCCACAGTAAAGCTATCCGAGGCGGCGGGGGCTTTGTCAAACATCAACTTTACGTCGCCTAGGGTAATGCCGGTGTTAATATCGAAATTGTCATACGCAGTAGTAGCGCCGTTCTGCGTCAGCGTGTAGCTCGTCGCGCCCGTGAAGGCTACGGTAAATTCACTTTCAATGGCTCCATTCCAACTCGCGTCTTGCCCATAAGACAGTGTTGCCTGAATCTCTGCCGTATTATTCTCTGGTTGCGAAATTCTTAACCGACCCGCCGCCGATATTTGCGCGCTACTGGCAATCGATAAAGCCATATTTTCAGCATAATTACTGTCCGCGCCCACCGAGAACAAACTTACATTTACATCACCTTGCGCGTTTATACCTGCTTTGTGATGGCTATTTGCACTACTAACAAAGCTGTTGATCATCGTGTTCAGATTACTAACTAATGGCTCTATAACAGCGCTTTTCACCGCCACCAGCCCGCCAATTAGTCCGCCACTAATAGCGCCTAAAGTCGCGTTACTTCCTGCCGCGTCATACACAATTGATTGAGAATTTTTTGGGCTGTTTGAGCCGACGACACTTAGTTCTTTGACGACACTATTTTCAACTAGAACCGCGCTTGAATTTGGGTTGTGCAAACTCACTTTCGCAAGCCCTTCATCACTAAACGCCACATCTATTTTTGCTAGGGCAGACATCTTCATCAAAACGACATCACGCTTATCAAGCAGCGAGGGTGGCTGATCTTTGCCTCCGTATTTTGTTAGTTCCTCATTAATTACTGACAATTGCGTCGATAGGCCATTCAGTTCTGTTGCACGCTGTGCAACTTCTGAATTATTGTCAACAACCACATCCTGTAAATCAGCAGCGACAGTTCTTACGCGTGAAGAAAGAAAATTTGCGCTCGACAAAAACTCTTGTCGAAGGCTGTCAGAAGAAGGATCGGTCCCTAATCGACTGGCAGAGCTAAAAAATTTGTCTAGAGCGGTAGTTAAGCTCCCGGCTTCAGAACCAATTAGATTCAGAACACGATCCGCATATTTCACAGTTGGTTGCTGTGAGGTAAGCGAGCTATTCGCACTTCGTAAACTAGATTCAGCGAATGAGTCATGCATCCTTACGAGCACAGCGGGCGCTTCGCCGTCTGCAACCATTTTAATACTTTGCCGCGAATAGCCCTCTGTATTTAGATTAGATATATTTGTACTGACTGCTGCTAATGCCATCTTATAAGAGGATGTAGCATTACCACCAATAGTCATTAAATCAGCCATAATTACTGCTCTACTCGCTCATTAGATTTAGGAATAGCATCTGTTATGTACTCCGCGACCCCGAGCGATTTGCGTTGCGCGATAAAGTGTCCTAGCTCTGAAT
>LICD01000143.1 GCA_001438145.1 OM182 bacterium BACL3 MAG-120619-bin3 | reverse complement strand
ATCCCTCTCTGCCACGGTCTTCAGTTAGCCCTTCTTTACCAATCGCCGCACGAACAAGGGAAGAAGACAAAGGATTCTGCAGCTCATCGAGCAAAATAACCTTCCCTGCAGCAGCGCTAAAAAGCGCCTCGGGACTCGCCACCTGTCTCGCTTTGAGCTGGGTGAGGTCAGCGCTTTCGCGCGAGACAGAAACACCTGGCCGTGAAACGACTGCGAGCAAATTTTCATCTAACAGTCGCTCCCATCGCTCCCATCGAGGCAGCCCTTCGAAGGCGTCTCTTCCAAGCACGAAGACAAAATCGGTGTCCGGGTCCGCTGCTCGCAACTGCGTAAGCGTATCAACACTGTAGGAGACGCCTTCACGCTCAAGCTCGATCGGGCTGGCTTCAAGTTGCGGTTTTTTTGCACACGCAAGTCCCAACATGTCGAGGCGCTGGGGACCGCTCGCGCTAGCCGCATGCCGATGATTAGGCAATTTACAGGGGACGAGGAGTATTCGATCTAGACTCAGCGCTTCAACTGCGAGTTCGGCTACGGCAAGATGGCCGCAGTGCACGGGGTCGAACATTCCGCCATAGACACCGACCCTCTTCCTCATGTGCGGATATGCCCATCCCCTAACACGATATATTTCTGTGAGGTCAAGCCCTCTAACCCCACAGGCCCGCGCGCGTGCAATTTATCGGTCGAAATACCGATCTCCGCTCCAAGGCCATATTCAAATCCGTCGGCGAATCGCGTCGATGCGTTAATCATCACCGAACTCGAATCCACTTCGCGTAAAAAGCGCTGCGCCTTCGTGTAGTTCTCGGTAATGATAGATTCGGTGTGCCCTGAGCTGTATTGATTAATATGTGCTATCGCCTGGTCGAGGCCATCGACGACTTTGACCGACAGTATGGGCGCGAGATATTCCTCACCCCAGTCTTGCTCTGTTGCGGCGATCGCAGCCGGAACCAATGCCTGAGTTGCAGGACAACCCCTTAACTCCACCGCATGTTCGGCAAACTCAGCGGCGAGCACAGGCAAAAGCGCCGCTGCGACTGATTCATCTATGAGCAGTGATTCGAGCGTGCAACAAGTGCCGTAACGCTGTGTCTTAGCGTTAAGCGCGACGCGCACTGCCTTGTCAAAATCGGCGTCGGAATCTATATACAGATGGCAATTGCCGTCGAGATGCTTGATGACCGGCACGCGTGAATCGCGGCTTATGCGCTCGATCAGTCCCTTACCGCCGCGCGGAACGATGACATCGACATACTCCGGCATCGTGATTAAATGGCCTACTGCGTCTCTATCTGGACGATCTAGCACTTGCACGACATCGGCGGGCAACCCTGCCTCGCCAAGTCCTGCCGTGATGCACTGCGCAATCGCCTGATTGGAATTGAGGGCCTCTGAGCCACCACGGAGTATCGTTGCATTGCCCGATTTAAGGCAGAGACTCGCCGCTTCGCAGGTTACATTCGGGCGCGACTCATAAATAATACCAATGACACCGAGCGGCACGCGCATACGCCCGACTTGAATACCACTGGGCCGCGGCTTCATCTCGCTGATAGCGCCAATAGGATCGTCGAGTGCAGCAACCTGTCTAAGCCCTTCGAGCATGGCATCAATCCGTGCCGGCGTCAGTTCGAGACGGTCGAGCAGCGCCGCGTCGAGGCCTTTTTCACGCCCTGCGGCCATATCCTGCGCATTGGCTGCCAGCAGGGTTTCCCGCGCGCTATCGATGCGCTCGGCTATCGCGATAAGCGCCGCGTTCTTCTGCCCCGTCGTCGCTTTCGCGATCATTGCCGACGCGGCGCGCGCGCGTCTGCCCAGGTCAGTCATATAGGCTTGTAGGTCTGTCATCTGCTTTCCTAGCTCGGCGCGCCTTTGCAGAGGATCGCCAATTTACTTTACGAACCCTAAGTATACCCTAGGCCGCGGGCCGCGGTCTGCCGCTCAAGGCCAAGAGATTGGACAGAGGCGGTAGCTAGCGCTTATCCTCAGATTCCCAAGCAATGCGCGAGAAGCCTACTCAGAATGACTGAAACACCCGAGCAGCAACCAGATCAAGACGTAATTTCGGCAACTGGCGAGACTGGTGCCAGGGAGGCGACTATTCTTCAGGCGCTCTTCCCCGTTGCAACGCTTGTCCTTCTGCTCTCCCTGTCGGTCTATTTATTCGGCGAAGATGCAAGCTACGGGCCCAACCAGATCGCACTCTGTATTGGCGCCGCTTTTGCAGCCGCTATCGGTTGGCGCAATGGTTTAAGCTGGGAAGCGACCGAGGACGCTATCGTTGCGGGCATCACTATTTCTCTTAAACCAATCCTCATTCTCTTTAGCGTTGGCGTGTTGATCGGCACCTGGATTCTCTCTGGCACCGTGCCAACAATGATTTATTACAGCCTCCTAATACTCGATCCCTCCATCTTCTATGCGGCAAGCTGTCTCATTTGCGGCCTTATCGCACTCAGCATTGGTAGTTCTTGGACCGTCGCTGGCACCGTAGGTATTGCCCTCATTGGCGCTGCGGCAGGCCTCGGCCTATCTCTCGAAATCACTGCCGGCGCGATCATCTCCGGAGCCTATTTCGGTGACAAAATGTCGCCCCTATCAGAGACAACAAACCTCGCTCCGGCGGTAGCAGGCACGGATCTATTTAGCCACATCGGCCATATGATCTGGACGACAATACCCAGCATTATCATTGCTCTGCTGCTCTATCTTGCGCTCGGACTCAGCATCGATACCAGTGCGAGCGCCGACGATCTTGCGATAACCATGCGCCTGATCCAAGACAATTTCACCATAAATCCGCTGATGCTATTACCCGTGGCTGCCTTACTTTTTATGGCGAACAAACGCCTTCCACCAATACCCACGATTCTCGCCGGCGCGCTTATCGCTGTCGTGTTATCCCTCTTTTTCCAGCAACCTGCGCTAGCTGCGATGGCCGGTGACTCGTCAAATATGACATTAGGGATTATCAAAGGCATTTGGCAGACGCTGTTCGATGGCTTCGTACTCGATAGCGGCAATGCGACACTCGATGATTTAATGACGCGCGGCGGCATGAGCTCGATGCTTAACACGGTGTGGCTAATCCTCTGCGCCATGGTGTTCGGTGCCGCAATGGACTTCACTGGCTTACTACGCTGTCTCGTTGCCTATGCTCTGTCATTCGTTCACAGCACCGGCAGCCTGATTGCCACGACGATCGCCACCTGTATTGGCGCGAATATCATCACCTCAGACCAGTACATTGCGATCGTCTTACCCGGTCGCATGTATAAGCAGGAATACGCGAACCGCAACCTAGACCCGAAAAATCTCTCTCGAACCTTAGAAGACGCAGCGACCATGACCTCGCCTCTGATCCCATGGAATACCTGCGGTGCTTACATGGCAGGCACACTCGGAGTAGCGACGTTCGCCTACCTCCCGTACTGTTTCTTTAATCTTATTTGTCCCGTCGTCGCTGTTATCTACGGCTTCTTAAACTTTAAAATTACCCCGCTCGATGAGCATGGCAACGAGGTTCCCGAGGCTGCGAAAGCTTAGTCGAGGCCCATCTCGAGAAACGCAAGGAGCTCGGTGCGCGAGAAGTCGCTTTCGATCAGCGACTCCTTCATAGCCTTCGCGAGTTTTTTCACTCTGTACTCCGCTCGCGAGGCCAGAGAGCGCGAGCCTAACGCACATTCATACTCGATTTCGCGTAGCCCTTTTCCACGCAGAGAGCGCGAGCCCCGTCCAGACCTATGTTCTTGGAAGCGCCTTGCCACATCGGTGCTGATGCCGGTGTAGAGACCTCCGTCTTCGCGGCGCAAAAGATAAAGGCTCCAACAAGGTGTGCCTTTTTCTGCCGCTGTCACGACCTTTGCCGGTTTTGCGTTTTTAACCCCATTAGCTTCGTGCAACGGACTAAAGCACTTGCCAGTGCAATTTATCTAACCTAGCCATGCCTTCTTTCTCGAGCTTGATGAGATGCGCGCTCATCGTTCGCTTAGCCCAAGGCAACAGGTGCTCGCCCACATCGTCGTAGGCGCTCACGACAAGTTCGTCGTCGGTACATGGCGAAAGCAAACGCAGGCGCTCGAGTATTTTCGCTTCGCGCTTAAGGCGATGAGCAATCAGTTTTTCAATTTCGGTAAAGGGCGCAGGCATAACGTCCCCATGCGCTGGCGCAAGCGCAACGAGTGGCAGCTGAAGCAAGCGTTCAAGCGACGCCAGATAGTCACTCATGTCACCGTCGGGCGGCAGGATCACCGGCGTAGTTCCCTGCAACACATGATCCCCTGTAAACAAAAGCCCCTCCTCCCTCAACAAAAAACACAGGTGGTTGGAGACATGCCCAGGGGTATGAATCATTTGTAACGAATAGGACCCTGCTGTGTCCCGGCACTCAATGATGTCGCCATCGGCACACTCAATATCGGAGACAAAGCTATGGTCCTGGCCCGGTGCTTGTGGCGCATTCAGCCCAACCAATCTTGCGCCAGTCTGCTTCGCGAGTGCAAGCGCGCCTGGGGAGTGATCACCGTGGGTGTGGGTGACTAAAATATTTACCAATGTCGCGTCGCCGATCGCAACCAAAAAATTCTGCAGCTGCACAGCATCGATGGGACCCGGGTCGATCAGAGTGAGTTTGTCTGAACCGACCAAATACGTATTGGTGCCCGGTCCGGTCATGGGCCCTGGATTCAATCCAAGTATCCGGCGCACCGGCACCTCTCCAGTTTCAAGGTCTACCGCAATACCAGGTTGCAACAAATTCATCGAATGCTCTCCCCACTGCTTAAAAACAATATCCAGGCGGCGCTCTCATCGATTGTGATTCGCAGCCTACGTGCTAATCCCCTACGTGCTGATCCAGAGCTCGCTAGCCTCTATTCTCTCCGCTTTATAGTATCGCGAACCGGCTCTTAGCCCCAACTCTGCACTCCCGACAATCTGTTGCGGTATGCGTATGGAGTTCGGCCGTGTTTCACTTCATAATCCGGTGCTACTCAAAAGGCACAACGCACGACGTTGGCTAGCTAAAAAACAGGGAAGCGCATGCACTCAATAAAAACCTACAACCAGATCTCTAACCGCGGACTAAGCCGTTTCTCAGCAAAAGACTATATTGTCGCTGGTGACGCGATAGGCGGCGATGCGATTTTACTGCGCAGCCATAAACTTACTATTGATGAGGTGGGCGACGCACGAGCGGTTGCGCGCGCTGGCGCCGGCACCAATAACGTGCCGGTGGCTGATTGCACCGAACGCGGAGTCGTTGTTTTTAACACCCCCGGCGCCAATGCCAACGCAGTGAAAGAACTTGTCCTCTGCGGATTATTACTCGCCTCTCGCGGTATCATTCCAGGCATTGCTTTCGCTGAGTCACAGGCTCATTTGAGTGACCACGCCGAACTCTCCAAGCTAATGGAGCAAGAGAAAAAGCGCTTCGCTGGCAGCGAAATTGCCGGTAAAACCCTTGGCGTAATAGGCCTCGGCGCCATAGGCTCGCTCGTCG
>LICD01000142.1 GCA_001438145.1 OM182 bacterium BACL3 MAG-120619-bin3 | reverse complement strand
TTAGCTAAAATCGACGGGCGCCCGTGTGTCGTTATGGGGCATCAGAAGGGTAGAGGAACTAAAGCCAAGGTAAAGCATAATTTCGGTATGCCTCGCCCAGAGGGATATCGCAAGGCTCGTCGTCTGGTTGAGCTCGGCGAGCGATACAATCTTCCCGTGTTAAGTTTTATCGATACGCCGGGTGCCTATCCTGGAATCGATGCAGAGGAGCGAGGCATCAATGAAGCAATTGCTGTCAATATGGCGATGATGTCTCGAGTCAAAACGCCTCTTATCGCAACGGTAACGGGTGAGGCGAATTCAGGGGGTGCGATTGCTATCGGCGTCTCAGATCAGTTAAACATGCTTCAGTACTCGACTTACACGGTGATCACGCCGGAGGGCTGCGCAACGATTCTGTGGAAGTCATCGGAGTATGCTTCAGCGGCAGCCGAGGCGATGGGCGTCACCTCGACACGACTTGAAGAGCTAGGAATAGTTGATCAGACCATTGCAGAGCCGCTGGGAGGCGCGCATCGGGATGTGGCAGCGACTGCCGAGAACATCAAAACCGCGCTTTTAGAACAGATGGATCGGCTCAGCGCGACCGACACAGAGACGCTTATTGAGCGGCGCTACAAACGGCTTATGAGCTATGGCCTCAGCGCCTAGCGCCCCTTCTAGCGCTGCTTCTAGCGACGTAGCGGCGGTGAAGGCTGAAGCCACGCTGCTTGCTGCGCTAAGGCGCGCCTTTTGCTTTGAGCCTCGCCTCCTTGCTGCCTCGGCGCCGGCCACTTCGTTGCCCACCTCTCTATCCACCTCTCTATCCACCTCTGTGCCAGCCTCCTTAGCAGACGCCTCACGCCTGTTAAACCCCACAAGTATTATGGTCGGGCTTAGCGGCGGCTTAGATTCTTCATTACTTCTCACGCTGCTTTGCGACCTACGCGCTCGCGGCGAATTGACGCTGCCACTTCGAGCGATACACATTAACCATGGGTTACAAGAAGCCGCAGACAAATGGCAGCTACACTGCGAAACGCTTTGCGCGCAGCACGGAGTAAATTTAACCGTGTGCGTAGTCGACTGCTCGCTGAATAGCGCTGGCGCGACAGCAGAGCGAAAGGTTGGCGAGTCTGCAGTTGTCAGCGAGGAAGCAGCGCGGCGTGCGCGTTATGCAGCGTTTGAAGGTGCGCTTGATACCGGCGAATGGCTTGCTCTGGGGCATCATCAAGACGATCAGCTCGAGACACTGCTCCTGCGACTCGCGCGTGGCTCAGGTGTCGATGGGCTGGCAGGAATGCCTTCGGCCCGTGTTTTGGGCGCAGGGGCGCTTATACGCCCTTGGCTCGAAATCCCAAGGCAGTCTCTTGAGGATGTGGCGCGCACGCGAAGGCTCTCTTATGTCGAGGATCCATCGAATCAAAACACGCACTATGACCGCAATCTTCTCAGAGCTGAGGTGTTGCCCCTAATCGAGAGCCGCTGGCCTCGTTATAGGCAGAGTTGGGGTAAGTCGCAGCAGCTCGTGCGCGAGTCCTGTGAGCTCAACGCTGACCTTGCGGAGATCGATCTTAAAGTCTGTTTGGCTGCCGGGGCGAGTAGGCTCTGTGTTGCTGAAATGGCGTTGCTCTCGAGTCCGAGGCGGCGCAATCTGCTGCGGCATTGGTTGATAAGCCTAGGCTGTTCCGCGCCCAGTTGGAAGTTGCTTAATAGGCTAGATAGCGAGACCTGTGTGCACACTGATCAGAGTGCTCAATGGCAGTGCGGAGCCTATAGCCTATATCGATTTAAAGGCGAGTTGATCGCGGTGCGCGAAGACGATTTTGAGCCGCAGGTTATGTCAAAACAACACGCGCCCTCGGCCGATGAAGTCCGCATCGAATTACCCGGCAACGGAATCCTGATTTTGCTTTCGGGAAGCGAAACGATAGTGAGCGATAGCCACTTCAGTGTGCGCTATCGCCAAGGTGGTGAACGCCTTTCTCTTCCCGGAAGGCCTTCCAAGTCGCTGAAAAAAACACTTAATGAAGAAAGCGTTGCGCCTTGGCTCAGAGATCGTCTGCCGCTGGTTTTTATTGGTAACGAACTTCTTTGGGTTGCACTGCTGGGCCCGACGGCGGAAGCAGCTAAATACACTGAGGTTAACGCTTCGGGACAGGGTCTAGGAGTGACTTTTGAGTGGCTGTCGCCGGCTCTCGAACTGAGTCGCGAGGCCAATTCTCGATTGTAGGTCGAAGGCTCTTCTGGTACGCTATAACTCCATCTGCTTGGGTTAGTTCTACTCCTAATCCAACTCGCTACGATGGGGCTCCAATGACAAAATATATCTTCATTACCGGTGGTGTTGTCTCATCACTGGGCAAAGGCATTACTGCCGCTTCGCTCGCCGCTGTTCTTGAGGCGCGTGGTCTCAATATCACCATGTTAAAACTCGATCCTTATATCAATGTGGATCCGGGTACTATGAGCCCATTCCAGCACGGTGAGGTTTTTGTTACCGAAGACGGCGCCGAGACCGACTTAGATCTAGGGCATTACGAACGATTTATTCGTACGACTATGCTCAAAAAGAACAATTTCACTACCGGCAAAGTCTATGAAGAGGTTCTCAAGAGAGAGCGTCGCGGAGACTATCTGGGCGCCACTATTCAGGTTATTCCACATATTACCGACGAGATTAAACGCCGCATCGTATTGGGTGCGGGTGATGCCGAAGTGGCTCTGGTTGAAATTGGTGGCACGGTAGGGGACATAGAATCTCAACCGTTCCTCGAGGCAGTGCGGCAGATGCGTGTCGAGCTAGGGTCAGAGCGGGCTCTTTTCATGCACTTGACCCTTGTGCCCTATATCAGCACCGCGGGCGAGACTAAAACCAAACCAACTCAGCACTCGGTCAAAGAGCTGCGCTCGATCGGTATTCAGCCAGACATTTTGATCTGCCGTTCCGACCTCGAAATCGATGAATCGGCGCGCAAGAAAATCGCGCTATTTACCAATGTTGAGTTACCGGCGGTTGTTTCTCTCCCTGATTCTGATTCCATCTATCGTATTCCTTCAATACTTGGTGCCGCTGGCCTCGACGATATCGTGGTCAAAAAATTCCAACTCGAGTGCCCGCCTGCCGACCTATCGGAATGGGATGCCGTCGTTGATGCTGATTTGCATCCTGAGCGCGAGGTGCATCTCGCCATGGTTGGCAAATACATGGAATTGCTGGATGCCTATAAATCGCTTAACGAGGCGATTACCCATGCCGGCATCAAGACTCGCACGAAGGTAAAAGTGACCTATATCGATTCCGCCGATGTGCTCGACAAAGGCACAGATATTCTTAAGGGAATGGACGCGATATTGGTTCCAGGCGGGTTCGGCGAGCGCGGTGTCGAAGGCAAAATAATGACGGTGCAATATGCGCGCGAAAATAAAATCCCTTATCTTGGTATTTGTCTTGGCCTGCAGGTGGCGGTAATCGAATACGCGCGCAATGTCGCAGGGCTCAAAGATGCGCATAGCACCGAATTTGCGCCGAGCTGTGATAATCCTGTGATTGCACTTATTAGCGAGTGGACCACTTCTCAAGGGAAGGTTGAATTTCGTGACGAGGACTCAGACCTTGGCGGCACTATGCGCCTAGGCGCGCAGGTTTGCCGCGTCGAAAAGGGCTCCACTACCTTCGATTGCTACGGCTCTACGAGCGTAAAAGAGCGGCATCGTCATCGTTATGAATTCAATAACGACTATTTAGAGGTGCTGCAGAAAGCAGGGCTAAAGCTAACAGGTAAATCTGAAGATGGCATGCTAGTCGAGGTGGTCGAGATTCCGGATCACCCTTGGTTTGTGGGCTGTCAGTTTCACCCTGAATTCACATCGACTCCACGCGACGGACACCCTTTGTTCACGGGATTTATTAAAGCGGCGATCGCGCAGAACGAATTGCAAGTAGAGGCCTCTGAAGACTAATGACAGCGAAGACGATTACGATAGCGAATCTCGAGGTTTCCAATGAGAAACCCTTTACGCTATTTGCGGGGATGAACGTTTTAGAGTCGCGGGAACTGGCTCTAAAAATTGCAGAAGAGTTTAAGCTCGTTACCGATGAGCTCAAGCTGCCTTTCGTCTTTAAGGCGTCGTTCGACAAAGCCAATCGCTCTTCGATTAATTCTTTTCGCGGCCCGGGCCTCGATGAAGGGCTGAAGTGGCTGGCAGAGATTAAAGAAACATTCGGTGTTCCGATAATAACCGACGTTCACACCGAGGCTCAGGCCACCGCTGCTGCCGAGGTTGCTGACGTTATCCAGTTACCCGCATTTTTGTCGCGGCAGACCGATCTTGTCATGGCTATGGCGAAGACCGGTGCTGTGATTAACATTAAAAAAGCGCAGTTTTTAGCACCGCAAGAGATGCGCCACATCCTGAGAAAATTCGAAGACGCGGGCAATGACAGGCTTTTGCTGTGCGAGCGGGGCAGTAGCTTTGGCTACAATAATCTCGTCGTCGATATGCTCGGCTTCTCGGTAATGAAAAAATTCGGCTATCCGCTTCTGTTCGATGCAACGCATGCGTTGCAGCAGCCGGGCGGATTGCCCGATGCGGCGGGCGGGCGTCGCGCCGACGTCACTTCGCTTTCTCTAGCAGGTCTGTCGCAGGGTATTGCGGGGCTTTTCATTGAAGCGCATCCAGACCCAGCAAGCGCATTATGCGACGGTCCGTGCGCATTGCGTTTAGATCGCATTAAGCCATTTCTGCAACAGATGCAGGCGCTTGATACGCTGGTTAAAGGGTTCTCTCCTCTAGATACGGCTTAGGTGATGGCCTAAATAAAAGGATATCGATGGTATCGCTCTGCAGTGATTGAAGAGCGAGATCATTTAGTTAGCAGCGTTCATCAGATTGAATGCGAAGATCATAAAGAGTTTAAAGTAAGGGATTGTCATGTCAGTCATTAAAAATATTCGAGCGCGCGAAGTCATGGACTCGCGCGGTAATCCAACGATCGAGGCAGATGTCGAGCTGGAGGACGGAATTGTAGGCTCTGCCTGCGCGCCATCGGGCGCCTCTACTGGCTCGCGCGAAGCGCTGGAACTGCGCGACAAAGATCCGTCGCGCTACCTAGGTAAAGGCGTGTTAGGCGCCGTGGCTAATGTCAATGGCGCGATTAAAGACGCACTCTTAGGTAAAGACGCAATGGATCAAGCGGGTCTCGACCAGGTGATGATCGATCTCGACGGCACTGAAAACAAGGCCACGCTCGGTGCCAATGCTATTCTAGCTGTGTCTCTGGCTGCAGCGAAGGCGGCGGCGCAAGCGGCTAAACTGCCACTCTATGCGCATATCGCTCGACTAAACGGCACTGAAGGGCAGTATAGCCTGCCTGTTCCAATGATGAATATCGTGAACGGTGGCGAGCACGCCGATAACAATGTCGATATTCAAGAATTTATGGTGCAGCCGACCGGCGCACCTAATTTTTCCGAAGCGCTCCGCTACGGTGCTGAAATTTTTCATGCCCTTAAGTCGGTGTTGGCGAAACA
>LICD01000141.1 GCA_001438145.1 OM182 bacterium BACL3 MAG-120619-bin3 | reverse complement strand
ACCACTGGAATTTCTGGGACTACAGGGTCGGGGACTACAGGCGTGTTTGGCTGCTCGTCTGGCGCTGGACCGCTCTCAGCTGCAGCCGCTTCGGTGATGATTTTAGTTGTAGCGACGCTCTCTAAATACACTTCGTTTGTGTCTAACGCGTCGGGCGACTCGGTTGACGCAACCTGCGCCTCCGCTGAATTTGATTCGTTATTACTCGCGTCTTCTGCCTCGCCCAGCTCGCGCCCGGCAGTCGCAGCGATTAGGCGGGGTGCAGGATTCCCGCTACCGAGCTCGAGTACTTGGAGGGTGTTTTGGCTGAGCTCAACTGCGTCCACCGCACAGGGGCCTAAGGCGTCGCTGCTGCATTCGCTGGAATAGGGCGCCATAATAATCGCGCCCTCGTTTACCAATGCTCGTGTTGAGCGTGAGTTAGCACTTACTACGAAATCTGTGCCGCGCACGCCAATCGCGGCAATCGGCGTGTTCATGCGGAAGCGTTGGCGGGCTGATTTCGCCGCATCGCCTGAAATTGCTCGCGCTACGCCTTCGCTAAGCTCGAATTTGACCGCCGAATTTTCGGGCTTTGCGGCGTCATAATCGTAGCGCACAACGTCGAGTGTGCTGCTCGGGCGGACACTGACCAGTGCGTCATCGACGAACCTTACGTGGACATGACCCCCTGCCTCGGTGAACACTCTGTCACCAACATGAACCTTTGAGCCTGCTTCGATGCGTTCGCGATCGTTGTCGCGCTCGAGATAGGCACGGCCTAAAACAAGGCTCACCTCGCCGACCGCAGCGGTCGGCGTGTGAATAGAATTAGTTGTTTGAGCGGTCGCCTGTAGGGCGATTAACGAGAAAGACAGCGAAAGAGACAGCGCGAGTGGCGTCAGTAGCGCAAGGCCCAGACGACGCAGCCACCCACAGCCCTGCCGGCGCTGCGCGCTTCGGGGTGAGGCAATGTAATGTGGGCTGCTGTTGGTCACTGTTAGTCTCGTTCTCTAAAATTGTCTCTATTTCTATCTTTTCTTTTCGCTAGTTAGGCTTTCAGGCATTAACGCTGTTGGCGTTTCCTGATTTCCGCGTTTACGGATGTCGCAAATTACGTTCCGAAGCTAAAGATAATTCAAGGGCGGACGACGCGGGGTGATTGCAGTCACACAGGACGGTAATCGCCCTTATTACTTAGGCTTAGCATGCCTATAATACTCGCCTGTCCTAAAGATGTTGACCAGTTAGTGAGAATTACCGCAATTAGAAACGCGCAATCAATGCCTTAAGTTACGTACTTCGCTGCCGCTGTCTTAGTGGGCTTACGCATTTCGAACAATAAGTAGCAAAGCAACGCCCCGAGGGATAGCGTTTTATGGTGGTGACACCGCAACTGCTCAAGACTTTCCCACTTTTAAGTGGGCTGCCGGACGCGACGCTCGATGACGTCGCGGCGCAGAGTAGCGTGCGCAAAGCCGCGCGACGAGCAATTGTCCTTAACGCGGGACAAAATGAAGAACAGATCTGCTTCCTGTTCGAGGGTCGGTTGCAGGGCGTAGATTTTACGATAGATGGTCGCGAAGTTGGCCTTTATTTCGTCGAACCGGGCGAATTTTGCGGCGAACTGTGCCTATTTGACGGCGGCTCGCAGCCCGAATTTGTTATGGCGCTTACCCCTTCTGTCATCGTGAGTATTCCGCTCAATACGATGCATGAATTGCTAAAGAAGCACCCTGAATTGTTTGCAACCGTTAGCGCAAAAGTCGCCGGGCACGTGCGCAAAATGACCTTTCAGCGCTCTCTGCTCGGACTGCCCAACATCGCACAGCGCGTGTGTTGCCAGCTATGGATGTTAGTGCCCGAGAAGGATAAAGAGAAAGAAGAAGCACACATCCGCAATCCGCCCACTCATATGGAGATTGCGATCATGTTGAATATAAGCCGAGAAACCGTGACCCGAGTGTTTCAGTCGCTACAAAATCGGCAGATAGTTAAACGAGACGGAACGAGTTTGCTCGTAGTGACGCAGGTCAGCGTTCTGCGCGATTACGCCGAGGGCAAACAGGAGCTGTAAATCGGAGTTCTAAAAAGGAACTCTAAACGCTCTTTATAATGGCTCTTTTGCACCGTCATCGCAGCGGGTTTACGCGGAGCTGGAACAGTTGGTCGTTGAAAATGGGCTCTACGCCCCCATTGAGTAACGCCTACGGTGGTGGATTCGGTAAAACGCCGCGCAGGTTAGGCGAGAAAAAGCACACAAATAATGCAAGTAAGTCTATTTAGGCGGGCCAATAAATTAAGCAGGCCATTAAAAGTAGGCTTTCAAAATAGACTCTTAAAAGAACACGCAGCTAAAGAATACACATTATGAGCACGCAGAAAACAGCCAAATACCCCGAACTCGCCGCCTCCTTTAACGACGTGAAGAGTTATTTCATCTATGCCGGGCTCTTTAGCGCCGCGGTCAACCTTCTGATGCTCGTGCCAGTTATCTATATGCTGCAGGTCTACGACCGCGTAGTCTCCAGCGGAAGCTACTCGACACTCGCGATGCTCACATTACTGATGGTTGCACTCACTGCAGCCTTAGGCGGATTCGAGTGGGTTCGCTCGATGATCTTGATCGCGGCGAGTAACCGCATCGAAAAAAACCTCCGCCGCCGCGTATCCGATGCAACCTTTAAGCGTGCGCTTTTAACCGGAGGCGCGGTGAGCAACTCCCAGCCACTAAGCGACCTCTCAAGCCTTCGGCAGTTTCTCACCGGCAATGGCCTCTTCGCATTTTTTGACGCGCCTTGGTTCCCGATTTATGTTTTTGTTATGTTCATGTTCCACCCGCTGTTTGGCTATGCGGCAATTTTTGCAGGCATTGTTATGGTGGCGCTCGCGTATACCACCGAGAAGGTGACGAGCAAAAAACTGCAAGATGCGAATTCGCAGTCAAACTGGATTAACAATCAAGTCAACGGCACATTGAAAAACTCCGAGGTTATCGCTGCCATGGGCATGGCTGATGACCTGAGGCATCGCCAAGAGAAACGCTTCGATCAGGTGCTTACGCTGCAGACCGACGCAAGTCGCTCGGCTGGTTTGTTGCAAAGTCTGTCCAAAACGTTCCGCATGGTTATGCAATCTTTGCTACTCGGGCTCGGCGCGCTACTCGCGCTGCGTCAAGAAATTTCTCCTGGCATGATGATCGCTGGCTCTTTACTCCTCGGCAGGGCACTCGCGCCGATCGACATGCTTGTGGGTACCTGGAAGGGCTTCACGTTAGCGCGTGGTCAGTACGACCGCCTAGGCCAGCTCCTTAATCAAATTCCGAAAGACGCAGACACGATGTCGTTGCCAGCGCCCACAGGAAAGCTGTCCGCCGAGCAAGTGATGGTTGTACCGCCAGGCTCCAAAAATATCGTTGTGCGCGGCGTTAATATGGAACTCAACGCAGGCGAAGCCTTAGGCATAGTCGGCCCAAGTGCCTCGGGCAAATCCTGTCTCGCTCGCGCGCTTCTGGGTATCTGGCCAACTTATAGTGGCAAAGTACGTCTCGATGGCGCGGACATTTTTGCGTGGGATCGTACCGAACTAGGCCCCTATATTGGCTATCTCCCACAGGACATCGAATTATTCGATGGATCCATTTCCGAGAACATCTGCCGCTTCGGCGACGTAGATCCGGACAAGGTTGTTGAAGCGGCGAGAACAGCCGGCGTTCACGATTTAATTCTTCATTTGCCGCAAGGCTACGACACGGTGATAGGCGGATCGGGCGGCATTTTGTCGGGCGGTCAGCGTCAGCGTATTGGTCTGGCACGAGCGATTTACGGTTCACCAAAATACTTAGTCTTAGACGAGCCCAACTCTAACCTCGACGACCAAGGCGAGCGCGAATTGGTCGAGGCGATTCGCCGCATCAAATCCGAAGGCGCAACAGTCATTATCATTACACACCGCACGATGGTGTTGCAGTGTGTCGATAAGATTTTGGTTATGCGCGATGGCGCGGCTTCTCACTTTGGCCCACGTGACCAAGTGCTTGCTGCACTCGCCGCACCGCAAGATAAAAAGCCTGCGTTAAGACCCGCATAGACTACGGTAAGTAGACTAGGCAAGTAGATACAGTAAGTAGATGCGGTAAGTTAAAGAGTAGTGAAAGAATAAACAGACCCGAGGCTGACGCGATGCGCGCCCGCCAAATGAATTCATTAAGACAGCTAGCCGCTTATATTACTAAGTAGCAGGCATTGCGAACGAGAAATCCCGTGGACGACGAAACTAAGAACGGCCAAGACAACGAATCAAATCCACCTGAGAATAAGCAGGCGCTCGCCCGTGTGCCGGTGGCCAAACTGCCAGCAGATCAAGTGAACAAACCTTCGGCGGTGGACGACGCGGCAACTGCGAAAGCTGAGTCGGCTGCCAAGCCCATTTTGCCTACGCGACAAGCCAAGCCGCAGGCGGCTGGCGCCGATGATCTTGTTGAAACCAGCATGGAAATGCCGCGCCGCGTCGGACTCACCGTTTTTATACTTGTTTTCGTTGTGTTCGGCGGCTGGGCGGCAATAGCCCCTCTGGACGGTGCCGCGCACGCACCGGGTCAGGTAACCGTTAAGACATACAAGAAAGCGGTGCAGCATTTGGAAGGCGGTTTAGTTGGTTCGATACTCGCGCAGAATGGCGATGTCGTCGAAGCGGGTGAGGCACTGCTCGAGATGGATGACACACAGCCGCTCGCGCAACTCGAGATCGCCAATTCGCAGTTGGTCGCACTGCAAGCGCGCGAAGCGCGTCTCTTGGCCGAGCGCGACGAGCTCACGTCGATTGATTTTCCTGCCAGTCTGTCGGGCGCAAACGCCACCGAAGAGGTTGCCTCGCAAACGTCTATTTTTGGCGCGCGCAAAGCCTCACGCGAAGGCAGCATCGAAGTATTACAGCAACGCATCGGTCAGCTCGAGTCAAAGCTCGTCGGCCTAGCCGCACTCAAAGACAGTAAAATTGCACTCGCCGCATCATTTGCAGACGAACTAGAAGACACGCGCGCACTGCTCGACGAAGGTTTCTCAGACAAGGCGCGTCTGCGGTCGGTTGAGCGTAACCTTGCAAGCTATCAGGGCGAAGCGGCTGATCTCTCAGCGACTATCGCCTCTACCGAAGTGCAGATAGGCGAAACCCGTTTGCAGATACTTCAGTTAAACCGTGAGTTCCAGAACGAAGTTGTTAACGAACTCGGCGAAGTGCAAACGCGCCTCAAAGATGCGCAGGAACGCAGCACAGCCCTACAAGATATCGTCAGTCGTACAACCGTTCGTGCGCCCGTTGCAGGCGTGATTAACGGCATGCAAGTACACACAGAAGGCGGCGTTATTGGCCCTGGCACAGTGATCGCCGAGATTGTGCCGCTCACCGAAGAACTGATTCTCGAGGTCCAAGTGTCGCCGCTCGACATAGACCGCGTCTACGAAGGGCAAGAAGCGATGATTCGTTTTTCGAGCTTCGGCAATCGAACGCCTACCATTTTTGGCTCGCTGCTCAGCCTCTCTGCTGATGCCATT
>LICD01000140.1 GCA_001438145.1 OM182 bacterium BACL3 MAG-120619-bin3 | reverse complement strand
CTTCCAGCTAAAAGCACGCTTTTCGCGGATTTAAGGCAAAAAACAGCCCCTTTTGAGCTGGTTTTTATTATAAAAACTTAATTGTGTCTTAATGTGTCCAGAGGTGACAAGATGTGTCGCGCACTGGCGATAATTCTTTTTGATTTTTACAGGTTGTGACTAGAGAGCTGGGGAATTAAAAGGCGGCTTGTTTTTGATAGCCAAATCTCCGAATCCGTAACTTATTTTCATCAGAATGAGCAACTTTGCTCACACTAACGGTCACCTAAAAGGCGTGCATGACAATCAATCCGTGCAACTCCCTCTCTCAGCCAGGCAACTAGCTATGGAACACTCGCAATTTACGAAATTCTCTCCCATCACTGTTTTGGTTAAACGCGCCATCAAAAAGCTTCGCGTCGATGCCGGCCACTCGATGAACGAAGGTGCGCGTTTGCTGGGCGTGTCGCGCAAGCAGCTCGAGGACATCGAGACCATCCGCAACTATGGTTGCCATTTAGATCTCGAGCTGCTCGCCAAAATTAAGGTTATCTACCGAAAGTCGCTTGATGAGATCGTCGGTGAGCTGCCTGATGACTACTATTCGGAGTATTTCGAGCGTCGTAGAAAAAGAACCAGTGCCGAGAGTGAACACTAACCACCGCGAATGCTTGCTCAATGAATGCCTTTCGCTGTCCGTTAAATGCTTGTCAGCCAATCGCTAATCGACAGATCGCGGCTGCGCATTACCGCGCAGTCGACAGCCGTTTAAACGCAAGCATGCCGATAATCTGAATCGACAGCAGTACAGGCAACACGATGACGCTGCCGCTTAATCCAGCAACAACAAAGCCCGCAACGCAGAGCGCGCCGTTGGCGAGCGCATAGGGTAGCTGAGTTTGAAAGTGATCGAAGACATCGGCGCCGGCGCCGGCAGACGAGAGTATCGTTGTCTCTGAGATCGGCGAGCAGTGGTCGCCGAATAGTCCGCCCGAGAGCACAGCGCCCACGCACACCGCAAGCGGCGCATCGATTGCAAATGCGGCAGGCATGGCAAGCGGCAACATAATTGCGAAGGTGCCCCACGACGAGCCGGTAGCAAACGAGATGGCGCACGACACTACGAAGATCAGCAGCGGCAGTATCCAAGCAGCGACGTTGTCGCGCACGAGCGTCGCTACGAAATCGTCTGCGCCGAGTGTCGTCATCATGTCGCCCATCGCCCACGCGAGCAGCAGCATAATGGCGATTTGCATCATGCGGCTCATGCCATCCAAATAAACCTGCAGACTGCGCAGCGGCGATTGGGCGCGATTCAACGCCATCAGTGCGACAAGCGTAAGTGCAGCGAGAAGATAAGCGGTTGCTAGCCCTGCCCGAAAATCCGACCCGCTCACTCGCCCAAACGGAAAGCCGAGCGGCCCTAGCACCCAAAAAAGCGTGACGCCTAACACCACCAACGGCAGCCAAACAAACGAAGGCCTAGCATTGGCGAGTGTTACTTGTTCGAGCGCAGAGTCGTTCGGCTGTTGCAGAGGATTGCCTGCGCGCGCTGTGTCTTCGGCGCGGCGCATTGGGCCAAATTCGACGCCAACTATTGCCAACAGCGGCACGGCAGCTAAGGCGAGCCACGCGTAAAGCTGAAACGGCAGCGCCGAGAGAAGCAGGGCGTAATCGCTCGCATCGAGACCAAGCGACTCGATCTGCTGATTCAGCAGCCCCATGATGTAAACGCCCCAGCCGATGAAAGGCACTAGAATCGCGACCGGCGAGGCGGTCGAGTCAATGATGTAAGCGAGCTTTGCGCGCGAGACACGCAGGCTGTCGGCGAGCGGCCGGAAAGTCGGCCCAATGATGAGGGGCGTGCCGAGGTCTGAGAAGAAAATAAGAATGCCGCCAAGCCAAGCCGCTACCTGCAGCCGCGCGCGGGTTGTAATGAAACGCATCACGCGCGCCGCAAACGCAGCACCGCCGCCGGATTTTTCCATGAGCGCAACAAAGCCGCCAATAAAAGCGAGCAGCACCAGAACGCCTGCGTTGTAACTGTCGGTGACCTGCGGCACCAAATAATCGCGCACCATCAACGTAAGCGCAGCGATAGGAGAAAACCCTTCAACGAGAAGCACGCCGGTAAAAAGCCCTATGAACAGGCCAAGGATGACATTGCGCGAGGCGATAGACAGCACGAGGGCGAGGGCAACGGGGAGCAGACTGATGACACCAAGGTCGCTCAGGGTCTCGGGGGGCATGGGCGGAATCCATTCTTTTTAGAGGCAAGGCGCCACTTTAGCACAGCAGATTGCCTCAGAATTAGCCGGAAATGGGCTCTTAGTGTATAATTTGCTCCTTACGTAGAAAAAATTAACGACAACCGATAACGGAAGTACGATGGCAAATAAATCAAAGAAAGAAGCAGCAACGAGCAACCGCGAAGACCTAACCTCACATATAGACGCGTTTCTTAAAGGTGGCGGCAAGGTTCAACAGATTCCCTCAGGCGTAAGCGGCCAGACTACGACAAGCGGGCCACGCCAAATCGTGTTAAGCCACAAGACTAGCTAAAGCGGCAATACTGCGTTTATACGCTCCACCCGCGACCGACGCTGACCCTTGCTCTTCGGCGCCGCCCTGCCCGATCAATCACTTGGCAGCGAAATACCTAGTTCACTCTATCTGATGCTGGCTACTCCCTCGGTGCACGTTCATGTCTAAGCTCCTCTTTAAGCTGCGCAACGTGCCCGACGACGAGGCGCTAGAGGTCAGAGAACTACTCGAACTCAATGACATCGACTACTTTGAGACAACCCCTGGCAACTGGGGTATCTCGATGCCAGGCTTGTGGCTTCACGACGCCGACGATTTTCCTCGCGCCCGCGCCCTTTTAGACGATTACCAAGCCGATCGGACGCAGCGCGAACGCAGCCGCTTTGATGAACTCCGCGCGTCGGGTGATGCGCCCACGCTCTGGCAGCTCTTGCGCGCAAAACCCCTAGTGGTCAGCATCCAGCTAGTTGTCATCGCGCTACTCGCCTACCTTTCTCTTCGCCTTTTCCCGGGACTTTAGTTTCAAACTAGTAAGCAAAAATACCTGCTTTACACCTCGGCTAAGCTGCGCTATAAAACGATCAGGTTCTTAGTCAGTGACTCTTTCGGGGGGAGCTTGCTGACTTTCGTCTCTACCCTGTAAAGAGAAAAAGGAGGTGATCCCATCAATAGTCAATCACAGAAGGGAGCCTTTAATCAGGCTTGCTAGCTTAGCTTTACTAACATCGGCAAGACACTTTGTGGCGAGTTGATGTGAGTTTGGCGAAGGCCAGACAGTCGGTTGAAGAGAGTCTTCCCTGAGAAAGAAGAGTCTTTGCTCCCGCCAAAAAAACGAATCTCGCTATCGCCTCGTGCGGTAGCGGGATTTTTTTATGCGCTAATTCTTTCTCCCTTTTCTAGTCCGGCGAGAGTCGGCTACCGTTGTAATGACAAGAGCATCTTGCCCTCGCAAACAGAGAAGATCAGACCATGGAAGAACAACCACACAGCACGCTAAATCAGCTCGATTCGACAGACCAATCCGGCCCTCTTGGCTCTCTCAACTCTCTTGGCCAACGCCGCGCCCAAGCCGGGCTGCGCAACCTCTTCGTAGCCGACGCGCTTGCGATGCCGGTTCACTGGTATTACAACCCGATGGATATCGAGCGGCAATTTCCCGGCGGCATAAGCCAGTTCGAGGCGGCGCCTGAGTTTCATCCATCGTCGATTATGTCGCTGCATTCGACGAGCCAAGGCGGCCGCAGCTCTGCTGCTCGCGGCAATCGCCATGGCAAACCGCGTAAGATTGTAGGCGAGGTAATCCTCAAAGGGCGCGAAAAATTCTGGGGCGTAGCGAACACTCACTATCATCATGGAATGCAAGCGGGCTCGAATACACTCAATGCGCACTGCACTCGCGCCCTGCTGCGAACGCTTGCGGTTCGCCAGGGCAACTACGATCGCGATGCTTTCCTCGATGCCTATATCGAGCTCATGACAGCCGACCCCGCGCTGCATCCCGACACCTATGCCGAGTCGTATCACCGAGGTTTTTTTGCCAACCTCGAGGCCGGCAACGCACCGCATCGCTGCGCCGCGGTGACCCATGACACTCCCTCTATTGGCGGACTTGTTTCGATAGCCGCGATCTACCTCGCTGGGCGTCTCGCCGGACAGTCAATCGACGCTCTGCAACAACAGTGTGTCGATCACCTTTACCTGACACATCCCGACGAAGTGTTGGCAGGCGTGTGTGTTCACTACACGGCGCTCCTTGAGGCATTGCTCACCCGAGACGACTCGACGTCTGTGCGCGAACTCTTGGTCACCACGAGCAGGCTTAGCGCGAATTTCCGTGTCGCCGAACTCGCCGCCAAGGCCAAAGACGACCGCGAGGTAATCGGCGGCCTCTTCTCATCGGCCTGCTATATCGATGGCGCGTGGCCTGGCCTGCTCTACCTCGCCTACAAATATGTAGACCAGCCCGAGGTCGCACTACTCGCCAACGCTAATCTTGGCGGCGATAATTGCCATCGCGGCGCGGTGCTCGGCATATTGCTGGGTGTTGCTAACGCGGTGAGTGTCGATACCCTATATAATGCATTGCTCGATCGGGAACAGATCGATTTGGAGATCGACGCCGCGTTAGGAATAGAATGACGTAGCGCTTGAGCGTCTACCCTCGAGCGCTGGCTAAAACCTGTCGCAATGCAGAGGGGATTCGCCGCCTCGATGCATAGCATGCATAGCTTAAAAGCCTGCTTAACTTAAAAGGAACCTAAGTAAGAATGAAGATCCCAGCCCGCCTGCTTCCCCTTCTCGAAGAAGGGCTCATCGATGAGGTGCTAAGCCGCCTGATGAGCGGCAAAGAGGCCGATGTCTTTGTTGTGCGCTGTGGTGACGATGTGCGCTGCGCAAAGGTCTATAAAGAAGCCGCCAAGCGGAGCTTCAAACAGGCAGTCCTCTATCAAGAGGGGCGTAAATCCCGCAGCAGCCGCCGCTCGCGCGCGATGGAAAAAGGCTCTAAGTTCGGCCGCGCGCAGCAAGAAGAGACTTGGCATAACGCCGAAGTCGACGCGCTCAGAAAGCTAGCCGCTGCCGGTGTTCGTGTCCCCACGCCTTATGCCTGTGTCGACGGCGTTTTGCTTATGGAACTGGTTACCGATGGCGAAGGTGATGTGGCTCCTCGCCTCAGCGAGGTTGTTCTCACCCGCGAGCAGGCTATCGAAGACCACAACGCGTTAATCGGCTATGTAGTAAAAATGCTCTGTGCTGGCATCGTGCATGGCGACCTTTCAGAGTTCAATATTTTGGTCGACGACTACGGTCCCGTAATCATCGACCTGCCTCAGGCTGTCGATGCCGCGGCCAATAACAACGCCGAGTCTATGCTGCTGCGAGACGTGAATAAACTTCGCGACTACTATTCCGAATTCGCCCCCGAATTGGCGACCACAGAGTATGCGAAAGAGATGTGGGCGCTTTTCGAAAGTGGCGATTTAAAGCCCAACACCGTGTTAACCGGCGAGTTC
>LICD01000139.1 GCA_001438145.1 OM182 bacterium BACL3 MAG-120619-bin3 | reverse complement strand
TTTGCGGTTACTCAGACCAATCTCACCTCACAAGAGAGTTCAACCGCCGCGTGGGCATACCACCCGCAAGGTACAGAGACTTAAAAACTTGACAACAGACTGTATGAAATCCACAAATGAGTGCAGAAAGATGTCTTTTGCCACAATAAATACTGACTTATTCATTATGGGGGCGGGCGGTTTTGCTGCCGCCTAATGCTATGCGGTGCAAATCCGTTGGGTAGATAACAAAGGTATTTGGAAGTAAGACGTAGCTAAGGAGACGCAAAGAATATGCTTTCGCTAAACGGAGTGACGCACGTTTATCCCAATGGGACCCGTGCGCTAAATGAGATCAATCTCGAAATTCCCAAGGGAATGTTTGGGCTACTAGGCCCCAACGGAGCCGGTAAGTCTACGCTGATGCGCTCGATTGCAACGCTGCAAACGCCGACCAATGGATCCATGACTTTTGATGGCATTGATATCGAATCTGAACCCGAAAAAATTCGTGCCAGATTGGGTTATCTCCCCCAGGACTTTGGGGTTTATCCAAGGGTAACGGCCTACGACTTGTTGGATCATATGGCCGTGCTAAAAGGGATCGCTACGAAGGCAGAACGCAAAGATACGGTGGAAACATTGCTGGCCCAAGTGAACCTGTGGGATGTGCGCAAAAAAGCGATCGCCGGATTCTCGGGCGGCATGCGGCAACGATTCGGCATTGCACAGGCTTTGATCGGCAACCCTGATCTCATTATTACTGATGAGCCTACTGCCGGCCTTGACCCGGAGGAGCGCAACCGCTTTCTGAATTTATTGGCTGAGATTGGCGAGAGTGTCGTGGTGATTCTCTCTACGCATATCGTCGAGGATGTTGCCGATTTGTGTCCGCGCATGGCGGTCATTGTTTCAGGGCAAGTTCAGCTTGAGGGTTCTCCCAGCGACCTGATATCTGATACTCACGGTACCATTTGGGAGAAAACCATTGCGCGTGCAGAAATGTCCGCCTACGCGGAGCGCTTCCATATTATTTCGAGCCGACTTCAGGCGGGGCGCAGTGTCATTCATGTATTGTCAGATGCAGATCCCGGCGAAAACTTTGAGAGTGTCGCTGGTGGGCTAGAAGACGTTTATTTCACCACTCTGGCGAGATCCAGGGCCGATTCTGATCGGCCGGTTGTCGAGGAGTAGGGGAGCACTGATGTTCGGATCTATATTTCGTTTTGAGCTCGGCTACCAGCTCCGCAATCCTGTTTTCATTGTTACGGTCCTGATTTTTTTCCTGCTGACCTTTGGCGCGGTCACGCTGGAAGATATCCAGATTGGGTCGGGCGGCAATATCCATGTGAACAGTCCTTATGCGATTGCGCAAACGGTCCTCATCATGTCGCTCTTTTATATGTTTGCGACCACTGCTTTTGTTGCCAATGTAGTGGTGCGTGATGATGAGAGTGGGTTTGGGCCAATGGTGCGCTCAACCCAGGTGAGCAAGTTTAATTACTTGCTTGGTCGTTTCTCTGGAGCGTTTTTTGCGGCTCTCATGGGCTTCGCCGCGATACCTCTGGCTATGCTGATCGGTTCTTTCATGCCGTGGCTAGATCAGGAGACCCTTGGCACGACGGTGTTGGCCCACTATCTGCACGCGTTTCTGGTGTTTGCTGTGCCCAATGTATTGATCACGTCAGCCATATTTTTTGCGGTGGCCTGCGTAGTCCGCTCTATGATGTTGAGTTATGTCGGTGTCGTAGTGTTTCTCGTGCTTTACTTTCTGCTCACGGGCCTTGCGGGTAGCCAACCAGAATATCGAGATACGATAGCGCTTTTTGAACCATTTGGTATGGGAGCCTTCGCCGAAACCACTCGCTACTGGAGCGCGGAGGAAAGCAATAATCTGGTTACCAGCGTTACAGGCGCACTGCTCTACAACCGGTTGCTGGTCATTGCACTGTCTCTGGTGGCGTTGCTGGTTGCCTTTTGGCGCTACTCCTTTTCAGAAAAGGGGTTGTCGCCGCGCCAGCTACGAAAGGAATCTGTCAAGAAGCAACGAGAGATGAGTGTCTCCCCCAGTGTGGTCACAGCATTGCCGAGCCCGTCGCAATCGGCTGCCGCATGGCCTCGCTTGATTGCCCGCACCCGACTGGAGACCGGCTTGTGCTTTCGGAGCCCGGCGTTCTTTGTTTTGATTCTCCTGGGACTGACCAACTCCGGTGGCGCACTCTGGTTTGCCAACGAGTTGTACGGAACCCCCTCGGTACCCATGACATTTGCATTGGTACTGCCTCTCTTAGGATCCTTTGGGATCATTCCCATTATTATCGCTATCTACTTTGCGGGCGAATTGGTGTGGCGCGATCGCGAGCGAGGTATGAACGAGATAATTGATTCAACAGCGCTGCCGAACTGGGCTTACTTCGTACCAAAAGTCGTCGCGGTCAGTCTGGTATTGATCGCTACACTGTGTATTGCAGTTTTAGCAGGCATGCTGGTCCAAATGGCCCGGGGTTACTTTACGCTGGAGCTGGATAAGTACTTTTTCTGGTTCGTGCTGCCTTTCTCTATCGACATGTTGATGATGGCTATTCTCGCGGTTTTCCTTCAGTCGCTCAGCCCCAGCAAATACGTAGGATGGGGGCTAATGGCTATTTACCTCGTTGCCGCCATCACACTCGTCTCTATCGGATTTGAACATCCGCTCTATAACTTCGGTGAGACCGGCTTCGTGAGCGTTTCCGATATGAACGGAGCGGAGCTTGGAGGAAGCAAATCGTGGTGGCTACGCGTTTATTGGACTGGTGTTTGCTTGATGATCTCTGTTGTGTCGTACTTATTTTGGCGACGGGGTGTGGGCGTATCGATTTCGTCGCAGATACGTCGCGCGCCCGCTCGATTTAAAGGCAAGCCGGCCTTGATCGCACTGTCTGGACTGATGGTATCGGTGGTATCGGGCGCTTGGCTTTTTCATCAGATGAATGTCATCAATGAATACGTGACGAGCGATGAATTAGAGGAAAAGCTCGCCGACTATGAAAAAGCATTCCTTCAGTACGAGGGTGTCAAACAGCCGTCCATTGTGGATGTCGATCTGAAAGTGGATCTCTATCCGGAGTTGGGTAAGGCTTTCTTTGAGGGTGTTTACCGCCTGACCAATGATACTGGGGAGCCCGTTACTGAACTCCACGTCGTGTTTCAGGATGCTTATAGTGACTTGCTCGATATCGATATTCCGAGAAGCACACTCAGTCTGGATGAGTCGGAGGACTACGGCTATCAAATTTTCACACTTGATCAGCCGATGCTTCCGGAAGCAGAAATGACAGTGAGCTTTCGATCAGAAAGGGTTCATAAGGCGCTCACGACAAGCGGCGCTGATTCGAGGTTAGTCAGCAATGGCACATTTCTCAATAATTCTGAATTTGCCCCTCAGTTTGGTTTCGATCGCTCCGTGTTATTGCAGGATCGCACGACCCGTCGCAAGTACGACCTGCCTGCCGAGCTGCGAATGCCAAAGCTGGAGGACGAAGCTGCGCGTGACCGAAACTATGTGGGCAACGTCGACTGGGTGATGTCAGATATTACGGTGACTACTAGTGCCGGTCAGATACCTATTGCTCCCGGTCGTGTAACGGCTGATCGTATGGAAGAGGGTCGACGCGTGGTGAGGTTTGAATCCACCAATCCGATATTGGGATTCTTCTCGATACAATCGGCCGATTACGCGATCACAGCGCGACAGCACGATGGCATTTCCCTTGAGATTTATCATCACCCCGAGCACGGATTTAACGCTGAGCGAATGCTGGATGCTATGGCGATATCGCTTGATTATTATCAGGCAAGCTTTGGTCCCTACCAGTTTGATTACGCGCGGATCATCGAATTTCCCGGGTATGCCAGTTTTGCCCAGGCTTTTGCCGGTACCGTGCCCTATTCTGAGCGTATTGGTTTTATCGCTAATGCCGCCGACGACAATGATATTGATTATGTGACTTACGTAACGGCCCATGAGTACGGTCATCAGTATTGGGCTCACCAATTGATCAGTGCCTATATGCAGGGTGGCACGGTATTGGTCGAGACGATGGCGCAGTACTCGGCTCTGATGGTCATGAAGCAGATGTATGGCGAAGAGCAGATACGTCGGTTCCTGAAGTACGAGTTGGACGCTTATTTGTCCGCTCGTGGAGGGGAAGTGATCGAAGAACTGCCCCTGAATCGCGCCGAGAATCAGGGCTACATTCACTATAGAAAGGGTGCGGTAGTCATGTATCTGCTTCAGGACCGCTTGGGTGAAGAGCGGGTCAACCTGATGCTTGCTGAGCTGTTGGCTCGATATCGTTTCAAGAGCCAACCTTTTGCCACGTCGACAGATCTGGTGAATGGTTTCAAGCAATTGGCGCGCGATGATGCTGAGCGTAGACTGGTCTCAGATTTACTGGAAGAGATTACGCTCTATGATTTCAGTGCATCAGACGCCACGGCGCGGGCGTTGCCTGATGGGGGCTTCGAGACAACATTTACGGTCGCGGTTAACAAATATTACGCGGATGGTAAGGGCGTGGAGCGAGACGCCGAATTCGATAACTGGGTGGATGTCGGAGCCTTTACCAAGCGACCAGACTACGACGCATTGGAACCGGAGAACGTGCTGTCGATGACACTGAAATCGATAAAGTCAGGGCGACAAACGGTGTCGATTATGACAGACGAGCGCCCACTGTATGTGGGTGTCGACCCTTACAGTAAGTTCATTGACCGTAAGGGCGATGACAACATTATCGAAGTTGCGGAAAATTAGTGTAGTGGTAATAGACATCATTCGAGCGCGACTGGATCCTCTGCTTCCAGCATCTCCAAGTGTTGAGGTGTAGGATATTCATCTGTAAAAATGGCAGACTTGGGAATGGGAATCTCGAGATAGATTCGCGGGTTGCGAGCATCCCTGTTTCTCCAATCCTGACATTTGCCATGACACTGAAGAGCGGCAATTTGTAGCAACGCGCTTAAAATACGTCCCTATTGAGTGGGCAGTGAAGACGTCGGTATTAATTTTGGGTCAAATGGTCTGGATTACGAAAAGTTTAACTCGACAACTCCTCAGCCAATTCACGAACAAAGGCCTCCTTGTCGCGGCTGTCGTGCGATATAAAGGCTAGCGGTTTATCATTTTCAGATCGGCCTTTGGCATAAGCTCCATCACGCACCAGAAGGTTCAATCCGTTCTCTTTCATTTGGGCCTTGAGTGTATCCCATCGTGAAACGTCAATAATGCTTGGTGTGTAGACCAAAACCCTACCGCTAAAACGAAGATCTCTTGAGGAGATGGCTTCGTTTGTGCACGCCATTCCGCTTTCAATATGCAAATCGTTCTCATATTTCCAGATCATTTCGTCCATTGTTTTTAGTAAATGAGCGAGTATGACTTCAGGCTGGGAGATCTCAGGGATATAGGTTTTGAGGTACTTGGAGCCACCCTCGAAGTCTTGAACCACTTGTAGATGAACATCAAATTCTTCATTTAAGTGCGAGATTCTGACGACCTTGCCAAACGGCAAGTAGAGGCTTTGAGTGAAATAGAGATCGGAAGAGCAC
>LICD01000138.1 GCA_001438145.1 OM182 bacterium BACL3 MAG-120619-bin3 | reverse complement strand
AGATGATTCTCTTTTTCGAACTGCTGCACGTGCTTAGGTGCAGAGCCGCCGGCGCCGGTTTCGAACAAGCCGCCGCCTGCCATGAGAGGTACGATCGACAGCATTTTTGCACTAGTGCCGAGCTCGAGAATTGGGAAGAGGTCGGTCAGATAGTCGCGGAGCACGTTGCCAGTCACCGAGATTGTGTCTTGGCCCTTTTGGATACGCTCGAGCGAAAAACGCGTTGCCGCATTGGGCGCCATCGTGTGAAGTTCCAATCCCGCGGTGTCGTGATCGGGAAGATACTTCTCAACTTTCTTGATCAACTCGCGGTCGTGTGCGCGCTCTTCATTGAGCCAAAAAACCGCGGGGGTTGCTGAGAGTCGCGCGCGGCTAACCGCGAGCTTAACCCAGTCTTGAATAGGCGCGTCTTTGACTTGGCACATGCGCCAGATGTCGCCTGCTTCTAATTCGTGGCTTAGTAGCACTGTGCCTGCTGCATCGATAACCGACACGCAGCCGCTCGCAGGAATCTCGAAAGTCTTGTCGTGCGAGCCATACTCTTCGGCTTTCTGCGCCATGAGGCCAACGTTCGGTACGGTCCCCATTGTCGACGGATCAAGTGCGCCGTTAGCTTTACAGAAGTCGATAACCTCTTGGTAAACGCCTGCATAGCAGCGATCGGGGATCACCGCTTTCATGTCTTTGAGGTTGCCGTCTGGCCCCCACATCTGACCGGAGGTACGCAGCGCGGCGGGCATTGATGCGTCGATAATGATATCGCTAGGCACGTGTAAATTCGTGATGCCACGGTCCGAGTCGACCATTGCCATCTCGGGACGTGTTGCGTAACAGGCGAGAAGGTCGGCTTCTATTGCCTCGCGCTCTGCATCGGGCAAGCTTTTGATCTTGGCATAAACATCGCCAATGCCGTTATTCACATCGACGCCTAATTTCTCAAACGTTGCGCCGTGTTTCGCAAACGCGTCGGCGTAGAAAACGGTAACCGCGTGGCCAAAAATGATGGGATCCGAGACCTTCATCATCGTTGCCTTCATGTGTAGCGAAAACAGCACGTCTTGTGCACGCGCGTCGTCGATCTGTTCGGCCAAGAACGTGCGCAGTGCATTTTTACTCATCACCGACGAGTCGATTATCTCGCCCGCTTGCAGTGCGATGCCCGCCTTTAAGACTGTCTCGGCACCGTTGGCCTCTTTATGCACAATCGACACGCTCGTCGCGGCCGGCACAGTGGCTGCTTGCTCGGAGCCGTAGAAATCGCCCTGTGTCATCGACGCCACATGCGATTTACTGTCTGCGCTCCACGCGCCCATCGAATGCGGATGCTTGCGTGCGTAGGCTTTTACCGACGCCGGCGCGCGGCGATCCGAATTGCCTTCACGCAGCACAGGATTTACGGCACTGCCCTTAACGCGATCATAGCGTGCCTTAATGTCTTTCTCTTGCTCATTGGCCGGCTCTTCGGGGTATTCTGGTAGCGCATAGCCTTTGGCCTGCAGCTCTGCGATCGTCGCCTGAATCTGTGGCAGCGACGCTGAAATATTCGGCAGTTTAATGATGTTGGCAAAGGGGTCTTGCGTCAGCTCGCCCAATTCTGCGAGCGCGTCGGCTTGCTGCTGTTCGGGTTTTAGAAATTCAGCAAAGTTGGCAATAATACGTCCGGCAAGGGAGATGTCACGGATCTCAACCTCAACATCCGCAGCTTTAGTAAAAGCGCTCACGATCGGCAGGAACGAGTAAGTCGCGAGGGCAGGCGCCTCGTCAGTCTCGGTATAGATAATTGTGGGCTTCTGCTCTGACATCTCTTTTCCTTTTAATGCTTAATTTAATGCTTAATTTAAATAGATGGCTGGGTGATCAACCGCCCATTATAGCAGCGGCCGTGAAACAGTAACAGGGGCCGCCATGACCTTGCCATGACCTTGATAAAGACCCGTGCCATAATAGCGACATCGAATCACTTAGTTTAGGAAATACCATGCTACTGACCACCGCCATCGACGGCTTTACGCTGCGCGCAGCAACGCGAAATGACACAGCCACTATTTTGGGCTTTATCAAAGAACTCGCCGACTACGAAAAGCTCGCCCACGAAGTGGTCGCAACCGAAAATACGCTCGATGAAACGCTGTTTGGCGACACGCCCTATGCGCATGTCATTATGGCCGAGCTCAACGGCGTCGCTGTTGGTTATGCACTGTTCTTCCATAATTTTTCTACGTTTACTGGCCGCCCTGGCATCTATCTCGAAGATCTGTATGTGCAGCCCGCGCATCGCGGCCAAGGCTTTGGCAAGCTGCTCCTAGCCTATTTGGCGCGCAAGGCGGTCGATATGAACTGCACGCGAGTCGAATGGTCTGTTTTAGATTGGAACCAACCCGCGATCGATTTTTATCGGTCGATAGGCGCATTGCCTATGGATGGCTGGACCGTGCAGCGTCTGGACGGCGAACGACTTGCCGGCTTCGCGAAAGAGTTTAAATAGGAGCCTGGCAATGACCGACATCGTCTTCGTGAATGGCAACTACTTGCCCAAACAAGAGGCAACTATTTCAGTATTCGATCGCGGCTTTATTTTTGGTGATGGCGTTTACGAAGTCGTGCCGGTTATTAACGGCAAAATGGTCGACAAGATCTATTTTTTAGAGCGCCTTGCGCGCAGCCTTGGCGAACTCGCTATCGAATGGCCGTGCAGCAGCGATGACGTTATCGCGATGATGAACGAATTAATCACCCGTAACGCGATCGTCGAAGGCATGGTGTATCTGCAAATCACTCGTGGCATCGCCGATCGCGACTTCGCGTTTCCCGCAGGGATTACGTCGTCGATTGTTGCGTTTGCAAGCGTGCTTAACCTAATTAGTAACCCCGCTGCGGAATCGGGCATTCCGGTGATAACAACGCCCGATCTGCGCTGGAAACGCCGCGACATTAAGTCGGTTAATTTGCTGGGGCAGGTACTTGCAAAACAGGATGCGTATTCGCGTGGAGGCAAAGAGGGCTGGATGGTCGAAGACGGCGTGATTACCGAAGGGGTATCGTCGAGCGCCTATATTGTTAAAGACAATGTAATCATTACGCGACCACTTTCAAACGAAATACTCCCCGGTATTCGTCGCCGCACGCTGCTGGAACTGTGCTCGGCAGAGTCGATTAAACTCGAACAGCGGCTGTTCACGCTCGACGAAGCGCTGGCCGCCGACGAGGCGTTTATTAGCAGTGCAACAACGATTGTGCTGCCGGTGGTGAGTATAGACGGTCAGAAAATTAGCAGCGGCGAACCGGGCCCAATCACCCAAAAATTGCGCGCGCACTATATCGCAAGGCTTATCGACGAGTCTGAGGAAAGGCTATAACGTCGGCGATATCGTCGATGCCAAGCGCCGCCATCACGAGCCTGTCGACGCCAAGCGCGACGCCCGAACACTCGGGCATTCCGGCGGCAAGCGCAGCAAGCAGCGCTTCGTCTAACGGCACCGCGTCGTAGCCTCGGCGCGCACGCTCGGCAATATCGGCTTCGAACCGTGTGCGCTGCTCTGCCTCGTCTAACAGTTCGAAATAGCCATTCGCCACTTCCATCCCCGCTAAAAATAACTCGAAGCGACGCGCGACGCGCTGGCCCGAGTCATCTTCTTCGATGCGTGCGAGTGCGGCTTGGTCAACCGGATAGTCAAAAATAAAACACGCGGCTGGCAAATTAGGTTCGATGCAGTGACTCAGTAAAAGCTGCAGGTAGTCAGTGCGCGAGAGATCGGTTGCAACGAGCTCTAATTCTCGCTCGGCGAGCAGCGCGAGTTGATCGAGCGTGGCACGGTGCGGATCTATTCCCAAGTGAGTCTCGAACAGCGTTCGGTAGCTGAAGCGCTCTACTTTTAGCGCCGTCCCGCGCGGCACATCAGCAGCCGCAAAAACTGTGTGGACAAGCGCCTCTACCTCGTCCATCAAATGCGCGAGGTTCATGCCAACGCGGTACCACTCGCACAGCGTAAACTCATGGTTATGCCTTTTGCTCGGCGCGTCTTGGCGAAACACTTTACCAAGCTGAAAGATCGATCCGCTGCCTGCCGCAAGCAAGCGCTTGAGCGGGAACTCGGGCGAGGTTTGCAAAAAAAGCGGAGAGTCGGCGAGACGGTAGGAATCGATATAAATATCGGTGGCGGTGGTCGGCATTAGCGCCGGTGTCTCAACCTCGAGTACGTCACGTGAGGCGAAAAAGAGGCGTATCGCTGCAAGCAACGTCGCGCGCTGCCGCAGCGTCTGCAGTGTCGCACTCGGCAGCCAGTGAGTCGTCATAGGTGACTACTTAGTCACCCGATTTTGGTATTCGGAGGTGCGAGTGTCGACACGCAGGACATCGCCAATAGTGACGAATAAGGGAACCTTAACCACGGCGCCCGAGCTTAAAGTCGCAGGCTTAGTGCCACCCTGCGCCGTGTCGCCCTTAAGACCTGGGTCTGTATCGACGACTTCGAGTTCGACAAAATTCTGCGGGGTTACCGAAATAGGCGCGTCATTCCACAAAACAATGGTGTAGATGTCTTCTTCCTTTAACCAAATCTTCGCGTCGGCAATCGCCGCTTCATCCGCCGCGATTTGTTCGAAGCTGTCATCGGTTTTCATGAAATGCCAAAACTCGCCGTCGGAGTAGAGATACTGCATGTCGGTTTCCATGACGTCGGCGCCCTCGAGCGATTCGCCCGATTTATAGGTGCGTTCCCACACTCGACCATTTTTGAGATTACGCATTCTGACGCGATTAAACGCCTGCCCCTTGCCGGGCTTAACGACCTCGTTCTCGAGGATAGAGCAAGGCTCGCCATCGATTAAGACCTTGAGCCCGTTCTTGAATTCGCTAGTAGAAAAAGTCGCCATGGTGTCTCCGTGTATTTTATCTTTTTTAACTTTATCTGTTGGGTGCGCAATCCCTGCTATCATCGGCGTGATGAGTCGCTTTTTACAAGCCCCGCCAGAGAAAGTTATGTCAGCGCCTAGTTTAACAATAATCGAGTCGGATGTTCCGCCGCCGTGGCAGCAGATGTTATCCGATCTCATCACCGATCCCCAAGAGTTGCTTTCTCTTTTAAGCCTCGACCCGCAAGAAAAACCGCTTGGCCTATCAGCGGCGGTGCAGTTTCCCTTAAAGGTTCCGCGCTGGTTTGTCTCGCGCATCGAGCCGGGCGATTGGCAAGACCCCATTCTTCGCCAGCTTTGGCCTGCGCAAGAAGAAGAGATAGCTGCGCCAAACTATGTCATCGACCCACTCGAGGAGACTCGCTTCAATCCCGTGCCGGGTCTGCTGCACAAATACACGAGCCGCGTGCTCCTCACCGCGGCGCCGCACTGCGCGGTGCATTGCCGCTACTGTTTCAGGCGGCATTTCGACTACGCTGGCAACGCGCCTAGCCGGACAGACTGGCAGGCCGCCTTCGCGCACATTGCCGCCGATGCGCGCATCGAAGAAGTGCTGCTTAGCGGCGGCGACCCTCTCGCGCTGTCGAATCGGCAGTTCGGCTGGCTTTTAGAGCAGATCGAATCGATTGCTCATGTGCGCACAGTGCGCATTCACACGCGGATGACAATCGTGCTGCCGCAGCGAATCGACGCAGAGTTTGCAGCGATGCTTGGCGCGTCGCGGCTGAAGGTGGTGCTGGTATCACACTGTAATCATGCCAATGAATTAAGCGATGAGAGTCGGGC
>LICD01000137.1 GCA_001438145.1 OM182 bacterium BACL3 MAG-120619-bin3 | reverse complement strand
AATAGCCGCGTTTCAACCACTCGCACGCGATCGACAACGCGCCCAAGACGAATCGACAACACGTTGAGTAGCCCGGCGATACCCGCAAGCAGAAATACAGGAGCGACAGCCAATTGGATTACCGTAGCGATAGTTTCTATAGAAGTGAGCTGATCCATTACTACTCCCTATGCACTCTTCGCTCGCCGATCTAAGTCTTTCCAGTGCGCAGCCCCGTTGCCGGGTGTGCGCGTTAGATTTATCCAACTCTCTGCTACGGCAAGATTTAGAATCGCGGCCATCCAGAACGTAGTACCGAAAAGGATGCCGATATCGACGTCGAGCGTTGCTTGAAAGGCGATTAGCAATAGTCTCTCCGTTGCTATCGCTGTCATTAGAGCGAAGCCCCTAATCATCCACTCCCTATGTGGACCAATGCGTTTGTTCCGAATGTGATAGATCGCCATAGTCAGGCAGAAAAAAACATACGCGGAGAGGAATGCAGTCGCCATTGCTTCGTTGAAGCCCTGTCCGGTGAAACCCATGAAGGGGTCTATTGTACCTATTACAAATCCACTAACAGCACCCGTGAAACCAGAGGCAACGTAGACTCGCCCACTGATACGATGCCATTTTAGATAGCGCTTACGCAGGTTCGGCATAAATTGAATCGGTCCCATTATAAATATGAGAAGCCCTGGGAGAAGGTGGAGAACTGTTGCTGCGAGGTTAGTGTAGTAGCGGCTATCGAATGCGCCAAATTCAAGGATTGGATCCACTGGTGCTATTGCGATTGCATGATTCAGAAATGATGCGCGACCGATCACTGAAGAGAGGCCGGTAATGATTAATAGCGATAAGACTATCCAACCCATGATTTCCAAAGCACGTCGTTGTTGCGGTCTTGAGCCTGCGCTGAAGGCTGTATTTTGGGCGCTCGCCTGTGACTTAATATTTTGCTTCAATCTCGAACCTTAGCCTTATCTGAATTCGAGCAGGAGTAAATCACATAGACCCGCGTCGTGGATAGGGGGAATTTGCCTATAATAAACTATCAAGGAAAATAGCCTAATAGAACGGTGACCGGTGATGATAACTTGGCTATACTCTTCATCCTGCGCCCATAGCTCAGCTGGATAGAGTAACTGGCTTCGAACCAGTTGGTCGGGAGTTCGAATCTCTCTGGGCGCGCCAACTCTCTTTACTGGAAACGCCGGAAGCCGCGACTACCCATTCCCCAGCAAGCGAGAGGCTGCTTAGGCTGTAAATCCGTCGGCAGTTCCAGCTTCACAAAGGCTTTGTGATAACCATCTAGCATCACTCCTCGAGTACACTTCTCGTCTTCGATCTGCTATACAGGGGTTGCCGTCAGGGCATTAATCCGCTCTGCGAGCCAAGCACTAAATAGGAAAATGCCAACGCTGCGGCATAACAACAATAAGACGGAAGAGAATCCACTATGGCCGAACCATCGACCCCTTTAGATTCGACAGAATCTTCACCAAAAATCGACAATCCCTACCTGAGCAATAAGACACGAAACTATGCGCTTGGGCTACTCACTGTAGGTTACTGTTTTAACTTCATCGATAGGCAACTGCTGTCAATCTTGCAAGAGGCTATCAAGGTCGATCTTGGTCTGTCGGACGGTCAGCTTGGGCTGCTCACCGGATTCGCTTTTGCGATGTTTTATGTGTCCGCTGGTATACCGATTGCACGCTGGGCTGATAAAGGCAATCGACGTAATATCGTCGCCTACGCTATTGGCATTTGGAGCTTTATGACTGCGATTAGCGGTCTGGCTCAAAACTATCTCCAGTTGTTTCTCGCTCGAATCGGCGTAGGTATCGGTGAAGCGGGTGGTAGCCCGCCATCACACTCGATTATTTCTGACATTTTCCCTCCTGAGAGGCGCGCTACAGCCATTTCTATTTACTCGACGGGGGTGAATATTGGCATCCTCTTTGGTTTTCTCTTCGGCGGTTGGCTGAATGAATTCTTTGGCTGGCGCGTGGCCTTCGCAGTCGTTGGTGCCCCCGGAATCGTCATCGCTCTGGTCATTCGTTACACGCTCAAAGAGCCTATACGCGGGTTGTCAGAAGGCAGAGTGGTCAATACTGCCGTTGCGCCTTTGGGCGATGTCTTGCGACTACTCTGGAGCCGCCGCTCGTTCAGGCATATGGCGATTGCTGCGGGCCTCAATGCTTTTGCTGCCTACGGTACGGTAAATTGGCAAGCGTCGTTCTTTATCCGTAGCCACGAAATGGGCACTGGCGAACTAGGCACATGGCTTGCGCTGTCGTCTGGTTTGTTAGGTGCGATTGGTATTTTGGGCGGCGGTATGATTGCCGACAAGCTAGCGCCACGAGATAAACGTTGGTATCTGTGGGTGCCCGCTATTGTAGGCTTTATTGGTGTGCCTTTTTTCATCACGGTATTCCTTACCGAGTCAAAATACACTGCACTCATTTTATCTTGTATCCCAGGCCTATTGATTAATGTGTACCTCGGCAACTCTATTGCCACGGCGCATGCATTAGTGGGCGCGAGAATGAGAGCGATGGCGTCGGCTATTTTGTTCTTTATTCTCAACTTAATTGGATTGGGAATGGGGCCGAGCGCGGTAGGATTCCTGAGCGATTATCTCGAGCCTACCTACGGTGTTGAATCTCTCCGTTATGCCATGGTCTTCTTGATCCCGGCAGCGTTGTTCTGGTCGTCTTGCCATTTTGTGCTCGCGACCCGCACGCTGCGCGAAGACCTTGCAAACGCGCCAGACTGATGCTGTACGGCAATTACTAGCGAGAGAGACTTTAGGCTAGTAATTGCCCGCTCGGACTAATCACACTAAACTGACGCCTCCTATTTCCGAGCAGTGAATATGAGGCGTTTTACGATACAGTTTTTGACCGCAGCCTGTTTGCTGACTACCGCGCCTTTAAGCTGTTTTGCCGAGCAGGCACTCATTGCCGTTGCCTCCAATTTCTCTTCGCCTGCGCGCGCGATTGCGCTCGCCTTCGAGCAAGAATCCGGTCATTCCGTCCGTCTTTCTCAAGGTTCATCCGGTAAACTTTACGCACAGATTTACAATGGCGCGCCTTTCGATGTTTTCCTCTCGGCAGACACCGAAAAACCCGCGCTGCTTGTTAAAGAAGGACTCGCTATCGAGGGTTCGCAGCGAACCTACGCGCGCGGCACGCTGGCACTCTGGACCATTGATGACGGCGTTATTATTAATGCAGAGACGCTTCGAGCCGGCGATTTCGTCCGGCTCGCGCAGGCGAATCCTCGACTAGCACCCTACGGTTTGGCTGCACAGCAGGTGATTGCTAGCCTGGGCTTAACGCAGGCGCTGGCGGGGAAACGGGTAATTGGAGAGAACATCTCGCAGGCCTATCAGTTTGTGACAACAGGTAATGCCGAGCTGGGTTTCGTTGCGATGTCACAGGTTTTAGTGGATGGCGAGCTCGTTAAAGGATCGCTGTGGCGGGTGCCGCAGACTTTGCATTCGCCGATTGCCCAAGATGCGGTCCTGCTGGCAAGAGGCCTAAATAACAGCGCGGCACAAGAATTTATGACCTTTTTAACAAGTGCAAAGGCAGTCAGTATTCTTCATAGCTTTGGCTATTCGGTAGAGAGTGACGCGCTCGGGCCAGTTGGGTCTGTGGAGAAAACGGATGGATGAGAACCTGGCGGCTATTTGGCTAACGCTGCGGCTCGCCGCGACTGTCACGCTGGTCTTGTTGCTTGTCGGCACCCCGATAGCCTGGTGGCTTGCGCGCACGCGTGTCTGGTTCAAGGGCGCTATTGCTGCGATCGTCGCCTTACCCTTAGTTCTGCCGCCCACGGTGCTTGGCTTTTACCTATTACTCACAATGGGGCCTAACGGGCCAATCGGTGCGTTGACGCAATCACTTGGCATTGGCTTGCTGCCCTTTACCTTTTGGGGACTTGTCATCGCGTCTTGTTTTTATTCGCTGCCGTTTGTTGTGCAGCCCCTGCAAAACGCGTTCGAGGGGATTGGCGAGCGGCCGTTTGAGGTTGCAGCAACTCTTCGAGCGGGCCCTTGGGATCGGTTTGCAAGCGTTGCCCTGCCACTTGCGAAGCCAGGATTTATCACGGCAGCGATACTAGGCTTTGCGCACACGGTTGGCGAGTTTGGTGTGGTGTTGATGATAGGCGGCAATATTCCTGGGGTGACTCGAGTCGTCTCGGTACAGCTTTACGATCATGTTGAAGCACTCGACTACGGGCAGGCGCATTGGCTGTCTGGCGCGTTGCTGCTGTTTAGTTTCGTTGTTCTGTTTTCGCTTTACACCTTTAATAGGCGTGCGAGCAGCAGCGTCGGGCCGAGGGTTTAGAGCATGGCTAGCGACACAGGCGTGCCAATAGACGCTCACTTCACGCACTGTTATGACGATTTCGTTTTAGACGTTGACCTGGCACTGCCTGCGAAAGGGGTGACTGTCTTGTACGGGCAGTCAGGCTCGGGAAAAACCACTCTGCTGCGCTGCCTCGCAGGACTTGTGCATGCGCCAGGAGGCGTGTTGAGTGTCGACGGCGAGCAATGGCAGGGCGATGAGTTATTTGTACCTACGCATAAAAGGCCGATTGGGTATGTCTTTCAGGAACCCAGTCTGTTTGAGCATCTTACGGTCGAAGGCAATCTGAACTATGCGCAGAAAAGAGTCGATTTAGCAGACCCGTCTGACAGTGTGCTGAGTAGCAACGAAGTCATCGAGCTATTAGGTATTGAAAACCTCATGCAGCGAAAGCCCAATCAACTGTCAGGCGGAGAAAAACAGCGCGTCGCAATAGCCCGTGCCTTGTTCAGCCAGCCCGAATTGTTGTTGATGGATGAACCGCTCGCCTCTCTCGATACCCAGCGTAAGCGTGAGATACTGCCGTATCTAGAGAAACTCCGCCTCGAACTCAAGATACCGATCGTCTATGTTACCCATTCTATCGACGAACTCTCGCGCCTTGCCGATTGGGTGGTTGTGCTCGATCAAGGACGCGTCGTTGCCAATGGTAGCCTTGCCGACGTGCTGACAGCCTTAGATTCGCCCATGCAGCTAGACGATGCGGGTGTTGTGCTCGAGACGACAATACGCTCGCGCGAGGCGCAGTGGGCTCTCATGCGCGTTAGTTTTATCGGGGGTGAATTATTACTCGCCGACAATGGACGCGCCGAAGGGGAGACTCTGCGCGTACGAGTCGACGCGCGTGATATTAGTCTTACGCTGTCCCAGCACACCGACACAAGTATTCTCAATGCCTTGCCGGCAACTGTGATCGAGATTTCAGCGTGTCCGTCACAGGACGCAGTGCTGGTTAAGCTCGGTTTAGGTCATCAGTCTATTGCGGCACTCGACGAGTCAAAAGTAATAGATGAGCAATCAGAGGCTAGTCGGGACAGCAGCGAGATGCTGCTCTCGCGAATTACGCGCCGCTCAGCGGAACATCTTGCATTAGCCGTAGGCTCGCAAGTTTGGGCGCAGATTAAATCGGTGGCGGTGCTTCGATAACAACGCAATGCTAACCCTGCGCCTTGCGTTACTGCGGGGTCGTCTGGGGTGTCTCTGCGAGAAGAGGACCGAGTGCACTCGCCAAATCGTCCACCACTTTCTGTGAACTCAAGCGATGAAGCGCAGCTGCGAGCGCTTTGCGTTGGCGACTGCCCAAGGCGTCGATTTTGTCTTGGAGTGTCGCGTCCGCAATCGTTAGCAGCCCGCGCTGTGCATGCGTTCTATTTTGCAATGCCTCT
>LICD01000136.1 GCA_001438145.1 OM182 bacterium BACL3 MAG-120619-bin3 | reverse complement strand
ACCTCGGCAATACGATCACCGAAGTAATGATACAGCAGCGTTGCTGTTGTGCCCGAGTAAGGCTCGTAGCCGATTTGCGCATTGAACAAAACGTCTGATTGACCTTGAAGTGCACGCGACGTGCTGGTCAACGAACCACGGTCTTCATCTCGAATCTCTACGCTCGAATCAATGAACGAAACATTGCCTTGCACATAAAAATCTTCGCCGAGCTGCCCCAAGAAATCGAGGCGCTTATAGGCTTCGATCTCGATTCCCTGATTCTCTGCAGAAGCAGCATTGATATAAGTGACTTTGCGATCTACAGGACTGAATATCGTGGCCTCTATCGGGTCTACGAATTCTTTGTAGAAATACCCAATCGAGACATAGTCACTAAAAGCAAAATACCATTCCCAGCGAAAATCGATGTTGGTAATCGAGGTGATGTCGAGATTAGGATTACCGAAGATTTCTCGACCTGTTTCGGGATCTATAAATGGCGAGGTTGATAGCTCTCGAAAATCTGGCCGCGACACGGTTTCGCTGTAGGCGAAACGAAATTGTTGGTCGTTATGAATGTACGTTGCACTAAATGCCGGTAAGAATTCTTTACGCGACAATTCGGCCACCGCCGCAGTTTCTGGCCTGAATAAGTCGAATGTGGTAGAAACCTGATTAAAATCTTCTTGCCGCCCGCCGAGCGTTAACCGAAGACGATCGTCGAAATTTACCTCTACCTGTCCATAGAATGCTTCGAGATTATTGTCCGCATAATAGTTATCTGTTGGTCGAGTGATTTCGCGAATTTGGAATCCCGCCCTCACAATATTTTCAGGGATAAGAATCTGCTCCAGCGGCTTTACTAGTAGCGCAGGGTCGTTCGCAATAGGGCCATTAAACGCAAAGCCGTAGCGCCGTATTTCAGAGTCTCTCTGCTTTTCTGCTGAGACATAACCAATTTTCGGCGTAATAATAGAGTTCTTCGGTCCGTAGAAAACCATAGTGAAATCAAGACCGAGCTCATTTGCTTGGTCTTCGAGCTGGCTAAAGTTACGGAGATTACCGTCCACACGAGATGAGAATTCGCCCGTATCGTAGCGATAAATACGGTTGTCTGGGGCGTCGCGTGTCGCCGTTATTTCGGAATAACGCCAGTTGAATACCAATTCATTGAAACCGGGGAAATAGTGATCGCCTTGAATTTGGTTCGAGGCGAGCTCACGCTCCACCCATTCTATCTCGGTAATCTCAAGCTCTGACTCAGCCTCGGTATTGCCTTCTGTTTTGAATATTCGATCGTCTGTTTTACGCAGAATAACCGACGTGAAACGAACGTTGTTGTTGTCGTTAATATCTAATCCAGCCGAGAAAATTCCGCTGACATCGATGCTGTTTTCGGTGCCTCGGAAATCGAGGTCTTCCTGTTTAGTGAGTCCTTCAGACCCCGGCACATAAGTATTGCGTTCGATCTGGTTTGTATCCCAACCATTAGAGTAGTCTAATGATGCGAGATAATTGAATTTCATTCCCGAATTGCCAAGCTCATGATAATTGCCCAGCGAGGTAGAAATATTGACATTGGGCGGCGCGTCTTCAACGTTTGGCGTGTACTGATTGTTAAACGACTGCCCTACCGCCTCTAGCTCCTCTTGAGAAACTCCGATTCCCGTGAAGCGACTCATCACACGGAGCTGATTATCGTTTGCGGTCGCGTTGAGTAGCGCCGACGATTGCGCACGGTATCCGTCGTCTTTACCCATCCAATCGGTGCCGCCGCCTGGCAGGGTATAGCTGTCCTTAAAGGTGGCATTGTCGATCGCGCCTACTGTGCTGGCGAAAGTCCAAAAAAACTCATCAGTCGATTTTTTCGTCCGCAGCTGCAATACACCACCACCAAACTCACTTGGATAAGCGGCAGAGTAGGTTTTCTGAACTAATACACTTTCTAAAATCGCCGTAGGGAAAAGGTCCATCGGCACGACACGATTAATCGGTTCTGGGCTTGGCAATATGGCGCCGTTTAATAAGGTAGTTGCATACCGCTCACCAAGGCCACGGACATAAACATATTTACCGCTTACTGTGCTCAGGCCTGAGACTCGCTTGAGACTCTCGGCTATGTTTGAGTCACCCGAGCGGGTAAATTGCTCTGTGCCCACTACGTTAGCAATCTGGTCGGTGCCGCGCTTTTCATCGGGAACGAACTGCCCGATTACAGAAATTTCTTCGATGAGCGGAGCCTGTTGTTGCGCTGTCGCGAAGGGACTGATCGACGCAGCCACCGTTAACGCCAACAACTTTCTACTGACCATTTTGCCTCTCCAAACCAACGTGTTTTAAGATTAGATGCCGGATCACAGCATTTCTGAGAACGTTAGTTTATTGCTGCAATGTGACAGTAGTATTTCATTCGCGCAGTAATCAATGAGAGAAACAAAAAAGGCGCTCATTGGCGCCTTTTTTGTAACAACTTACTGCTCAATAGCAGCTATCGATGCACTGCTTATTTGTAACCGGTGAAGACCCAGCCTTTGGTCCAATCCGACGAGTCATCTTTAACTGCGCCAATGTAATCGACCTTATCGAAAAAGGAGTCCTCTGGAATATTCGCAGGTATTGCGTTGATCGACGAGCCATTCGCCCAACCAAAAGGCCCGCCGAGATCGACTGTGCCCGCACTCGTATTCGATTGCGCGCCAAACCAGTCGGCTGTTGTCCACACGCCGTCTTTCTCTTGAAGGTCGGCTGCGCAAGCAGTCGTCACCAAGCTATCGCGCATTACGAGCGTGCCGTTGAGCGTTGCAATTGTGCTTCCGGAGTTGAGGAAAGTCTCTTCGCCTGCAATGCGAATACAGCCTTCGCCGCCTTGCGGGAATGTTCCGCCGATAATCGAATTCGACATTAACATGCCAGTGCCAGCCTTCAGCTCGAACGCGTGACCCGAAGTCTTGATCTCGCTGGAGCCGATACAAGTCAAATTCGATACGACTGGAATAGAGCGAGGCAGCGCAGTAGGATTCGCGCCAAGATTGTCGGCTTCGATACAGTTGTCGCTCGCCCCTGAGAGCGTGTTGTCGATCAGAATATGCTGAAGACGACCCACATAGCCATGCGTCCAATCGACTGCGTCATCGTCTGAACCCGATACTACGAGGTGTTTCGCATCGACTGTTCCGCCGTAGAACTCAACGCCATCGTCTGCGCCATTGTGAACATTGATATAGTCGATAACGGTTCCAGAACCCACTCCCTGCAGCGCGAGACTGTTGAGTTCGTTAGTGGGGCTGAATGCAAATCCTGCGTATTTAATCTGTACATACGTTAGGGCGCCGCTGCTATCGTCGTTGCGTGGGTTAGCGCCACCGCCGTAGGTGCTAACAACGCCTTCACTCGCATCGGTGCCATCCTGCGTATTCAGCGCAGCGCTTCCGCTCATCACGATGCCGCCCCACTTGCCACGAGTATTGACTGCATCAATGCCTTCTACATCTAACTCAGAGGTCATAATAATCGGGTGAGTTGCAGAACCGTTGGCAAACAACATGCCGCCGCGATTAATGGCAAGCGCCGACGCACTTTCGGCAACAATAATTTTAGTGCCGGCATCGATTGTCAGTTTGACCTTATCAGCGATTGGCGTGTCGGCATCTTCACCAATGAAAACAGTACCGTCGATGTAGTAAACAAAATTGTTTGTGAGGTGAGTATCTGTAGTGAGCGCCTCGCCCGTAGGAAGAGAGCAAAGAGGCTTACCGTCGACTGTCTGACCTGCAAACGCAGTGGTGTTAACGGGGCACGATGTGCTCGCCTTCGCAGCGATCTTCATCTGCATGGGTGCTGCTGTATAAGTGATGGTGGCAGCGGCATTCGCACCGGTGTAATAACCAACATACGCCTTGATCGTCAGACCTGCGAGTGAGGTATCGTTGCCGACTAGATCATCTAAAATCGACACCGACTCTGCTGCAGCGAGAGTTTTAGTCACGGTCGGAAGAATCGAAGCGCCGTCCCACGGCACCCAGATACCGCCCGAGAGCTTAATGAAAAATCCAAGATTGCCCACCTCGGCGATCACAACGATACCACCTTCTTTACCGATGTCTGCAGCTGCAGGCGTAATGGTTGCAACGAGGTCCGCTGCCACCTCGGCCGGCACTTCTGCAAGGTAGCTCGCGCCGCCGTTAACGGTAGCGCCGCCAGTAAATTTTGCAGAGGACGAAGCACCTGCCGTCGATAAGCCTGGTTGTGTGGCGGCTTGTGCACCTAACGCTGCCATGGCGAGCGCGACGCCGGTTGCGATAGCACTAGTCTTGAGTAATTCTAATTTCATTGTGACTCCTAAGTTTTTATCCGAGAGTTTTTTGTTTAATGAAATCGAATATACGGAGTAAATATTTCAGTAATGCGACCTTTATATGGCACTTTTGTTACACAGTTAAGTTTTCATCACACCTCGTGGATAGATGACTGGACTGTCATTTTAGTGTCACATTGCCTGGCTACATTGGGGTATGGAAATTCAACGCTACGCAATAAAAGTCAAAGCACAGCCGCTTCCCCTCTTTGAAACGCCGGTGGGTTTCGGCGAGATAAGCAATGCCGAGTCTCTACTCGATGATTTAGCAACGGCTATTAAAGCCAACAAGGCGGCAAGCTCAGGTATCAAACGTTCTAATGAAGGCGGGTGGCACTCCAACACAGATATGCTCGAATGGGGCGGTGAAGCAGCGCGCAAAGTTGCAGACACAGCGATCAGCATTGCCAAACGCATGAGCCACTTCGAAGAAGCCACGGTTGATGACTTCGATTGGAAAGTGACTATGTGGGCCAATGTTACGGCGCCACGTGGTCTCAACGCGTTGCACTCTCATCCAGGCAATCTATGGGCAGCAGTGCTCTACATCGACATGGGGGGTGAGCCTGATAGCGGGATTGAACCGGGAGGAAATTTCTATCTTGAAGACCCGCGCTTTCCCCTGGCGGCGATGCATAACACGGGCTTTAGGATGCGAGGCGGCGACGGCTTGCCTCAGAAGTATCAGGTAGACCTGAGCTTGAAGAGAGGCAATCTAATTGTATTTCCTGCTTGGCTGCGACACGGGGTAAGAGCCTACACCGGTAGCCGCGAGAGAATATCGGTGGCGATAAACATCGACGCGCTTCCGCGCCGATGAAGGGGAATGTCTTAGAACCGCTGCGAAGTCGCGCGGCGGAAGCGGTAGTTATTAATCGGATTGAATAGCCGAGCTAGGCCGCTGGTAAAGGTCAGCGGACTGTCGAGCACGGCGAAACAGAGACACCCTTCTTCTGTCGAAGGCTGGTGCTGGTCGCGCTTGTCGCGAACTAGGAAATCGGACGGGCCATAGTGACCAAATTCGTCTTCAAATCCTCCGTCTAAAACGAGTGTAACCTCGCTACCCTGATGCCTGTGTACGGGCACCTGGCTGCCTGGAGTCATATACAAAAACTCGCATTGAGTCTCGTTGTCTATTTGCACCTGCGCCTGATTTATGCCGCCTGCAAGCTTGTGCCAAACCAACCCCCGAGAGGCCGCCTTCGCCAGCACGCGCGGAAGAGTGATGCTGTGGTCGAGCATATGTATCTCAGATACGAGCGGCTCCTCTTCACTATGAGGCGCTTCTTTGGTCTCGCTGGTTAATTGCGGCTGGCTAGTGATTAAGTCGAGCATGCCCGAGAAATCAGGCGAAGCGAGTGGCTGGGCTCTGTCGGCTTGGAGCCATGAAACAATTTCTCGCGACTCGAGCTCGCTGCTTCGCTGGCGACAGCTCTGGCATAACTCAATGTGCGCAGAGAGCG
>LICD01000135.1 GCA_001438145.1 OM182 bacterium BACL3 MAG-120619-bin3 | reverse complement strand
TTTAATCTTTGCCCAGCGCGCCTCGGTTTTAGTCCACCCACGCTGAGTGTTGACTTTAGAGAGTTAAAACATGGATGAGAAACGCGTTGCGCTCGTTACCGCCGGAGCAAATGGCATCGGCAGAGCAATAGCAGAGTGCCTAGCGGCCGAAGGGATCAAAGTTCATATTTGTGACATCGACCCACAGGCAATCGCTGCGTGTCTGGAAGCCAATCCAGACTTTGAGGGCACCTGCTGCGACGCAGCTGACCCTGCCGAAGTTGATCGCCTTTTCGACGAAATCGGCGCACACAGCAACCGCTTAGATATTTTGGTCAACAATGTCGGTGTCGCCGGTCCAACTGCCGCTGTGGAAGATATTGCCCCTGCTGACTGGGATAGGACTATCGCGATCGACCTTAATGCGGCATTTTATGCGACGCGCAGAGCGACACCTTTCATCAAGAAGGCGCGGGGAAGCATAATTAACATTGCCTCGAATGCGGCTCTCTTTGGGTTCCCGCTTCGCTCGCCCTATGTTGCAGCCAAATGGGCGCTAATCGGCCTCACCAAAACATGGGCTATGGAGATGGGGCCCGATGGAGTTAACGTCAATGCGATCTGCCCCGGCAGCGTAAAAGGGCCTCGAATAGATGGAGTAATCGAGCGCGATGCACAAGAGAGAGGGGTTGCACCGAGTGCGATACGCGATGTGTATCTTCGTCAGAGTTCGATGCGCGTGTTTGTAGACGCCAAAGAAATTGCCGACACGGTCAAGTTCCTTTGCTCCCCAGCAGGACACAATATTTCAGGCCAGGCGTTAGCTATCGACGGTCATACCGAAGGTTTATCCAACTGGATAGACTAAACAAGTATTCGAGTAGGAGTAACAACATGAAAGCAGCGTGGTTCGAAAAGTTTGGTTCGGCAAATGAGGCGCTTATCGTAGGCGATCTCCCAAAACCCGAAGCCGGACCCGGTGAAGTGCTTGTGCGACTTCACACCACTGGCGTCAATCCATCCGACGTAAAGAAGCGGGCTGGCGCCTTTCCCACTCTCCTCGACGGCGGACTTGTCATCCCACACAGCGACGGCGCCGGTGTCATCGAAGCCGTTGGTGAGGGAGTAGATCAAACGAGAATCGGCGAGCGCGTGTTTGTCTACCAAGCTCAGTATGGTCGGCGCCTTGGCAGTGCAGCCGACTATGTAGCAATTGATTCTATTCGCGCGCCAGCCCTGCCAGATGAGTGCTCTTTCGACGTAGGTGCTTGTATTGGCATTCCGATAATGACAGCACATCGCTGCGTCTATGCCGACGGTGAAGTCGTAGGAAAAACCATTCTTGTTACAGGCGGAGCCGGTAGAGTTGGTTACTACGCCATCCAATGGGCAAAGCTCGGCGGCGCAACGGTTATTGCAACGGCAAGCAACGCAGCAGACAAAGAACTCTGCCTGCAGCTTGGCGCGGATGCGGTGGTCAATCATCGCGAAGAAAATTGGGGCGAATCCGTTGTCGCCGCTAATGCAGGCGACAGAGTCGACCGCGTTGTCGAAGTCGAATTTGGGGCCAACCTGCCAGAAATCATGAAGTGCATTGCTATTGGCGGCACTATCGCCACCTATTCTTCGACTGTCGTCGGCGAGCCCACCTTGCCGTTCCGCGACATGATGTTTATGGATCTTACGGTGCGCATGGTTATCGTTTACGCGATGCCAGAAAGCGCCAAACAGGCCGCAGTCGAGGACACTGTGGCAGCGCTGCGTGAGGGTAAACTCGCACATCGCATCGCCCATGTACTTCCTCTCGCAGACATTGCTCGCTCCCATGAACTTATCGAACAAGGCGGTTTCGGCGGCTGTGTTGTCGTGCAGATAACGCAATCAGATGATTAGCGCCCGCGCACTGGCCAGCTTATCGCTTGTTTTCTTTGCGGGTAGTGCTTATGCAGCCGACACGCCTCACCTCACTATCGGTGCGGCAGAGTATCTCGGCACACGAAACATGGATGGCACAGTCGACGCTTTTCTCGGCGTGCCTTTCGCAGCGCCACCTATCGGCGAACTTCGCTGGCGCGCTGCACAGCCTTACATTGCCGCTGTGGGTCAGCACCAAGCCGTTTCATTTGCTCCCGCCTGTTATCAAGGCGACCATATCACGCGCTGGTATCAGGGCGTTGTTGCAGGATTCGGTGGCGATCCAAATTCAGTGATCGCGCCCGACGTAAGCGAAGACTGCCTCTATCTCAATGTCTGGCGACCCAGCAGCATGGGTGAAAGCGCCCCACTCCCGATTATCGTTTACGTTCACGGCGGGAGTAACCGTGGCGGCTGGTCATGGGAGCCTAACTATTTAGGCGAAAATCTCGCCCGCCATCAGGCTATCGTCATCACTGTCGCCTATCGCCTAGGGCCGTTCGGATTTATGGCGCACCCTCAGCTAGAGGAAAGTAATTTCGGTCTCACCGATCTCGTCATGGCGCTTAATTGGATCAAACAGTATTCGGGGCGACTCGGTGGCGACCCGACAAATATTACCCTCGTAGGCGAATCTTCGGGGGCGAGCAATATTTCGCATCTGATCGCTATGCCAAGCGCTGCCGGGCTATTCAATCGTGTCATTCATCAGAGCGCTGGATGGGCTTTGCAAGAATCGGTTAGCCGCGACGACGCGCTTACCCTTGGTAGTGCGCTCGGAGAAGCCACTGGGTCGGCGTCTATAGCGGCATTGCGCAAACTTCCCGTGCTCGCTATCGACACAGCGGCCCAAAAAGTCTACGCAGAGGCAGGATTCGATCCACACTTGGATGCAGGCTTGGCGTCCTCTCCGCTTGAAGCGGTTATCAACAACCGCGCGAACCCTGTCGATTTGCTTATCGGCAGCAATGCTGACGAATGGAAAATGTATTTAGAGCCGGATGAATCATCGAGCGAGTGGCTTGCACAAAACGTTGAGGGTAGCCGTATTAACGCGGTGACCGGTACACTGGAGGGGCTAGATGAAGCCTCTAAACTCGATCGCCTGATCACTAGCGTCAACTACACATGCCCGTCTCTTAGGCTTGCCGGCGAGACTGCAAACACTGGCGCGCGCACGTGGGTCTATTATTTTTCTAGGCGCCGCGTAGGAGAGCAAGCGGCTGAGATGGGCGCCTATCATGGCGCAGAACTGCCATATGTTTTTGACACACACGATGCGTGGCTTCCGACGAACTCTGACGACCGTGCGCTTACGCAAAGCATGATGCACTACTGGGTGAACTTTGCTCGCCATGGCGATCCGAACGGCGAAAATCTTGTCGACTGGCCAGCATTCAGCAGTGAATATGATCGCAATACGCTGCGCTTAGATAGTCAAATCGAAGCGATCGTGCATCCTTACGCGAGCCTGTGTGAAGCACTGTTCGATCGATAAAAAACAAAAAATCAGAACCGCGGAGAGAGCTTTATGGAGTCGAAGCAGGCCTCACAACACACTATAGATTGGTGGACTTTCTCCGCCAGTGTCGGCGCGATCGTAACGCTCTCTTTACCAATGGTGCTCGCGCCTGATCTTGCCGGCAAGTTGATCGAGCAGGCCTATGACTTTCTTACCAACAATTTAGGCTTCTTGTACCAATGGTACAGCCTTGCGGTTTTCGTTTTCCTTATCTACCTCGGCTTTAGCCGTTATGGCGCGGTTCGCCTTGGCGCAGAGGATAGTAGACCCGAGTTTGGCAATCTGAGTTGGGTCGCGATGCTTTTCTCTGCAGGCATAGGCGCGGGGCTTCTCTATTGGGCGGTCATCGAATGGGGGTACTATCTCGATTCACCGCCGTTTGGCGTGCCTGCGCGCAGCAACGAGGCCATTGAGTGGGCGGCCAGCTATGGGCTCTTTCACTGGGGTGTTAACGCTTGGGCATTTTATTGCCTGCCTGCGCTCGCCATCGCTTACCCATTTTACGTGAGGAAAGTGCCTTATCTTAGGCTCAGCACTGGCTGCCTGAAATATTTACCCGGCGGTGCCACGAGCAAACGCGCTCGCGTTGTTGATTTTCTTTATATGCTTAATCTAATCGGCGGCACTGGCACCTCACTCGGACTGTCGTCGCCGATGATAGCAGCGACACTTGCCGAGCTTACAGGGTGGAATCACGATTTCATGCTCGAGGTGATGGTGGTCGTATTCTGCATAGCCATCTTTGGCACTAGCGCTTGGCTCGGCTTAGAGCGAGGTTTTAAAAAGCTCGCCGATCTAAATCTTTGGTTAACCCTGACCCTTCTTTTCTTTGTACTCGCCGTGGGACCCACCTTATTTATTCTTAAAATGGGCACCAATGGCATCGGTCTCGTTCTACAAAATATAGTGCGCATGATCACGTGGACTGACCCGCTCACCAACTCTCGCTTTGTCGAAGACTGGACGATTTTTTATTGGGCTTGGTGGGTTGCCTACGGTCCATTCGTAGGGATTTTTGTCACGCGCATTTCTTACGGACGCACTATTCGCGAAGTCATATTTGGTATGCTGGTTTACGGCAGTCTTGGCGCTTGGCTTTTCTTCATCGTATTTGGCAATTATGCGTTACATCTTGAGCTCGAAAACATACTGTCTGTAACCGGCATAATGAACGAGCAAAGCCCAGCCGCCGCGATAACTCAAGTCTTTGGAACTCTTCCCTTTCGCGAGCTAGCGCTTTGCGCGTTTTTCGTCGTATCTGTGGTCTTCCTTGTCACCACCTATGACTCTGCTTCTTACACACTCGCTTCGGTCTCAACGAAAAAGATGCGGGCAGGCGAAAATCCAGCGCGAGGCCTGCGACTTTTTTGGGCATGCAGCCTCGGCGTTTTGCCGATCACGCTAATGTTCATTGATGGGGGAATCAAAGTTATTCTCTCAACCACTATTGTCGTCTCACTTCCTTTGCTTGCTCTTGGCTACATAATGGCAGACTCGCTAATGTCACAATTACGCGAAGACCATGGCGACAAGCCGGCGGATTAAGACAGGATCAATTCTTCGCCGTTAAGCAAGGCATGAGTGGCTAAATCGAAACTAGCGAGGTCAGAGGGATGAAGTAACTGCACGATCGGTATCGATGGAATTGCTACAATGTCGGCCGCCAATACCGCAGCGACAGGGGTCACATCTGGTCTCACCAAAACTATAGCCGCAGGGCCATTGCCTGCACACAGACATTCAAGCAAAGCGCCCGGCGCCGCTGTACTGCCCTTGGGCGATGGCAACACAATTACTTTTCCCCGAACATTTTGCCCCCTCTGCGGGTGCTGACTGTCGACGATCTCGCCGCTAGCGGGATCCAAGCCGCCCCAGAAGCTTAATCCATCGCTTAATACTAAAAGCGCACCGTGAGCTTTCCCCGTAATCAAACTCCGCACCGCGAGTACGGAAGTCACGAACGATCCCCTCGGACTAGGCGACCCTGACGAGCGGTTTCGATACAGTTTTCTAGGCTCCCCAAATACGCGTTTACTCCTAAATTTCCTCCTGCGTAATACGCCCATTTAGCCGAATCAGTCATCACCCCCGCCGTTTGCTTAGGAATAACCTGGCCGTAGTAGCTGCAAGCATCGACGAGAAAAAAAATTCCTCGCGCTCTGAGTTCGCCGAGCTGGAGGGTGTTCTGAAGCTGTGCCAAATTATAGCGAGACGTGGTTACATAGATCGGGATTTTAAGCCTCATTGCAGAAGACAAAACCTCCTCGGCTAGCCGCGACAGCTGAGACAAAGAGTAGTGAGGAGCGCCAAGGCAAATAGCAGAAACTGCATCGCCTTCGCTACCTGCGTAAGGCTGCAACTCATTCAACAGGTCATCGGTGGACAAAGGCAACGCAGCCACACACGTCGTTTGAAGCTCACTAA
>LICD01000134.1 GCA_001438145.1 OM182 bacterium BACL3 MAG-120619-bin3 | reverse complement strand
AACTGTGAACAGCGCGGTATCGAGCTCAAGGTTGGGCTCGAAAAGCTTATGACTAAATATCCTTTCATCGGTGATGTTCGCGGGAAAGGATTACTGCAAGCATTCGAGTTAGTCTCGGATCGCGAGACCATGGCTCCTTTACCCAAGGCGTTTAATGCGCACTTGATACTTGTTGATATCGCGTACAAAAATGGCCTCATCATCTATTCACGACGAACGCGTGGAGGAGTAGAGGGCGATCACTTTCTGGTTTGCCCTCCCCTAAGCGTTTCCTCGCAGCAAATCGGCGACATACTGCGGTTACTCGAGACAAGCCTTGAGCAGTTTGCTGATGTTTTACTGTCCTCACTCAATATCAATGGAGCTTCGCGATGAAATGTATTTATAGCAGCGCTCAGGAAAACCATTATCCAAAGAACTATTTGGTTAACGGTATACCGCAAGCGAACCCTGAGTCACCAGAACGGATCGGCATGCTTCTCGAGGGCGTGCGAGCTGCAGGGTTAACCTTAGAATCGCCGCCGGCGTACACGCGTGAACATTTGTTGCGCACTCACCCAGAGCGCTATCTCACGTTCCTTGAAACCGTAGCAGAGCGCTGGCAGCGTATTCCAAACGCTGCTGACGAGGTGACGCCAAATATCCATCCCGACACTCGCAGTGGCGGCTATCCTAAGTCGGTCGTTGCGCAGGCTGGATTTCATATGCTCGACGCGTCCTGTCCGATCACTAGCGATACATGGAACAGTTGTGTCTGGAGCGCTTGGAGTGCCGTTCATGCGGCCGAGCAGGTCATTGCCGGCGACGCTTCTTGCTATGCTTTATGCCGTCCACCCGGCCATCATGCGGGGCCAGAAGTAGCCGGTGGATTCTGTTATTTGAATAATACTGCGATTGCGGCAGAGCACCTGCGCACAAAATTTGCTCGTGTCGCTGTGCTCGATGTTGATTTGCATCATGGTAACGGTACGCAAATGTGTTTTTACGATCGAGCCGATGTGCTGACCGTTTCTTTGCATGCACACCCCGAACGCTTCTATCCATTTTTCTGGGGTTATGCAGACGAGGATGGGGAAGGAGATGGCGTTGGTTTTAACAAGAATTTCCCGCTGCCACGCGGCACGGGAGATGAGGTTTATCTAGAATCACTAGATAAAGCAATTACGGAGGTTGAAGCGTTCGTACCTGATGCGCTCGTTATTGCTTTGGGACTTGATGGTTTTGAGGGAGATCCTATTGCAGGTCTGTCGATTACGACAAAAGGCTTTTATGAAATAGGCAATATGATCGCAAAGAGGCTTGTGATGCCGACAGTGATCATTCAAGAAGGCGGCTATCCGTGCGAAGAGTTGGGGCAAAATTTGGCGTCTTTTGTTAAGGGATTTGACTGTCAAGTACGCTAAAGGCTGTTTTACTTTGAAGGGCTTATTAACACTATGCGAATAACTCATCTCTGGCTTCCGGGTTTTATACTTTTGCCTGCGCTTGCTAATGCGCAATCAGCATTAATGGCTCTCCAGCCAGACCGAATATTCTCTGGCGAAAAGCTTTATGAGTCTGGTGAATGGCTTTTGATTAAAGAAGGCTATGTCGTTGACATTATTCGAACAGAGACGGAGTTGCCACCTGGAGCTGAGAAACAGCAACTAAAAGGCAAAACAATGATACCCGCCCTAATCGATGCACACGCGCACTTAGGGTATCAGTCTGTAAACAGTTGGGGCGCGAAAAATTACAACGAAGCTAATTTACTCGATAATCTCTCGCAGTATGCCTACTACGGTTTCTCAACTGTGTTTTCAGCAGGCAGTGATCCGGTTGCGTTGATTAATGAACTTCGAGCCACTATCGATCTTAAGTCGCTACCTGTAGCAACACCTCTCGCCGCCTATGGTGTAGCTCCTACAGGCTTCGGTCCAAATAATACGTTCCTAGACGAGATTCGCACTGTTGAAGCGGAGCAAGAGACAAATATACTGTTTGGCTTGGACCAGACGTCTGATATTCAAACGCTGATAAAGGCAGTGGAACCAAAACGAGACGCTATTATTAAGATATGGGTAGACGATCGAGCGGGTACACAGCCGAAATTAGCCGAACCTCTGTACACCGAGTTAGTTAATCAGGCTAATCAGAGGGGGATTAAAGTAGTAGCGCATCAACAAGACTCAGTTGACACTGCTAGGCTGGTAAAAGCTGGTGTTGCGGGATTTTTACATGGAAGGTTCGAGGACGAGATAGGAGAGGAATTGAGTCGTTCGCTTGCCGAATCGAATACTTTCGTTATTCCGAATCTGGGGCTTTCTTTGCTCCGCAACATGACTATTTCTGAAGACCCACTGTTAATTGAGACGTTGCCCTCTGCCACTTTATCTCGGCTCGGCAGCAGAGTGTTGGCAAAGACTGACAAAACGATGCCTGCCTCTAATTCCAATGACCTGATTCGGTGGCAATTAGACCAATTGATTTCAACTCTCGACGCATCAATAAAAAGAAGTTTTGGGTCTGCTACAGCGCGGGGTGTTCCAATCATATTAGGAACTGATGCTGGGGCACTCCCAGATCATTTTTTTGGCTACACCGGTCATAAGGAATTAGAGATATTTGTTGCCTTAGGAATGACGCCAGAGCAAGCAATTGGAGCCGCAACTTATGCAGCTGCATCACAACTCGGTCTTAATGATCGTGGTCTGCTAGAGAAGGGAAGACGCGCAGATTTTCTCTTGTTGAATGCTAATCCGCTGAATGATATTCGCGCCACGCAAGATATCCACGCTGTCTTTTTGCTTGGTAACGAACTAGATCGAAAAGCAATTGTTGGGCGATTAACACAAGATAGACGCGACTGAATTCCTAGCTGTGGGGATTAAGGTGACTCGGTCCCAACCATTTCGCCGACAAAGATGTCGAGCGGTAGCACTGCCGTTACCCCGACATTGGGCGCATCCACCAGCTGAGTAATGCGCAGGTCGACCGCTACGCTAGCAATAACGAGCGCCTGATTTCTGTTGTACCCATAGGTAGTCACGATGTAATTGATCATACTATCGAGAGCATTCCGAGCTGCTGTTCGCGGTGCAGTATCGTTTGCAATTGCTCGGGTCCGGGCAGCGTCGACACGATGCCCGGGAAACTCGCGTTGGGTATGCGCACTCCCGGAATATCATCGCTTACGGCGAACTCGTTATTCAGCCGCCAGATCGCTAAAAACTGGCCTTCCATCAGATCGCGGATAAAACCACCACTGCCGAAAGTGTAGCCATACTCCCCAGGGTCAATGCTTATTATGGTGACCTTTAATACATCGCCAGGTTCCGCACCTTCGATATACACGGGTCCTGCCATAGGATGAGCGAAGTTGTTGTCCATGTCGTAAAAACGCGATTTATCGAGGATGCTCGCCCGCAATACTTCGCTGTCTTCTGTGTCCCCCCGTTGCGCGGCAATAGTGCCCAAAACATCGACTGCATCGCGGGTATGGAACAAGATGGTCTGCCCAGGCTTGACCCGATGGATCATTGGTATCGACGGGTGTAATCGATTGATGCAACTTGCATCTTCAATGCAAAGTCCTTGAGTTGCGCCGACAACGACGCTGACAGGCTCAGCCGCAATAGTGGAAACGTTATAAATGGAGAAAGCAATAAGAAGGAGTGTCTGCCTAAAAAAATTTTGCAAAGTCTTGTTTCCCCAATTAATTGTAGATGCGAAATAGGCTATATTGTCAGAGAATGCAGTGTCCCTTGTTCCTAAGAGAATAGTATGAGAAAAATTGGTGTCAATGGTCTGCCCGCAATTTTAACGGCCGTATTTTTTATTGCCTCAGCTCACGCGCAAGAATGGGAAATGCCGAGAACTGAGTTTGGCGATCCAGATCTTCAGGGTGTGTGGAGCAACGCAACTCAAACCAAACTTGAGCGGGATAGCCAGTTGGGTGAGCGCAAAGCATTCACAGAAGAAGAGGCGCTAGCCAGAGAATCACGCTCGCGAGACCGGCAAATCGAGAGTGACCGCGCGAGCGATCCAAATCGTGCTCCGCCGACCGATGGCAATACTGCTGCCGGTTACAATTCGTTCTGGCTCGATCGCGGTAACGGCATTGTTCAAATCAATGGCGAGTATCGGACATCAATGATTATCGATCCTCCTAACGGCCAGATTCCTTTTTTGCCGGCAGCCCTAAGTAGGCCCACACAACTGCAGCAGTGGCTAGAACAACCGGGCGTAGACGCATTCGATGGGCCCGAATTGCAGACGATAGGGGAGCGCTGTTTATTGTTTTGGGATTTCCGCACATCGAATTCCAGTGCGGGTCCGCCGATGATGCCGGTCATCTACAATAATAATTATCAAATCATTCAAACCCAAGACTACGTTGTCATTATGGCAGAGATGATTCACGACGCCCGTATCATCAGGTTACAAGACAAACACCATTCGACGGTAATGAATCAATGGATGGGCGATTCGGTTGGCCATTGGGAAAACGACACCTTGGTAGTTGAGACGCGAAATCTGCATCCTCAGCAAAATCATTATGGATCGAGTCCGGATCTTGTCGTTATCGAACGTTTTACCCGCAGCAGTGAGGAGCAGATAGATTATCAATTCACAATGATCGATCCTGCAGTCTACAGCCAACCTTGGACAGCTGAACTTGCGTTTCGCCAGCGTCCGGAAGTCAAAGTGCTTTACGAATTTGCCTGCCATGAAGGTAACTATGCGCTGGGTGGAATACTAGCAGGAGCGAGGCGGAAGGAGCACGACGAAAGGAGCAAGACGGGCGCTAGTTTTGAAACCTCAGAATTGTGACTACGCCTGTCTCTCTTTCATTTTTGCTGCTCTGCATTTCCCTATGATTCGGTTTTCATGCACGCTGTCTCAATCGAATTTGTGACTAAAACAATAAATACTTTTTGGAGTTTATTATGTCTCGGAACAACTTTGCAGCAATAGCCGCAGCCTTCGCACTATTTATTTGTAGCAGCATCGTCAATGCCGCTGAATTAAAACTGCTGCGTTATGGACCGCTAGGCGAAGAAAAGCCAGGATTGATAGACTCGCAGGGCCAGATTCGCGACCTTTCTGCGTTTATTGATGACATTGGCCCAGCCACTCTCTCCGACGCAGCATTAGCTATGATCGCGCAGATTCCCCTTGGCGAATTGCCACTTGTGCAAGGCAATCCGAGGCTCGGCGTGCCAGTCACAGGTACGGGTAAAATTATCGCCATCGGCTTTAACTACGTGAATCACGCTGCCGAAATGGCGGTGGAGCTGCCCACGGAGCCGCTGGTTTTCATGAAGGCCACTTCCGCACTAACCGGCCCTTTCGACGACGTAATTCAGCCGCGCAACGCCCTTAAACTCGACTACGAATCAGAGCTGGTCGTCGTCATCGGGCGTCGCGCGCAATATATCTCTGAGGATGAAGTCTTCGACTATATCGCGGGCTATACCGTGGGGCACGACGTGTCCGAGCGCGCCTTTCAGCGAGAGCGCGGCGGGCAATTCACGAAAGGTAAGAGTGCCGACACATTCGCACCTGTGGGTCCCTATCTGGTGACTCGGGACACTATCGACGATGTGCAGAACCTGTCCATATGGTCTGAGGTGAACGGCGAAATGCGCCAGCAGGGTAATACCGCCGACATGGTTTTCGGCGTTAAGGAGATCGTGAGTCACCTGAGTCAATTTATGACGCTCTACCCTGGCGATCTAATCTTCACGGGAACCCCAGCGGGGGTGGGTGATGGCATGGTGCCACCGAGCTATCTGCAGCCCGGAGATGTGGTACGCGTTGGCGTGGAAGGTCTCGATTTTCAGCGGCAGGTGATTGCGCCGCCGCGATGATC
>LICD01000133.1 GCA_001438145.1 OM182 bacterium BACL3 MAG-120619-bin3 | reverse complement strand
ACTGGCTGTTGACCGCAACAATCCGCGCGTTGCGAGCCTGTACTCGGCATTTCATCCGGCGGTTATTGCAGCCCTTCAGCAGGTGGTCACGCTCGCTAAGGCAGAAGGAAAACCGGTGAGTATTTGCGGTGAGATGGCAGGCGATCCGGGCGCGGCGGTGCTGCTTATCGCCATGGGCTACGACGTGCTTTCAATGAACGCCTCGACGCTGTTGAAAGTCAAATCGGTTATTCGCAGCGTCTCGATGGATGTTGCGAAAGACTTACTAGAACAGGTCGCCGAATTGGACGACGCGCAAACTATTCGCAGCGCGGTTGATATGGCGCTGTATAACGCCGGAGTCGACAGATTGCTGCGCTCTTCGCGCACGCACTAATTAGCCTGTTCCCAGCTGGAAAAAATGGCTTTGCGTTGGCCGTCCTAGCGCATCGTAGTTGCGCTCATGGAAGCGCACATTACCTTTCTGATCTCTGATAAGTGCGGTAGAGCACAGCGTGCCGTAATCGTGTAAGCCGAGTATTTCTTCGTTCGGGTCTTTCTCATTTCGAATGAAGGCGGAGGAAAGCCGTCGTTCGAGGGCGAGTGTTAGCCCAGTCGACGGCAACTCATGATCCTCGGCTTTCTCTCGATCGTCCATTAGGTCTATCAACGTATCGGTCGTCAACACTGGGCTCTCACTTGCCAGTATTTGAAAGCGCTGCTTGCCCTTGCTTACTTTTGGCCAAGGTTCGTCGAGTACGCCGTTCGACAGTCCGTAATACCCAGGCGCCAGTTCTCTGGGTGCCGCCAGCACCTCGTTGTTAAGGTAATACAGCGAGTCGGCGTCGCCAATGAGTAGGTTAAATCCTGCATAGTCTTGGCCGTTTTCGGCAATCGACGCTGCGTAATCGGCCGGCGTGGCTGAGCCGCGCAGGAAATTGGCCGTGAGCTCTCCTCGGCTTCGTATGCCATCTTTAGGCGCGCTGCCGCGGCGGTTGGTAATCGCTGCAAAGCGTGAGTTGGGGCCAATACCAAGCCAAGTACCGCCAGCCCGACCATCACGCCCCGCTATAACGCCGTCGTCCCAGCAATGCGCCTGCCGCGTCTCGCGCGCGAAGAATTCGTCGCGGTTTGCGGCCACGATTAATGGCATGTCTTTGTGGCTGCGATGACCGATAAAAATGAGACACATGGTGGCGATTACTTCTCTTTAAGGTTAAGCAATCTATTCTACCCATTCGGACATCTAGTGCCAGTTTGCTACAAAAATAGTGTATAACCGGTTACCCTAGCTGTTGGAATTAATTGTCCGAGAACAGCATGCTCACCCACCCTCAGTTTGACCCTGTCGCGCTCTCCTTAGGCCCGCTAAGTATCCACTGGTATGGCTTAATGTACATTGTCGCCTTTGCAGGTATTTGGCGACTTGCGCTCTATCGCGCGCACAAAAGCCCAGGTTCATGGAGCGACGAGCAAATATCCGATTTAGTGTTCTATGGTGCGATGGGTGCCGTGATTGGCGGTCGCCTCGGTTCCGTGTTCTTCTACAATTTCGACCGCTTTCTCGCCGATCCAATTTGGCTATTTCGGGTGTGGGAAGGCGGCATGGCGTTTCACGGCGGACTTTTGGGAGTGCTCGCTGCGTTTGGGTGGTATTCGCGCCGACTCGGCAAGCCCTTCTTTGAGACCATGGATTTTGTCGCCCCGCTCGTACCTTTTGGACTCGGCGCCGGCAGGATAGGCAATTTTATTGGCGGCGAGCTCTGGGGCCGACCTACTGATTTGCCTTGGGGTATGGTCTTTCCCTATGTCGATGCGCTTCCGCGCCACCCCTCTCAGCTGTACCAGTTTGCGCTCGAAGGCGTCGCTTTGTTCGCGCTGCTCTGGTGGTTTTCATCGAAACAACGTCCGCGCTGCAGTACCACGGGGCTGTTTGGCGTCGGTTATGGCGTGTTCCGCTTTGTCGTCGAGTTTGCGCGCCAGCCCGATGCAGACATTGGTTTTATCGCTTTTGACTGGCTCACTATGGGACAATTATTGTCGTTGCCAATGATTGTTATCGGCGCCTTAATGATGGCGTACGGCTATCGTCGTGACGGCGTCTCTGTAGAACTAAAGCCGAAGTAATTTTAGGATGGTATGTGTATGCACCAGTATCTAGACCTTTGCCGCCGCATCGTTGAAGAGGGCGAATGGGTCGCGAATGAGCGTACCGGTAAGCGCTGTCTCACAGTGATCAATGCTGACTTGCAGTACTCGGTAGAGCGCAACGAGTTTCCGATCATTACGACGCGAAAAAGTTACTGGAAAGCCGCTATCGCCGAATTGCTCGGCTATCTTCGTGGCTATGATAATGCCGCGGAGTTTCGCGCGCTCGGCACTAAAAGCTGGGATGCTAATTCGAATGAAAACGCCGCGTGGCTTGCTAACCCTGTGCGCCGGGGCGAAGACGATATGGGTCGTGTGTATGGCGTCCAAGGCAGAGCGTGGGCAAAGCCTAACGGCGAACCGCTCGACCAACTGCGTAAAATAGTCGACGACTTAAACAAGGGCTTAGACGATCGCGGCGAAATTCTGACATTCTACAACCCAGGCGAATTCGACTTAGGCTGCCTTCGACCGTGTATGCACACACACACTTTTTCGCTACTTGGCGGCAAGCTCCATCTTACGAGTTACCAACGCTCTTGCGATGTGCCCTTGGGTCTCAACTTTAATCAGATTCAGGTGTTTGCACTGCTCGCGCTCATAGCCCAAATTACAGGGCATGACGCGGGGACTGCCTATCACAAAATCGTAAATGCACACATTTACGAAGATCAGCTCGAACTTATGCGCGATGTGCAGCTAAAGCGTAAACCGTTTCCTGCACCGAAGCTGCACATTAACCCCGACATTAAGAGCCTCGAAGATATCGAAACATGGGTCACGCTCGATGACTTTTCGGTCGAAGGCTATCAGCATCACGACCCAATCGCGTACCCGTTCTCGGTTTAGGCGCTACTCAAGATTCACAATGGATTAGTACTCATGAAACTCTCTTTGATCGTCGCGATGGCGGAGAACCGAACCATCGGGCGCGACAATACACTGCCGTGGCATCTATCCGAAGACCTAAAGTACTTTCGTCGCACGACCACCGGCCACTGCATCATCATGGGTCGTAATACGTGGGAGTCAATTGGCAGACCCTTGCCCAACCGACGCTCGATTGTCGTCAGCTCCAACCCGAATTATATCGCCGAAGGCGCGGAGGTAGTGTCGAGCTTAGCGGCGGCGAAGGCACTCGCCGAATCGATTAGTGCCGAGCTAGGCGTTGACGAAGCCTTTGTCATTGGGGGCGCACGACTCTATGCCGACGCATTGCAACAGGCGGAGTGTTTTCACCTCACTCGGGTGCAGGCCAGCGTTGAGGGTGACACACACCTGCCGGAGTTCGATGAGGACGAATGGCAAGAAGTCGCGCGCGAGGAGTTCGCCGCGGAAGGCCAAGGCGAGGGAGAGAATCCCTACGCCTACAGCATTTGCAAATTAGTCAGGCTTCGTACTTGAGAAAAAACTAAACGCCTTTCAGAAATATCTTTGACTTGCGCTGCAAATTATAGAGCGCCTGCCTCTGCTCGGGTAAATCGTCGAGCGAGCCTTCGGCAAAGCCATGACCGATAAACCAATGCGCTGTCACCGTCGTCAGAACGAAAACTTTCTCGATTCCCAGTGCCTTCGCCTCGGCTGTTAAGCTCTGAAGCAGACGCGCGCCGAGGCCGTGGCGACGATAGTTTGGATGCGTTGCGATGCAGGCAATCTCGCTGAGTGATTCGCTTGTGCGATAGAGTGCCGCGCAGGCAATGATTGCGCCCTCGAGCTCGATCACCTTAAAGTTTTCTATCTCGGTTTCGAGCCTTTCTCGCGACCGCTCGACGAGCGTGCCATCTGCCTCGAGAGGGCGAATGAGCGAGAGGATTGCAGAGACATCATCGATCGTCGCCTGTCTTAATGTATCGAGGCTATCGTCACTGATTAGTGTGCCGGCCCCTTGACGCGTAAACAGTTCGCGAATGAGCGCGCCGTTGCTCTTGTAGCCGATTAAGTGTGCGCGATTAACGCCGGCAGCGTTCGCCTTTATACTCGCTCGCAGCGCCGTGCCGAGCGCTTTTTCGGCGTCGATATCGCTTGCCGCATGGCGTTCGGCAGCGATGGTAGCGCTGGCAGGATTGAGTGAGGCGACAAGTTCGCCTTGGTCGTCGCAAACGCCTTCCTGAGGTACTAAGAAAATCAGTTTGTCCGCCTTAAGCGCAATGGCCATCTCGGTTGCAACTTCTTCGACTGTGAGATTAAAAACTTCACCGGTTAATGAATAGCCTAAATTACTCTGCAGCACGACCGTGCGTTCTTCGAGGCGCTTGGCGATTGCGTCGGCCTTAACGCGGCGTACACGACCGGTATGGTGGAAGTCTACGCCACCGTGAACACCTATCGGCATCGCCGTGATGAAATTGCCGCGACTGAGAGAAAGGGATTCGCCGCCGCTCGCAAGTGGCGCCGCCGAAGCGGAGCTAGCGCCCGCACTAAAGAGCGCCTCGAGGCGAATGGATTCGGCGCCGACCACACCCGTAATAATGGCAAGGGAGTTAGGATCTGTGACGCGCATTCCTTTATGAAACTCTACTGGAAGCTTTGCGGCTTTGAATGCCGTATCAATCTGTGGACGAGCGCCATGCACCAAAATCAGTTTAACGCCGAGGCTATGGAGAAGCGTAAGGTCGCTGACCAGATTGCCTAAGTGTTCACTGGCAAGCGCTTCACCGCTGAGCGCAACGACAAAGGTTTTTCCGCGATGGGCGTTGATATACTGAGTCGACGCACGAAACCATTCAACGAGGGCGCCTGCGCCGTTTGCATCGCTGTTATTTAGTTTTTCTGATTCTGGGTGGCTTTCAGTTAGCGTGCTCATCGACCTGGTTCTCAGTTGGCGAATCATGACTCTCGGCGTTCATCGCGAGGCGCGCGATCGTATCAGTTTTTGCCGCCATGATAAAATCGTTAACATGCAGACCATTAACTCTATGTGACCACCAATAGACCGTTACTTTACCCCACTCGGTTAATACCGTCGGGTGATGATCTTCGCGGTCGGCTACATTGGCCACTTTTGCAGTAAAGGCAAAGGCGTCTTTAAAGCCAATAAAGAAGAATTCACGAACAAGCTTTTCCACACCTTCGTGAAACTGGCGTTTCCATCCTGGCACGCCAAGGACAAGCTGATGTGCCTCTTCCTCAGAGATTACCGGCGTGCCCAATTTGCACGGCTCGCAGTGGCGTAGATGCAGTTTCACTTAGATAAATTCCTCGAGCACATTGTTGAGATAGCGAAATCCTCGCTCCGTTGTAGTAATCCAACCATTGACGAAAGGTGTGTCGCAGAGCAACCCTTGCGAGCGCAGGTATTCTACTCGCTTTGCAATTGCGCTAAAAGCGGTGCCGGTACGCGCCTCAAAGTGTGCGGGCGAGAATCCGCGTCGCGTGCGAAGTGTGTTAAGCAGATACTCGATAGCGATTTCGTCGGGTGGAATAGGCGTCGCCTCGGCGGTATACCGCGAGATAAGGCCATTGGCCTGTGGCTGCAGCGCGGCGCGCAGGTAGTGATCGGGCTGGCGATGTTTACGTGTGCGCAGTGGCTGCGACCCATCGGTGAGGCTGATTTTGCCATGCGCGCCTGCGCCAATACCGAGGTAGTCGCCGAACTGCCAATAATTGAAATTATGCCGCGATTGCAGAGAACTGCTGCGGGCGTAGGCAGAGACTTCGTACTGCTCAAGATCTCGCGCTGCCAACAGGGCGTGGCCCGCGTCCTGCACGCTGGTTAAAATCGACTCGCTCGGCAGTGGCGGCGGCTTTGAATAAAATACGGTGTTAGGCTCTATAGTGAGCTGATACCACGACAGGTGAGGCGGCTCGAACGAAA
>LICD01000132.1 GCA_001438145.1 OM182 bacterium BACL3 MAG-120619-bin3 | reverse complement strand
AACCTACCTGCCAGCCTCCTGCCCTCACTTGCCGACCGCCTAACTGCCAAGACACTCGACATTGCCAATGCAGCCGTGAGTATAGATGCGCGCAATATCCCTTCAGACCTGCGGCAGGTTCCGGGAATAATCAAACAACTCGGATCGGGCCCCCTCTCGACCGATATCGTGTTTCTCGATGCTAACTCACAAACGCTATTGAGGCGGTTTAGCGAGAGTCGTCGCAAACATCCCTTGAGCGACAAGGAGGTTGGCCTCAGAGAGGCAATCGACAGAGAATCTGAATTACTCGAACCTCTGTCATTGTTGGCGAATCTCAATATAGACACAAGTGAGATGTCTCTGCATCAACTTCGCGACATTATTAAAGCAAGGCTCGCCACCGACGGCGCTAGCAGCATGACGCTCCAGTTTCAGTCGTTTGGTTTCAAGAACGGAATCGCCACCGATGCCGACTTAGTGTTCGATGCACGCTGCCTACCCAACCCTTACTGGGATTCTAGCCTGCGTTCTTTAACCGGATTGAGTCCCGAGGTTGCGCACTTTCTCGACTCGCAGGAAGAGGTGCAAAAGATGCTTAGTGATATTCAAGGATTCCTCGAGTCATGGTTCCCTAGTTTTGAGAGCAATAATCGAAGCTACATGACCGTGGCGATTGGCTGCACAGGCGGCCAGCATCGCTCGGTCTACCTTTCGGAAAAATTAGGCGAAATATTTACCCCTCGCTTCGAGAGCGTCCAAATAAGGCATCGCGAGCTCGATTAGGGCAATAGCGTCCGGCTCACCCATAAGCGAAAATAATCGAATGATCACAAAAACGACAGCAATTGTTAACCGCGCAGGCCTCCACGCGCGCTCTTCGGCGAAACTCGCTGAGGTTGCCGCGGGGTTCTCAAGCGACATTCGAATCGGCGTCGGCGCCAGAGCTGTTGATGGTAAAAGCATCCTCTCACTGATGATGCTCGCTGCAACACAAGGAACGACTGTTTCACTCGAAGCAGACGGCGCAGACGAGGCAGACGCGATTGCGGCTCTTGTCGCCTTGTTCGAAGACGGATTCGGCGAAAGCCCCTAAGGCAACGTTCTAATGCTGGTCGTTTAGCGGTAGAATAGCGGCGGTCGCCGTATTCGACACGGCAACGCTTGTGCAGTCATCGAGGACGACCGCCCGCATGTCAAACCCCCAAGAGTTACAGCCACAGACTGATCACGCGCTCGAATTGCATCAAGCAATCGACAGCGGGTCGCTGTATGAAGTTCGGCAGATGATAAAAACACTGCCGACTGCGGGAATCGCGCACCTCCTCGAATCGTCACCGCCGAAGACCCGCGGCGTTCTTTGGCAACTCATCGACAAAGACGCCGAAGGCGAAGTCCTTCAGTATCTCAACGAAGATATACAGGGGCAGATTCTTAGCGAGCTCAATGCCGAGCAGGTAGCCGAACTCACGTTTGGTCTCGAAACCGACGACCTCGCCGACATCTTGCAGCAACTACCCCAGCAGGTAGCTGCCCAAGTTCTCGAGGCGATGGACGAACAGGATCGTCATCGTGTCGAATCTATCCTCTCCTATAATGAGGATACTGCCGGTGGCTTGATGAACACCGACACCATTACTGTGCGCCCCACTCACACGCTCGAACTTGTGCTTCGCTATCTGCGCCGCCATGATTCTCTGCCTGCGATGACCGACACAATCTATGTCGTCACGCGCGACGACAGACTGCTCGGCCGCATGCCTCTGCTCACGCTGCTTGTCTCCGATCCGCAAACGACAATTAATGAACTGATGCTCGAAGACCTCGAGGGTATTCCTGTCACTATGGAGGCGCGCAAAGTCGCGCAGCTGTTTGAGCAACACGACTGGGTCTCGGCACCGGTCGTGGATGAAGCGGGAAAACTACTCGGGCGTATCACCATCGACGATGTCGTCGATGTTATTCGCGACTCGACCGAACACTCACTAATGAGCATGGCAGGTCTCGACGAAGAAGATGATACCTTCGCCCCCGTGGCGAAGACTGCGCGACGACGCGCACTGTGGCTTGGGGTAAACCTAATGACGGCGGTGTTCGCGTCGATGGTCATCTACTTGTTTCAAGACACCTTGGATGCGGTCGTCGCGTTAGCTATTCTTATGCCGATTGTCGCCAACATGGGTGGTGTCGCTGGATCACAGACACTCACCCTCGTTGTTCGAGGGCTCGCACTCGGCCATATCGGCCCCGCTAACAGCCGCTGGCTTTTGATACGCGAACTGGGCGTCGCCGCACTCAATGGCCTGACTTGGGCGGCGGTGATCGGCACGATTACCCTGATCTGGTATCAAGATTTTGCGCTTAGCCTTATTATTGCCGCGGCAATGATGATCAACCTGATTACCGCCGCGCTCGCTGGCGCTTATTTGCCGCTGCTGCTGAATAGGCTCAACATCGACCCTGCGCTAGCAGGCTCGGTCGCATTAACAACAGTGACCGACTCTGTCGGGTTTTTATCCTTTTTAGGGCTAGCGCAGCTCTTTTATCTCTGAGCAGCGCCCGCCAAACAGAGTAATTCACGCGCCTAAACAAATTCTTAGGCCAACAGCAGACTGAGCTTTGAGCATGCGAACCGACAAAAAAAGACTTCCCGTCTCCGATGATCTCTTCGACGGCCCGAGCAAATCACAACTCAAGCGCGATGCGAATAAACTGCAAGACTTGGGTGTTCGCCTCGCCGCGCTTCGCCCCAAACAGCTCGCGACGCTCGACCTGAACGAGGTGCTACTTAAGGCAATCGAGGATTATAATTTACTGCCCAACAGCAATAACGCGCTCAAGCGCCATGCCCAATTCATCGGCAAGCGAATGCGTGGGCAAGATTACGACGCCTTGCTCGCAGCAGTAGAAGAGCTCGAGAACCCCCGCACGACGACGCGCCCGGGCACGCCTCGCAAGACGCTCGGGGTGACAGCGCAGGCCTGCGAAAGCCTCGTTGCAGAACCGAGCACCAGCGAAGACGCCATCACACAACTTATCGATCAGCATCCTCGCCTCGAGAGGCAAAAGCTGCGTCAGCTTGTCCGCAATTATTTCGTCGCTGCACGCAAACCAGACGACGCGGCGGCGAAGCGCGCCCGCACGAAGCTCACTACCTACCTTAGTCAAAGTCTTAACTAGCCCGCATCACTCGCCCAACTGCAGGCCCAGCAATAAGCCTCCAACATAGAGGTTATGCTGCGCCGTCGCCTGTACCTATTCTGAGCAACGATGCTACTATCCGTGATCTAAGGCATCGCCGATAAATCTCAATAACAAGAAAAACAAGAGGATAATTATGTCTAGCCAAAGCGCTAACTCCTATTGGAAGGCGAATCTCAAAATCGTCGCCTCACTTCTCATTGTCTGGTTTGTCGTGTCGTTCGGCGCAGGCATCCTCTTTGTCGATGCACTCGACACAATTCGATTCGCCGGCTTTAAATTCGGCTTCTGGATGGCACAACAAGGTTCGATCCTCGTGTTTGTTGTTTTGATACTCGCCTATATGCGTCTCATGGATAGGCTCGACGCTCAGTACGCAAACGACAATGCCGCAGAGAATTCTGCTAATTCTGACGAAGAGGCGGGCCAATGAACGTTCAAACCTGGACCTATCTCTTTGTCTTTTTATCCTTCAGCCTCTATATCGGTATAGCGATCTGGTCTCGCGCCTCTTCCACGAAGGAATTCTATGTTGCGGGAGGCGGCGTTCCCCCTCTCGCGAATGGCATGGCAACCGCTGCGGATTGGATGTCCGCCGCCTCTTTTATCTCGATGGCAGGGCTAATCTCGTTTCTCGGTCGCGACGGTACTTTCTACCTGATGGGCTGGACCGGCGGCTACGTTCTGCTCGCGCTCTTGCTGGCACCTTATCTGCGTAAGTTCGGCAAATTCACCGTGCCTGATTTTATTGGCGACCGCTATTACTCACAGTCAGCGCGGCTGATTGCCGTGTTTTGTGCAGTCGTTATTTCCTTCGTGTATGTCTGCGGACAGATGCAGGGCGCCGGCATCGTGTTTTCGCGCTTTCTTGAAGTCGACATTGAAACCGGGGTGCTCATTGGCATGGCGATCGTCTTCTTCTACGCGGTACTTGGTGGCATGAAAGGCATCACCTACACGCAGGTTGCCCAATACTGCGTACTGATTTTTGCCTTCACAGTGCCTGCCGTATTCATCTCGCTGATGATGACTGGCCAGCCGATTCCTCAGATCGGTTTCGGCTCAGAGCTAACAGAAGCTTATGGCGGCGGTTATCTGCTCGACCGCCTTGACGGCATGAGCCAAGCGCTCGGTTTCGCCACCTACACCGAAGGCCAGCGCAGCACCCAAGACGTCTTTTTCATCACAGCTGCGCTTATGTTTGGCACCGCCGGCTTACCTCACGTAATCATTCGCTTCTTCACCGTGCCGAATGTGCGCGATGCTCGTCGCTCTGCAGGCTATGCCCTCATCTTTATCGCTATTCTCTACACCACCGCGCCCGCGGTCGCCGCGTTCGCAAAAACCAATCTGATTAATACGGTAAGTAATGCAGAATACACGGCGATGCCGGAATGGTTTAAGAAATGGGAAACAACCAAACTTATTTCATTCGAGGACAAAAATGGCGACGGACGGATCCAATACGTTGGCGATCCGGCTGTTAACGAACTCGACGTGAACCGCGACATCATGGTACTTGCGAATCCTGAAATAGCGGGACTGCCCGACTGGGTCATTGCCTTGGTGGTAGCAGGCGCACTCGCCGCTGCGCTGTCTACTGCAGCAGGGTTACTCCTCGTTATTTCGACCTCCGTTGCACACGACATGATGAAACGCAGCTTCATGCCCAACATTAGCGACAAGAAAGAATTACTCTATGCGAGGCTCGCAATTTTCGTTGCGGTATTAATAGCGGGCTATTTCGGTATGTATCCGCCGGCCTATGTAGCGCAAGTCGTCGCCTTTGCTTTCGGCCTAGCCGCTGCGTCTTTCTTTCCTGCCATTGTGCTTGGGATTTTCTGGAAGCGGATGAATAAGGAAGGAGCAATTGCGGGCATGGTTGCAGGCTTCGGCTTCACCGCTGCTTACATCATCTACTTCCGCTTTATGAATCCTGCGATCGATAATGCCGACAACTGGCTGTTTGGTATTTCACCCGAAGGCATAGGGACATTCGGCACACTGATCAATACCTGTGTAGCCATTGCCGTTGCGCGTCTCACCCCGCCGCCTCCGGCTGCAGTCATAGAAATCGTTGAAAGAATTCGTCTCCCAGGAGAGTAACTGACCAACGCCGATAGGCGCTGGCTCCACCCCTCTTTAATTTTAACCCGTTAAACAAAACGAGCCGCTAATGCGGCTCGTTTTATTTATGCTTGCAGTGGATAAAAGCCTAGGCCTTATGCTTGCCGTGCTCTGTTTTTTCCCAGTAATCGGTGACAGTTTTCTTCATTTCTTTATGCATGAACAACAAGCCAAAAAGATTGGGGACTGTCATTAAGACTATCGTAATGAGCGCAAGATTCCAGATAATTGTCGTGTCAGCGAATGCTGCATAGAAGAAACCTGCTACGTAAACTATGCGATACGGTAGCACCGATTTAGGCCCGAGTAGGTAAGTCATCGCGCGATCGCCGTAATACGACCACGCAATGGCGGTCGAGAAGGCGAACAGCATGAGGCCTACCGAGACTACGTATTGGCCATATTCACCAAAGTAACCCCGCGTAAAGGCTACTGTCGTAAGTGGTACCGAGTGAATAAGCGACATCCCCGATACGCCAACATCAGAATCATCGAGCCGCCCTCCCGTGACACTGAGTGTGCCATTGAGAAGCACGTCGCCGCGCGCAAACACAACTTCTTCGGCGAACGAGCGCGATGCCATGAGGGTGAAGTCCTGCGAGTTCACCGCGCGACCCTCGCTGATAATTAGTTCGCCCGAATACAGGCTAGCTACGGTGTCATCACCGTTAAGTAATGAAAACATTTCTGCGACATCGGCTGG
>LICD01000131.1 GCA_001438145.1 OM182 bacterium BACL3 MAG-120619-bin3 | reverse complement strand
TTTAATTGCGGCCTCACGAAAAACTAAATCTTGTCGTTCGGTGATTAGCTTCGTTTCCTCCTGCCAGTAATCGTGTGTTATCGAGACGAACACGAGTTTGCCGCTGCGGCCTTCCTTAGCCTGCATAGAGCCGATCGTCGAATGGCGGCTAAGTGTCGCGCCGATTGGAATCGGTGCCAGAAATTCGAGCGAGCCACCAGCCCACATACGTCGAGGCAGTGCTATGGGTGGCAAAAAGCCACCGCGCTGCGGATGACCGTCTTCGCCGAGCAAATCAGCAGGTGCAGGAGCTTGGAAGTAACACCAATGCCCGAGTGTTGGCAGAACACCAGTAGCGGGTGTCTGCTCTGTGCGCAGGAGAGTCGTTCGAAGTCGCTCGGCAAGCGCAGGATCGATGATGTCGTAAGATACCTCGGTCTTGCCGCCCCAGTCGCTAAAGTCTTGTTCGTTAGCTGCCACTGTAAATTCCTCGAACTATGCTATTTTGGGTGCCTGTAATGAGGGTCAAACATACTGTATGTCCTAATGAGTTTCCAATGACTTTCAATTAATGAACCGAATGCAAAGTGATTTAGAAGAGTACGAGGGGGAGTGCGAATGGCAGGAAAAACATTTGAAGAGTTAACGATCGGTGCGGTTTTCGAACATGAGATTACCCGCACTGTTACCGAAACCGACAACTTGCTGTTTAGTGCGATGACGCATAATCCGCAGCCGCTGCATATCGATGCGGAGTTTGCGCGTAAAAGCCAACACGGCCAGATTCTAGTAAACAGTCTTTACACGCTGGGGCTTGTGATCGGTATTTCGGTTGGCGAGACAACGCTAGGCACGACTATTGGTAATTTAGGTATGGAGAACGTTGAGTTTCCTCACCCCGTATTTATCGGCGATACGATAAGAGTTACAACCGTGATAAAGAACAAGCGGGCGTCGGAAAGCAAGCTGGACAGGGGAGTGGTCTGGTTCGAGCATAGCGCACACAATCAACGCGGCGAATTGGTCTGTCAGTGCCTTCGCAAGGGAATGATGATTCGCGATTCGCACTCTGATGCCCAAAAATAAAAAGCCTCCATCAGTAACGATTGGAGGCTTTTAGAGCTGCATTTTAGGCGTTCGTGAATTTAGAGTGCGAAATCAACTGAGTAAGATAGAACGAACTTGATATTGTCGTTATCTCTCGCGCTCATGCTAGCGTAGTCTTCCTCGCCGTCATTATTGTCGTCGCTGCCTAAGGTGGTGCCACTGATAGTAAATGCAAATCCATCCTTGGCGAGGGTGACTCCATAATCTAAATAGTCATCAGTTGTACCATTGAATGCTTCAACGAAGTCGCCTGCATGCCGACCGACGTGGAAGCTGAGCTCCGCTTCATTTGCGAGTTCAATAGCGTAGTCACCGTAAATATAGGTAGCTTGCCCAAAACCAAAGTCTTGGCCCACTCCCTCAGCGGCCTCTGTGTCGGCAAGAATTTGTGCGCCAACGGTGAAGGCTCCAAAACTCAGTGAGCCGTACACTTCAGAAAAGTCGAATTCTGCGTTCGCATCATAGTTAAAATAGAGATAGCCCACGTCATAACCGATACCGCCTGCTTCACCAGAATAGCCGAAGTAGACGTCATGCTCGTAAGAGAATGCGTCTCCTGCATCGTATTCTACGTTAGAGATCCACGTACCGACATAAAATCCATTGTCGGCAGAGTAGTCGATCCCGCCCTGAGTGGCGGGCAAATTGACTGATTGAGTAAGGCCGCGCCAGAGGTAGTTGTTAGTAATGCTGGCGTTCGCACTGAGTTCGGCTTGAGCGGCGACTGAGGAGAGCATCAGGCTCGCGCCGAGTGCTGTTGTTGCTAAGAGCTTAGCGTGGGTTGATGTTCTCATTGCGTTAAATGCCTTAGTCATCATGTGGTCTTCTCCATTGAGTTCGAATGCTTTTTCCTGCGTGAGTCCTTTGAGCGGATCGCCGCTAGGTTTCTTGTCCGACGTTTGCCCAGCGAGATGTGGGAGGGCAGAACTTGGTACACGTTAGAGATAGCAAGCGCTGTGCCAATTATGTAAAAATCATATTAATCAGCTGGTTAGATTATTTTTCGAAGAAGAGAGAGTTGTGGCGCTGTTGTGCTGCCTCGTTATAGCGCGCGCGATCGTGCGCTGTGCGCCAAAGCGGTGCAAACTGTCAATGAGATGAGTTTAAGTAGCGTTTAGGCTGCACTACTAAGGTTCAACTCGGTAGAATAAGAAGCGACAGGCTCATCGTTTCGCCATCTTGCCGCGTGATTATCACCCGGTATTCAGGTCGCTACTGGGCCCCAATTATTGATCTAAAGGATGACAGGATGCGCCTTCGCCGCTCACTCCACTTTGTACCCGGTGCTAACGAGAAGATGATGAATAAGGCGATAAGTCTGCGCGCAGATGCGCTCATCTTTGATCTTGAAGATTCTGTAACGCCTGAAGCGAAGCAAGCAGCGCGAGACGCTGTATGTGCTTGGCTCGATGAAAATAAGGGCTGCAGGCAAGAGCGGTTGGTGCGAGTTAACCCATTCGATTCAGAATGGGGCCGCGACGATCTCGAAAAAATTGTGCAACATCAACCCGACGCTATCGTTTTGCCTAAAGTCTTGTCTCGGGAAACCGTCGCCTCTGTAGATTTGATTCTTCAGCAGGCTGAAAAATCGCTGCCAGAGAATTTTACGAGCCCACGACTAATTCTTATTGGTACAGAGGAAGCCGGCGCTGTGTTCAATCTGCCGCAGATGACTAACCATCCGCGTGTCGACGGATTAACTTGGGGCGCCGAGGATCTGTCTGTCTCACTGGGTGCACGTCGCAAGCGCGACTTGAATGGCAATTATCTCGAGGTCTTTGGTTTTGTCAGATCATATTGTCTGCTGGCTGCCGCTGCTGCGGGTGTGCAACCCATAGATTCGGTCTATACAGACATCCGCGATATTGCAGGCCTTTGCCGCGAGAGCGAGACTGCTGCAGACATGGGGTTTACTGGGAAGCTTACTATTCATCCCGATCAGATCGAAGTCGTCAACGCTGCGTTTACGCCGAGCGCTGAGGAGATCGAGCGAGCGGAGATTTTGGTGCGAGCGTTCGATGAGAACCGACGCGAAGGAAAGATGGCGTTTACCTTCGAAGGATCGATGGTCGACGTGCCACATTTAAAGCGCGCGGAGCAGTTGCTCGCCATAGCGGCGCAGATCGCCGCTCAAAATAGCTGAACGATTAGTTAGTATAAAAGGGCAACGAATGGATTTTAGTGAAAGCGAAGAACAACGCCTTATTCGCGAATCAGTAAGGAAGCATTGCAGCGATTTCCCCGATGAGTATTGGGAGCGGAAAGATGCAGCCGGCGAATTCCCCACCGATTTTTTCGATTCGATGGCCGCGGCGGGATGGCTCGGCATAGCGATGCCCGAAAAATATGGAGGTGCGGGTAAAGGCATTCAAGAGGCGGCGATCTTACTCGAAGAGGTTGCTGCTTCTGGCGCTGCAATGAATGGAGCGACCCCTCTTCATCTTTCTATATTTGGCATGCACCCGGTTGTAAAACATGGCAGCGAAGCCCTCCGTAATACCTATCTACCGAAAGTTGCCCGCGGTGAGATGCACGTGGCGTTCGGTGTTACCGAGCCTAATGCAGGCACCGACACGACCTCTATAGAGACATCGGCAAAGCTCGACGGAGATCACTATATTGTTCGCGGTCGTAAAGTATGGACGACCAAGGCAATGGAATCCGAGCGTGTGCTATTGCTCGTGCGCACGACGCCGCGTAAAGAGGTGCAGCGTAAAACCGATGGAATGACTCTTCTACTAGCTGAATTGCAGCGCCCTGAGGTAACTATTTCACCGATCCCTAAACTCGGTCGAAACGCCGTGCGCACGTGCGAGGTGGTTTATGACGACCTGCGTGTCGCGGTGACCGATAGGGTAGGTGAGGAAGGAGAAGGCTTTCGTTATTTGCTCGATGGCCTCAACGCCGAACGTATATTGATCGCTGCAGAGGCGTTAGGCATTGGACGAGCGGCACTCCGGCGCGCAGTAAATTATGCGAACGAACGAGTTATATTCGATCGGCCGATTGGTAAAAATCAAGGTATTGCCTTTCCGTTGGCGCAGGCGCGTACGCAGTTAGACGCGGCCGAATTGATGATCAAGAAAGCGGCGTGGTTAATCGATAATGGCAAACCTTGCGGAGCAGAGGCAAACATGGCGAAATATCTTGCCGCCGAAGCTGGTTTTTTCGCAGCCGACGCGGCAATTCAGACACACGGCGGTTTTGGCTATGCGCGCGAATACCATGTAGAGCGGTATTGGCGTGAGGCACGACTGATGAAGCTTGCGCCGATTTCTCAGGAGATGATTTTGAATTTCGTTTCCGAACATGTGCTGGGTCTTCCGCGATCTTACTGATAGTCTTTGACGCGCTTTAAGCGTGATCATTTAGAAGAAAGCGCTCGCAAAAGTGCTCAATAAGAAATTTACAACCGGCCCGCTTCACGGGGGCAACCAGGAATTAAGGATCACACATGAGTAACACCATTCGGTTAAATCTTGTCTGCGCGTTCATTGCCTTCTTTGGATTCATGTCCGTACAGGCACAAGAGATCTCCCCGCTCGATGACCCTAAGTTTCAGCGTGTCGAGCCTTTTCAGGTGTTCGATAATCTTTACTATGTTGGTGCGAAATGGGTGTCTGCTTGGGTGCTCGAAACCGATCAAGGCCTCATCCTCTTCGATTCTCTCTATGGCGAGTTAACGGATATCGCCATCGATGGCATTCGTGATTTAGGCATGGACCCAAATGACATCCGTTATCTGATTGTCAGCCATGCCCACTTCGATCATATCGGAGGCGCTCGGCGCATTCAGGATGAATTTGGTGCAGTGGTGTTAATGACCGACGAAGACTGGCAGATGACCGATGAGCCCGCCATCTATCGAGAATACCCTAAACCGATTCGTCATCTCACGGCGACACACGGTGGCACGCTTAATCTTGGACGCGAGAAACTCACGTTTATGAAAACGCCTGGCCACACGACTGGCGTGCTGTCGACGAGTTTCACCGTGTATGACAACGGTTATCCTCATGCTGCTGTGATGTTTGGCGGCGCGGGACTCAATTTCGACGGGGTTGAGCGTACTCAGATGTATCTCGACAGCATTGCCTTTCTTCAGTCTCTCGAAGGCGTCGAGGTAAACATTCCCAATCATCAAGACTCGGGGGAAGTATTCGAGCGACTCGAAAAACTCGTGCTACGTGGGAAAGATGCGCCGCATCCTTTTGTAGATCCTGAGGGGTGGACGCAGTGGTTAGACGAGTTGTTGGCCGCTGCCGAAGAGAAAATGGCCGACGAACAAGCGAAGCGCTAAGCGATAAAATAGCTCAGGGGAAAGGCGCAATAACAATGAAAAGGCGCATTAAAATGAAACAACGTATTAATTAAAAGCGCATCAATTAAAAGCGCATCAATAAAAAAGGCAGCGCCCTGTGAAGGATGCTGCCTTTGCTATTCTTAATTGGTGCACCCGGCACGATTCGAACGTGCGACCCCCTAGTTCGTAGCCAGGTACTCTATCCAGCTGAGCTACGGGTGCGTAAGAGGGCGGTATTATAGCGAAATTTCGCGCTTTGCCTAGTGCCAATTTCGATCTGAGGCGAGATTAAGCGAATAGTCACTCCAATCAATCGCTTCCATCTTGTGCTTTGCTGCCGCAGCGTTTCTAATTGGAAGACTCCGGTTCGTCTTTTTGCTCAAAGAGGTAGTTTATGGCCCCTAACCGTTCGCGTGCATCGTCGAGCATTCGTGCAACGCTCACCGCGTGTCTCGCCATTGCCTTTTTGGGGAGTGCGCACAGTCGTGCAGATTACGAACAGGGGGTGAATGCAGCGTTCGAGGGTGATTACGCAACGGCGTATCGCGAGTTCTCAATTGCTGCCGAGGAGGGGTTGGCGCTCGCTCAGTACAACCTTGGGATTCTATTTTTCACCGGACAAGGGGTAGAGCGTGACGCGGA
>LICD01000130.1 GCA_001438145.1 OM182 bacterium BACL3 MAG-120619-bin3 | reverse complement strand
GAAAATTAACGAAATTATTACCAATAAGGATAACGCCGATCAGTTTGTCGGGGGTTTCCAATAGTTTGCTCGCCCGCTTTGCGCCCGCATGATTCGTGCGCGCCAGGTGGCGCAGGCGATAGCGATTGAGGCTCATCATTCCGGTCTCGCTCGATGAAAAGTAAGCCGACGCGATGATGAGCGCGAGAAAAGAGAGCAGGAGTGCGAGTAACGAATTGTCGTCTTGACTCATTTTTTATGTGGTTGCCTAAGATGGTTGCTTGAGAGGGTTGCGTAAAAAGTGTCTGTTGGCTCTACAACAAAGTATTTGTAAGCAATGAGTTAATTATCGTATGAGGTATTCGAGTGCAAATTTTGACCCGTAAAATCCGAGTATTAACAGAGCAAAGCCGCTCAGCGTAAAGCGAATTGCTGTCACGCCTCGCCAGCCTAAACTACTGCGCCCCCAGAGGAGTGCCGCGAACACAGTCCATGCCAGTAGAGAGAAAAAAGTCTTATGGATGACCCCATCGATTCCCCAGATATTATCGAAAAAGAGGAAGCCGGCGACTATGGCTGTGCTGAGCAGAAGTTGGCCTGCCCAGAGCAGCTCGAACAGCAGTGCCTCCATATCCTGCAGAGGAGGTAGTTTGCTAAGCAGCCCGCCCGGGTGATGATGTTTTAATCGGTTGTTTTGATAAGCAAGCAGCAGCGCCTGCAGAGCGGCAATGGTTATTACACTGTAAGCGAGTATGGAAAGCAGCACGTGGCTTGCCGAACCGCTGTCGAGCTGCGTGGGAGGAAACTGGCTACTGATATTCATCGATACGACGATCGATAAGATAGCGAGCGGGAAAAGCGCTAGAAAGAGGTTGTCGAGCGGCTTTCGAAGGCTGCTAAAAAGGACAAGCAGTGAGATGACCGCGCTGATCAGTGTACTAATCTCGACAAGGCCAAAATGCCATCCGCCGGGTGCATGCAATAGGGCGAATGCGCTTGTCGCATGAGCCGTCGCAGCAATAAAGCCGCAGCCGAGCATAATTGATCGGCGCTTATCTCGACGCATCCCAGTTGCCTGCAGCACAATGCTTGCTAGGTAGAAGAGGATCGCGATTGCGCCAGCGGTTTGTTGCATGTTTTTCGGGCCACTCCATCGCTTTAATGCGACTAATACGTGTGAGTCGGAAAGTGTCGCACATGTGTCATGGGCGTTGAAGCAGTTTTTGAGCGTCATTTTGCCGCGCATCTGCGCTATACTTGGGTCTCGATCGAGTACGGCTCGGCATTTTTAATCACCCGCTAGTCGGGCAATGACAGTATTAGGTGGTAATTCACAGGTGTTCGATACCCTTAGCGAAAGACTCTCAGGCACATTCCGCAAGCTTACTGGTAAGGCGGTGCTGTCAGAGGAAAACATTCAGGACGCGCTGCGCGAGGTGCGGCGCGCGTTGCTCGAGGCAGACGTAGCGCTTGCCGTGGTCAAAGACTTTACCGATCGCGTGAGTCTGCGTGCGGTAGGCCAGGAGGTCAGCAAGAGTCTGAGTCCTGGTCAGGCCTTTATTAAAGTAGTTCAAGCTGAGCTTGAAGCCGTTATGGGTAATGCCAATAGCGAGCTCGATCTTAAAGCCGCCCCACCTGCGGTTATCCTGATGGCAGGTCTGCAAGGGGCAGGTAAAACGACATCGGTAGGAAAGCTTTCGCGCTACCTCAAGCAGACTGTTAAAAAGTCGGTCATGGTTGTGAGTGCAGACGTCTATCGACCTGCGGCGATAAAGCAGTTGCAGACGCTTGCCGCAGAAGTCGAGGTTGAGTTTTTCGAAAGCAATGAGCAGCAGAAGCCGCGAGATATTGCTGCGGCAGCGTTAGCGGAGGCAAAGCGCAAGTTTATCGACGTGCTCATTGTCGATACCGCAGGTAGGCTCGCCATCGATACCGAGATGATGACCGAAATTGGTGACCTGCATGCGTTGCTAAAGCCTGTCGAAACTCTATTTGTAGTCGATGCGATGACCGGTCAAGACGCCGCCACCACTGCGAAGGCCTTTAACGACGCGCTGCCGCTGACCGGCGTGATCTTGACTAAGGCAGACGGCGATGCAAGAGGCGGAGCGGCGCTGTCGGTGCGCCATATTTCTGGCAAGCCGATTAAGTTTATTGGTATGGGTGAGAAGAGCGATGCTCTCGAGCCTTTTTACCCCGACCGTATCGCCTCGCGCATCCTCGGCATGGGCGATGTCCTATCACTAATAGAAGAAGCTGAGCGCAAGGTCGATAGGGCGCAGGCGGAGAAGCTCGCCAATAAAATAAAGAAAGGTAAGGGTTTCGATCTCGAGGACTTTCGCGAGCAGCTCAAGCAAATGCAGAATATGGGCGGCGTGGCGAGCATTATGGATAAATTGCCGGGTATGGGCGCCTTGCCGCCGGGTGCAGCCAAGATGGTGGATGACTCTAAATTTAAGCGCATGGAATCGATCATTAACTCGATGACACCACGTGAGCGCCGCAATCCTGATGCGTTAAACGGGTCACGTAAGCGCCGTATCACCCAGGGGTCAGGCACGCAGATACAAGACCTCAATCAATTGCTCAAGCAGCACAAACAGATGCAGAAAGTGATGAAAAAGATGAAAGGCGGCAACATGGCAAACATGATGCGCGGCCTAGGTGGCATGCGCGGCGCAGGCGGCATGGGTGGGCCGGGCGGTAATTTCCCGCGATTCTGAGTGCTCCGCGTGCGATTTATGCAATTGTCTTTTTACCTGTGCAATCGGATTGTGCACAGGGGCTGCGAAAGAGGAGTCGCCTCTAATTGGACTTGTGATACTCGCTTCCAATCTCCAGGTATTTAACATAGAATACCCGCCCTTTTATCCAGGCCGGATATTTCGCGCGCTGTTTATAAGAAATGGCAGGTGCAGGATAACGGTTCGTCGACATAAGTCGCGGATTTAATAGAATATTAGCTAAGTAAACTTATAAGTAAACCTAACAGGAATTAAGTATGGTCACGATTCGACTATCTCGTGGTGGCGCTAAGAAACGTCCTTTCTACCACATCACGGTTACTGATAGCCGCTCATCGCGCGATGGCCGCTTCATTGAGCGCATCGGTTTCTTCAACCCGCGTGCGACTGGCGGCGAAGAGCGTTTGCGTCTAGATCAAGAGCGCATGGATTACTGGCGTTCGCAGGGTGCTCAGATGAGTCCTCGCGTCGTTACGCTTGCTCGTGATGCTGCAAAAGCGCCAAGCACTGAGGCTTAAGTCCTGAGCTTGAATGGTTCGCCTGCTAATGAAGCTTCGAATGAAGCTTTGAATGAAGCTTTGAATGACGACTCGAGCGGCGCTTGGGTAGTTCTTGGCAAAGTCGGCAAAGTTCACGGAATCAAGGGTTGGGTGCGGGTCATCTCGTTTACCGAGACCTCCGATGGAATCCTTGATTATCCGCTGCTCCGAGCAGATTTCGATGCCAGCGTAGCTCCAACTTCGGCCACGCGGCAGTTAGAAATAGATGACTACAAGCAGCAACCGAAGGGATTGATTGCCCACTTTAAGGGCATCGATAATCCAGAGGAAGCGAGGCTGCTCAACGGTGCCACTTTGTCGGTCGAAAGAAAGGCGCTGCCGCCGTTAGAGAGCGACGAATATTACTGGTATCAGCTCGAAGGTCTTACAGTAATAAATCAGCACGACGAATGCTTTGGCATCATTAAATCGATGCTCGAGACGGGTGCCAACGACGTCATGGTAGTTAAGGCAACGCAGGAGAGCATTGACGACCGAGAACGACTTATTCCGTATCTGAGTGATTCGGTAGTGCTGAAAGTTGATCTCGGCAAACGCGTCATTCGCGTCGATTGGGACGCAGACTTTCTCGCATAGTTCGGGCTGGCATAGATTGGGTTGTTTGAATCAAGGCGACACAAAGACAGTATGTCGAGAACGCGGGCATTCAAAACGCGGGCGTTCTAAATAGAATAAAGGTTATAAAGAGAGCAAAGAGAGCAAAGAGATCAAGAGATGAAAATTGGCTTGATCACACTGCTCCCTGAAATGTTCGCAGCTCTAAGCGACTACGGGATCTGCGGCCGGGCAATCCGTGACGGCATAGTAGAAATTAATTTGGTTAACCCGCGTGACTTCACCGCGGATAAGCATAGAACGGTGGACGACAAGCCTTTTGGCGGTGGTCCAGGAATGCTTATGAAAACCGAGCCTCTCGTGGCTGCGATAAGAGCAACGAAAGAGGCATTAACCGAGCGCTCAGGCAGCGTGCCGAAGGTGGTTTACCTTTCGCCGCAGGGAGTTAAGGTTAATCAAGAGAAAGTGGTTATTGAGGCGCAAGCAGAATCACTGATTCTCCTTTGTGGCCGATACCAAGGCATCGATCAGCGCGTGCTAGAAAGCGAGATCGACGAAGAATGGTCGCTAGGTGACTTTGTGATCAGCGGAGGCGAGTTTGCCGCTATGGCAATTGTCGACGCGATGATTCGCCGCCAAGCTGGCGCGCTAGGTGATAGCGAATCGGCGATGCAAGACAGTTTTGAAGAAGGCCTGCTACATTGCCCCGAGTACACGCGGCCGCAGAGCTTTGAAGGACATGACGTGCCAAACGTCTTGCTCAGTGGAGACCATGCCGCAATAAAGCGCTGGCGCCACAAGCAGGCTTTAGGAACGACATGGCGTAAACGCCCCGATTTGCTAGACGCGAGGGAGTTAACGTCGGAGCAGAACGATCTGCTCAAAGAATACCAGAAAGAACACGGCGACCAGTAGATTTGGCGTCTTATGGCAAAACCAAACATGACACAGAATAATCCTCAGGCGTGAGCCGCGGGGCCCAGAGAGTTTAGGAGCAGGCACGATGAGCAAGAACAAAATCATTCAGCAGATCGAACAGTCACAGATGGCACGCGAATTACCAGACTTCGGTCCTGGTGACACAATCATCGTGCAGGTAAAGATCAAGGAAGGCGAGCGCGAGCGTCTCCAAGCATTCGAAGGCGTGGTCATTGGCCGTCGTAGCCGCGGACTCAACTCTGCTTTTACCGTGCGTAAGATTTCACACGGTGTTGGCGTTGAGCGTACTTTCCAAGAGTACAGCAAGCAGGTCGATAGCGTGATTGTTAAGCGTCGTGGTGACGTTCGCCAAGCTAAACTCTACTACCTTCGTGACCTCGCTGGCCGTAAGGCGCGCATCACCGAGAAGCTTGAAAAGAAAGCATAAGCTTCTTTTGCAGCAAGCAGCTTAGCTCTCGTTCCAGCAGCTAAGCGCATTGATCAAGCCGGCTATTGCCGGCTTTTTCGTTTGTGCCGCGGATCGATGCAGCAAGGAGCAGCCAAAGCCTTCAGCGATTGAGCCTTGTGCGTCCAAATGCTATAAATCAACTCCTCGATAGCGGTCAACGATTGGCCAGGAGTAAGTACATGACAGTTTCAACAGCTACCCTTCGACGTGCACTTCGTGCGGCGATAAAACCGCTGCACTCGAGTATCCCTAAGCGCTGGATTACAGCCGTTTTTGCCGTCGCTTTGGCTTTCGGTATTGGGCAGGTGAATGCGCAGCAATCGCTACGAGACAAGCTTTCGGCTGCGATCGAGACGGCCTCCGGTAATCAGCTCAAAATCATCAATTTAAAAAAGACGGTCCTGCCAACAATTTATGAAGTGCAGCTCAGCACCGGCGAGATTCTCTATAGCGATATCTCAGGCGATTATTTATTTGCAGGAGATATGTACAGAACCAGCTCAACTGGCCTGATTAATCTTTCGGCAACGTCGAGGCAGGGCGCCAATCTTGAGAAACTTAACCAGATCGCCGAAAGCGAGATGATTATTTTTGAGCCTGAGGAGGTCAAAGCAACGCTCACGGTGTTTACCGATGTTGATTGCACTTACTGCCGCAAGTTACACGGAGAACTCGACCAGCTGTTGGCCTATGGTATTCGTGTTAGATATCTCGCTTACCCGCGAGGCGGCGCTGACTCTCCTGCCTTTCCTAAGATGGTGTCTGTCTGGTGTTCAAGCGACCGTCATAAGTCATTTAATCAGGCGAAGAA
>LICD01000129.1 GCA_001438145.1 OM182 bacterium BACL3 MAG-120619-bin3 | reverse complement strand
GGGGGGGGCACGGCGCCAAGGCCAAGTGACGGAGCGAATCGGAGAGAGTGACGATTCGAGAATCACTATCTCCGTGATGTAGTTGTGCTGTAATGGCAAATAGTACTAAATAGAAATGACCGACAAGGATAATAGAGATATATAGAGGTAAAACGCGCTATATCAATAAGTTAAAGAGTTAAATCCCTCTCTCTCCGCCATAATCAAAAAACCCGACTGAAGTCGGGTTTTTTTTGTCTGTAAATCGGGTAGCGCTAACGCCTAAAAGGCGGACGGCCACCGAACTTTTTCGACCGTGATTTTTTAACCGGCGCAGCAGAGTCCATTTCTACCTGCATCCATCGTCCGCCTCTCACTCTCCTAGATGTGATTTATCCTTCGATTGCGCTAGTATCGAACCCTGCAATAATACGCAAGTTTGCTGTGGCGTAGTCGTTCACTGTGCGAAGGTGCAGCGCAGATAACTAATAATAAGAATCAGGGAATGAGTCATGATCAAACGATTTATAGCTACCGCGACGGCGACGTTTGCTTTAGCTTTTGCAATTAATGTTGCCGCAGATGAAGCAGATCGGCGTCAAGCGCTATTCGGCGACGTTCATATTCACACTCAGCTTTCTTTCGATGCCTATATTTTTGGCATAAGGCGCACGCCAGACGACGCTTATCGCTACGCTCTTGGTGAAACGCTACGCCATGCTGCAGGATACGATATCGCGTTAAAGGGCGGCCCGTTAGACTTCTATGCGGTGACCGATCACGCGGAGTATCTAGGTGTGCTGCCTACGATGAATGACCCCGCATCCTCTATGTCATCGATCGCGTCCGCTGAAGGAATGTTCAGTCCTGTTTTTACCGACATCATCACGGCATTTGGAAAGGTTTTTCAATCGGTCACTGATGGCAAAGAGATAGAGGACATGAAGGCGCCTGGCATTGTCAAAAGCGGCTGGCAGGAGGTTCAAGCGGCGGCTGATCGGTATTATCGCCCAGGAGAATTCACAACATTCGCAGGCTTTGAATTCACTTCTCAACCAGACTACGGCAACCTGCACCGCGTCGTCCTTTTTCGCAGTTCACGCCGCCCCGAGCTTCCCTTCGGCGCGATGGATTCGACTAATCCCGAAGACCTCTGGGCCTGGCTCGATGCGAGCCGAGACGAGGGGATGGACGGGCTTGCGATTCCACACAACAGCAACCTTTCCGATGGCTTAATGTTTCAGCTCACTGATTTTGACGGCAATCCGATTACAAGCGAATACGCGCAAACACGGATGCGTAACGAGCCGATAGTAGAGATGACACAGGTTAAGGGAACATCGGATACACACCCTGCGCTTTCACCTAACGATGAATTTGCTGGCTTTGAAATATATGAGACGCTGCTTGGCACCGATATTACCGGTAAAACGCAGGGCAGCTATGTGCGTGAAGCACTGCAGAATGGCTTGAAAATCGAAGAAGAAATTGGCGTTAATCCTTATAAATTCGGACTCATTGGCGCATCCGATTCGCATAATGCAGGTGGGCCTGTCGAAGAGGATCATTTCTTCGGGAAGACCGGGTTGGTCGATGGAACGCCGGATAGAAGACGCGCTTTCGTCGTGCCGGGTGAGGATGACCTGACGGGCGCGGCAGCGAGCTCGTTCTTCCAATGGAGCGCAGCGGGACTCGCCGGTGTGTGGGCTGAGCGCAACAACCGCGAAGATATTTTTGCTGCGATGCGCCGCAAAGAAACGTTTGCCACTTCGGGCCCCCGAATTAAAGTGCGATTGTTTGCCGGATACGATTACCCAGAGGAAATATTCGAGCGCAGCGATTTTGCGACTTTAGCCTATTCGCAGGGCGTCCCTATGGGCGGCGATCTGAGTTTAGAATCTTCACGCTCGCCTACGTTTCTCGCTCAAGCAAGCCGCGATGCCCACAGTGCCGGCCTTCAGCGCATGCAGATCATTAGGGGATGGGTCGAGGAGGGCGAGCTCAAAGAAGCGATTTTCGACATCGCCTGTGATAACGGCTCACCAGACCCGTCTACGCATCGCTGTGCAGACAATGGCGCACAAATCGACGTAACAAGCTGCGAGATACCCTCAGGCTACGGGCAGACACAGTTCGATGTGAGCTGGACAGACCCCGACTTCGATCCTAATCGGCGCGCGTTTTACTATGCCCGCGTGTTAGAGAATCCTACCTGCCGCTGGTCAACGTGGGAGGCTAATCGACAAGGAAAGGAAGTGCGAGATGGATTACCTTTGACTATTTTAGAGCGTGCGTGGAGCTCACCCATCTGGGTTAAGCCCCAGTAATGCCTCGTTAACGGGCAAGGAAAATTGGATATGATGGGTTTGAATCAGTCTAGGCAGCGCGCTCAGCGTGGTGTCTACACTAACGCCAAGACGGCGTTCGCTCTGCTATTGAGTTTGGCGCCTACAGCGCTCGTCGCTCAAGATGCGGGGAAGCCTGCGTTCACGAGCCACAGGGTTACTCAATCGATAGCGATGCTTGAACCCGCTGACACCAACGGCAATGTAGGTGTTTTTTTTGGCGACGAGGCAGTGTTATTAATCGACTCGCATTACGAGCGCAATGTTGAGGCGCTCGTCGCAGAAGTCGCTGAACTTACCGATTTACCCATCAGCTTTGCGGTAAACACGCACATTCATCCAGACCACATCGGAGGCAATGCGCGATTGGCAAGCTATGGCGTCACGCTGGTCGCACACGATAGCGTTCGCCTGCGCATGCTCAAGGAGCTGCGCATTCCGCGCAGAGGCGGTATCATCTTTCCGCAACCTGCAGAGGCTGCGCGGCCTGTTATCACCTACAGTGAGGCGCTAAGCTTTCACCTGAATAACGAAGAGGTGCGTGTCTTTCTTGCGCCGCCCGCTCATACCGATGGCGATAGCTTCGTTCACTTTGTTGATTCAGATGTGCTGCATTTAGGTGACGTCTTTCGTACTAATATGTATCCGATCATCGACCAGTTCAATGGTGGCAGTTTTTTGGGCATGATCGCGGCGATGCAAATCGCGATCGAGTTGGCTGGGCCTGACACGAAAGTTATACCGGGTCATGGGGGGGAGGTGAGTGATCGCGCAGGGATGATCGAGGTGCATGCAATGCTTTCGTTATTGCGCGATCGAGTTCAGACTGCCATCGAGTCAGGTGCCTCGCTAGAAGAGATTACTGCGATGAATCTTTCGCAAGATATTGATGGCCGCTGGGGTAGTGTGCCGTCGTGGACGTTTACCGATTTGTTACCCATTATAGACTCGGAATTACGCGCACAGCGCTAGGAAGTAGTATGCAAGGAAACCTCACAAGGACATTCGCGTCGCTCGCCTCATTTGCCTCTTTTGCTAAGGCGGCCGCCATCGTGGCAACGGGCTTGTTGGTTAGCGGTCATAGCATGGGCCAGCTGGGAGCGATGATGAATCCGGGCCTTGTCGGGCGTGATCAGACTGAAGCGATTCGCATCAACGACGCTATTTTTCAGGCGACTGGATTTGGCAATACCACAATGGTCGCAACGCCTGCGGGCAATGTCATTGTCGATACCTCACTGATCGTTAACGCGGCTCGTCACAAACGGCTGCTACAGGCGGAGGACGATGGCCCTGTTAAATATATTATCCTCACCCATGCCCATGGCGACCACATCGGCGGAGTGAACGCGTGGCGCGAAGAAGACACAGAGATAATCGCGCAGGACGAACACTACGAATTCGTCAATTATCAGAACCGCCTAAAAGGCCTGTTCTCGCAGCGCAATGCGGCGCAGTTTCCAAGCCTGAATGTTGTGCAGCTGAGTGAGCTCGAGATCGCGGAAGGGGTTGACAATTTTGGCGCTGAAATCGTTCCGACGATTATGTTCGAAGAAGAATATAATTTCGAACTCGGCGGTGTCGAATTTAATGTCCTGCACACTCCCGGCGAGACCTATGATCACCTGAGCGTGTGGGTGCCAAAATACCGCGCTGCGTTCGTTGGCGACAATTTTTACACCTCGTTTCCGAATATGTACACGCTACGCGGAACCAAGCCGCGTTGGGCGCTAGACTATGTCGATTCGATTAACCGGATATTAGCGCTGGAGCCTGAAATTTTAATCCCGAGTCATGGCGATGCAATCATTGGCGAACAGCAAATACAACGCGAACTGACACGCTATCGCGATGCCATTTTATATGTGCACGATAAGACTGTGCTTGGCATGAATCAGGGCAAAGATGTGCATACCCTGATGGCTGAGATAAGCCTGCCATCTGATCTGGATATCGGTGAGGGGTATGGGCGCATTTCATGGTCTGTGCGCGGAATTTATGAAAGTTATATGGGCTGGTTCGACGGTAATCCTACCTCGATGTTTTCGACGCCAGTCGACGAAGCCTACCCGCAGCTGGTCGAATTGGCGGGCGGTGCAGAGGCGGTTGCCATGCTTGCCGAGGCGCAGATCGAATCGGGCGACTTCGAACTCGCACTGCATTCGGCGGACATAGCGCTGAGCGCCGAGCCCCAAAGCGTGAGAGCGTTGCAAGCTCGGCTCGCGGCTTTTAACGCATTGCTCGCCGCGTCAGACAACTCGAATGAGATTGGCTGGCTTAGCTTCGGTGTCCGCGAATCTCAAGCTGCGTTAGACGCCGCATTGGTCCCGTAGCCTAGATTACGCGCGCTGCGGCTAGCACGTCGATTTCTTTGCCTGTGTAGCCGAGCTCTTCGAGAATAGCGCGAGAGTTTTCGCCAAGCGCCGGCACTTTAGTTACAGAGGCTTTGAATGAGTCGCTGCGCGCCGGCGGCTCGAGTGCTTCGAGGATGCCGGCTTCGGTTTCTACTTCGATAAACCTGTTTAGTGCGCGTAGCTGAGGGTGCTGCCATAGCTCTGCTATCGAGTTGGCTTTCGCACAGGCGATGCCACACACCTCTAGCGCCTCGATGACTTCCTCAGCTCGTAGTCCTCTGAATTTTTCTTCGATAATAACGCGGAGACTCTCTCTGTTCTGTGACCGATCGCTGTTGTTGGCGTACTCGGGTGCTGCTATCAATTTTTCATCGCCAAGAACGTTTCTGCAAAACTTTTCCCATTCCCGCTGGTTCTGAATACCGATCATCACCTCGCCGGCGCTGGCTTCAAAATCACCGCCGGTGCGGAAGCATCCGTAAGGATATATTGTCGCGTGGTCTGTGCCAGTTCGAGCCGGTTGTGCTGCCTCATCAAGCGAATAGTAAAGCGGGTAACCCATCCATTCAGTCATCGCTTCGAGCATCGATATTTCGATATGGCTGCCGAGACCCGTCTTACCTCGTTGGATGAGAGCGGCTAGGATGGCGGCATGTGCTTGAGTTCCTGCGGCAATATCAGCAATCGATATGCCGCTTTTCGCACCCTGCGCCTGGTTGCCTGTTATTCCCAAGAAACCAGCCTCGGCTTGAATAAGCAAATCATAGGCTTTGCGAGACGAGTGTGGGCCGGAGCTTCCATAGCCACTAATATCGCAGACGATTAATTTTGGGTTTCTAACTGCGAGTGTTTGTTTGTCCAGCCCCATTTTTGTCGCAGCGCCGGGAGCGAGGTTCTGGATAAAAACGTCGGCTGTACTCAGAAGTGTGTTGAGAACGTCCAGCCCTGCGGCCTTTTTAAGGTCAAGTGTGAGGCTCTCTTTCGATCTGTTTGTCCAAACGAAATGGGAAGACAAGCCGCGTGCCCGCGAGTCGTAGTGACGCGCAAAATCTCCGCCATCGGTGCGCTCGATCTTGATGACACGGGCGCCGAGTTCGGCAAGCTGGCGCGTCGCGAGTGGCGCGGCTATCGCATGTTCGAGTGCGATGACGGTAATGCCGGCTAGTGGGGGTGAATGCTGTGCCATTGTCGGTCTATATTTTTAGTTATTGGGGGTTCTAATTTGGTTGCCGTCTCAGAGGAAACGCGCCTCGGCGCGCATGGCGACGACGCCATCGTCTTTTACTATCCATAGGGGGACGCATCCGTCGTCAGCTTCAGAGCCTGCGCAAAGGGTATAGTGTTGCGTATCGATTACGGGGCTTACAGCCTTAAAGTCGAAGTG
>LICD01000128.1 GCA_001438145.1 OM182 bacterium BACL3 MAG-120619-bin3 | reverse complement strand
ACCAGTGATGCAGCTGGAAAATTTACTCCGACGGCGGCGCAATCTTCTACACGCGTAATCAGCGAAGATACCGCAAGAAAGTTACGCTTGATGATGGAGACAGTTGTTGCACCAGGTGGAACTGCGCCAAGTGCGATAATTCCGGGCTATCGAGTAGCCGGCAAGACAGGAACAGCATCGAGATATGACGATGCAACTGGACGTTACTCAGGTTATACCGCCTCATTTATAGGCTTTGCGCCCGCAGATGAGCCACGTTAAAAGCGGTTCAGTTCGCCGCTGCAAAAAATCGCCAAACAGATAGCGGTCGAGGCCATAAAGCACAAACCATTTGGGGCCGCCCGAGGCGCCCACCAAGACTTTAAACTGAGCCGCTGTGACGCCCTGCTCGAGGAGTTGGGCACGCGCCGTTGGACCGGCGTAAATCGAAAGGGAAGACTTCATCTGACGATGATATAATTTGCACAGCCTGCACGCTAGCCGCGCTAGACTATGAACCGGCGACCGAGTGCTTTTTCTCGCTAGCAACACTGCCAAACCCGATTTTTCGACTCTCACTGCCGCCCACTACCGGCCACTACCGGCGCTATTCAAAGAGACCAGCCCCGAGGCTCCGACAATGCCCAACATGATAGGTACACTGCGCGATGCGCTCGGCCGAGGCGATCAGAAGACACTCCTCTTCTTGCTCGCGATAGGTAATACCATCGCTTTTGCGACATGGCAGGTGCTACTTAATAACTTCGTGGTAGAGGAAGTCGCATTTACAGGCAGAGAAATAGGCGTGCTACAAAGTCTGCGCGAAGTACCTGGTTTCCTCGCCTTCACTGCAATACTGGTGATGATTTACTTGAGGCAGCAAACCTTTGCTTTACTCTCGCTTGCCACACTCGGCATCGGGACCGCGATTACAGCTTTTTTCCCGCAGGCGCTGTGGCTCTATTTTGCGACGGTGCTTATGTCGATTGGTTTCCACTATCTCGAAACACTGCAAAATTCACTGAGCCTGCAGTGGCTTTCGAAAGAAGAGGCGCCGGTCGTCATGGGGCAATTGCTCAGTGCGAAATCGCTGTGTAATTTTGCGATTCTGAGCGCACTTTATCTCTATCTCGCTCTGTTTAGTGCCAACTACACCCTGATTTATTGCCTCGCCGGAGGCAGCGCAGTGGCGATCGCAGTTTACTGCCGCTTGCGAATACCCCATTTTCCCGATGCGGTGGTGCAACGGAAATCGTTGTTTCTTCGCAAACGCTACTGGCTGTATTACTCCCTAACATTTTTGGCAGGGGCGCGGCGCCAGATATTTGTTGTGTTCGCGGGCTTCCTGCTCGTCGAAAAATTTGATTTCCCGATCGAAGATGTCGTCATGCTGACACTCGTCAACGCCGCTCTGACATTCTATTTAGCGCCAAAAATCGGCAAGCTTATCTCACGTATTGGGGAACGCCGCGCGCTGACGCTCGAATATATCGGTCTGATTCTCGTATTCGTCAGCTACGCTTTCGTCGACACACTCACCGTTGCCGTTCTGCTCTACTTGCTCGACCATCTGTTCTTTGCCATGGCTATTGCGATCAAAACCTATTTCCAGAAAATTGCCGACCCGGCCGACATAGCCGCAACGTCGAGCATCAGCTTTACTATTAACCACATCGCAGCCGTGGTGCTCCCTGCCCTGCTCGGTATCGTCTGGGTCTTCAATTCCAGCGCTGTATTCCTGATCGGAGCAGGCATTGCCGCTCTCTCACTCGGCCTCTCGCAGCTAATCCCTGACTCGCCCCAACCCGATTTCGAAACGAAGCTCTCGGCCTCGCAGTAACGCTCTCGCCTCCTCTGTAACGTTATTAAACCTATTGCAACTTACCCTCGGTGCGCAAGCTGTGTACCGTGTGCCCCTGCCCAGTAGCGCCTGAAGGCGCTCGCCGTGATTTGCATTAACCAACTGAATTATAGGTATAAATAAACGTGGCACCTGCTAAATCGGATATCACTCACCCTCCTTGCTCACTACAACTTAAAGCAATCGCGCTCGGCGTAGCCTGCGCAGCCGGCATACATCCATTGCAAGTCGCCGCACAGGACGAGACCGCCGTTATCGAAGAATTGGTTGTCTGGGGGCGCTCACTACAACTGCTTGGCAGTGCCGATTCTGCCTCGCAGGGTGTCGTGGGCTATGCCGACTTCTCAACCAGACCGCTAGCGCGCGTTGGCGAGTTGGTCGAGGTCGTGCCCGGCATGATCGCGACTCAGCACAGCGGTCCTGGCAAGGCTAACCAATATTTTTTGAGGGGATTTAATCTAGATCACGGTTCCGATTTTTCGACCTTTTTTGAGGGCATGCCGGTTAACTTTCGTACTCATGCGCATGCGCAGGGATACATGGATCTCAACTTCATCATTCCCGAAATAATCGAACGCGTCGATTTTAAAAAAGGCCCCTATTTCGCGAACACAGGTGATTTCTCGCTCGCCGGCACCAGTTCGATGAAAACCTACGACACCCTCGAAAGAGGCTTCGTTGAAGTAACTGTAGGATCAGGCGATGAGATCCGCGTCGTCGTCGCCAACTCATTCAGCACCGAGCAGGGCAGCCTTCTTTACGCTTTAGAGCATCAGCAAACCAATGGCATGTTCGGACTCGACCAAGACGTGCGCAAATACAATGGCCTCCTCAAATACACAGGCGAGATTGGTGGCATTCCAAGCCAGCTTACCTTAACGGCCTACGACTCTGAGTGGATATCGACCAATCAAGTACCGCAACGCGCAGTCGCCTCGGGGCAGATCGATCGCTTCGGCTTCATCGACCCAGACCTCGGCGGCCAATCTCATCGCTATTCACTGAGTGGGCGTTTCGAACTCGGCGAATGGGACCTAACCGCCTATGCCAGCGCCTATTACATGAGCCTTATAAACAACCCTACCTATGTTCTCAATGACCCCATCAACGGCGATGAATTTGAACAAGAGGACGAGAGACTGCTTTTCGGCGGTTCGCTTCTCCGCAAGGGGGCATTCGATTTCCTCGGACTCCAAGCCGCGAGTTTAGTTGGCGCCGAGGTCAGGTATGACGATGTCCAAGAGCTCAACCTGTTCAATACCCGAAGCCGGGTGCGTTATGACAGTGTCCGCGAGGACGATGCACAGGAATTAAGTCTCTCTGCCTATGCAGAGAGCGAGTTTATGGTAAGTGAAAAACTTCGGCTCACCACTGGACTTCGAGTCGACTACATTCGCTTCGATGTTGAGGCGTTAAGGCCACAGAATTCCGGTTCCGATAACGATGCGCTGCTGCAGCCTAAATTTGGACTCGCCTATCGCCTCGCGGACTCCTTAGAGTTCTATGCCAATTACGGCCACGGCTTTCACTCGAATGACGTGCGTGCCGCGGTTAATCGCATAGACCCGATAACCGGCGAAGACACCGAAGCGCAAGATATATTGGTCGAGGGACGCGGTGGAGAAATAGGATTCCGCTACGACAACCTAAGAGGCTTTAACGTCACGCTGACCGCGTTTGAGCTGGCCACAGACTCGGAACTGGTTTTTGTGGGCGACGCAGGCACGACCGAACCGAGCGACCCAACTCGGCGCAGCGGTGTCGAGCTCAACGCGTTCTATTCGATTAACGACAGATTAGTCATCGATTTTAGCGCCGCGCGCGCGAGCGGCCATTTTCGGGGCTTGCCCGACGGCGAAAACAGTATCACCGACGCCCATGAAAACGTCGCCGCCGCAGGCTTGTCCTATGTAGGCACCCAGGGGATTACGGCAAGCTTGCGTGTACGTTACTTCGGCGATGCAGCACTTACCGAAGACGAAAGCGTAATGAAAGAAGACTCTACTCTCGTCAACGCTGGAGTCTCCTACGCGTTTGGCGCGTGGGAGATGGGGATCGATGCACTCAATCTGTTCGATGCAGAAGACGACGACATCGCGTATTTCTTCGAGTCACGTCTTCCAGGCGAACTCGAGGCGGTGGAAGACATTCACTTCCATCCGTCTAATCCCCGCATCATTCGCGCGATGCTGCGCTATTCGTTCTAGCGGTCAGACCTGAGGGGCGTTAGGGATTAGTCGGCGACGAACTTTACCGAGAAGGTAACCGGCACCGCGCGGCTAATGCTTGGCAGTCCTGCTATCTCCCGCAGACTCTCGACACCGGCGACAAGCCCCACGGATTCAGCTGTGATAATTAACGGCGAGAGAGTCGAGACACGCACGCCATCTGCTTGGCGTGTCACTCGCAACGGCGCTGAGATCACTGTCTCTGCGCCATGCAGCGCAAGCGTCAACTGTGCGTCAAGGGCCATTTCTTCACCAACAGCGATAGCACTCAGCGCGTCAGTATTGATTGCAGCGCTAACGGCCGCTTGTGGATAAAGCCCTGTCTCGAACAGCATCGACTGCATACGCTCATTGCGAATCGCAATGCCTGTCTCAACGCTCGAGAGGTCGATACTAATACGCGCGTTGCCGGCTGCGTCGATCTGGCCTTCGAGACGCGAGAACGAGTGCACCTCGGCAATATGCTCAGCTTTGACCGTCACAAACGAAAGCTGCGAATTATCAAGGTCTAACGACCACTGCGCAGAGGCACTGGCACTGAACGCGAGCGCTGCAATTGAAAATACTGCACGTTGAACTAGTCTAAGATTATTATTTAACACCCCGTACTCCTTATACGCCTTGATTTCTCGGAGGCTTGGTTATTGATATCACTGTCTCTACATACGACTAAATTAGGGTGAGGAGTTTAGCACAGGCACACACGCTCGATCCCTAGGCACCAAGCCCCGACTTAGAACAGCAGAGGTGCACACCTTTTAGCGCAGAGTAGGCTAGAATAACCCCTCGCGTGAAATCCAAACAACCACGGTAGCCAGCCGCTAGCTTTCACACAATACTTTGCGTAAATCACAGCTTGCGGAGCGTTTGACGTCCTATGCAAACAAACAGCCTTACTCCTCAGGTTAAACATCTGGTGCTTATTGGTGGCGGGCACAGCCACCTGTTCGTGCTCAAGCAGCTCGGTATGAATCCCGTGCCGGGGCTCGCAGTAACGCTGATAAGCCGCGACATAGAAACGCCTTACTCTGGCTCCCTACCTGCCACTATCAGCGGTTTTCATTCTCATGATGAGATGAATATCGACCTGCGCCCTCTTGCCCTATTTGCCAAGGCTCGCGTCATTCGAGCGGCGGCTGATGACATCGATCTCGAGGCAAAAATAATTCATCTAGCCGGCAGGCCACCCATCCACTTCGACATTCTCTCACTCAACGTTGGATCGCGCCCCGATGCGTCAAAAATCGCTGGGGCCGACGAGTTTGCCTGCCCGGTAAAACCTATCGATCAGTTTTTGGCGCGCTGGGAAAGCGTGCTTCCGCAAGCTGTTCAACACGTTAGCAATCAAGAGAACTACTCAATTATTATCGTAGGTGGCGGCCCAGCGAGCGTTGAACTCGCGCTTGCGATGCAGTACCGCATTCACACCGAGTGCAAACTTGCGCTTGAATCTAAGTCGTCTTTGAACATATCGATCATCAGCTCATCGAAAGAAATACTTGCGCACCACGGCGCACAGGCGAGGCAGGCGGCGCTAGACACACTGCAGCGGCGGAGCATTCGAGTAGAGCTTGGTCATCGAGTAAAGCGCTTTCTCTCCGGTTCAGTGCTAACCGAGTCAGACGGAGACTACGTCAGCGACGCCACTTTTTATGCGACAGGTGCGAGCCTCCCGGATTGGCCGGCGCGCTGCGGTATAGGTATAAGCGATGACGGTTTCATCGACACGCTGCCAACGCTGCAAACAGCCAGCCATGACTTCGTGTTTGCAGCAGGCGACGCCGCAACCATTCGCGGGGCTAGCCGCCCCAAATCGGGCGTCTATGCAGTGCGCGCAGGCAAACCGCTTGCCGACAATTTGATTCGATTCGCGACCGGCAAGGCTCTGAAACCCTTTAAACCCCAAAAGCATGCTCTTGCGCTCATCTCCTTGGGCGACAAAACCGCGATTGCTTCGCATAACAGCTTTTCCTTTAAGGGTCGTCTGGCCTGGGCTATGAAGCAGAGAATCGACAAAAA
>LICD01000127.1 GCA_001438145.1 OM182 bacterium BACL3 MAG-120619-bin3 | reverse complement strand
TGCATCATATGGTGTTCGAGCTTGTGGACAACTCTATCGATGAGGCGCTTGCGGGGCACTGTGATGAGATTCGCGTGGTTATCCATGTGGGCGAGACCATCAGCGTATCGGATAACGGCCGTGGCATACCTACCGAAATGCACAGCGAAGGGGTTTCTGCGGCGGAAGTGATTATGACGGTGCTGCACGCCGGCGGCAAATTCGACGACAACAGCTACAAGGTTTCCGGTGGATTGCACGGTGTTGGCGTATCGGTTGTTAATGCCCTTTCCGAAGAGCTTAAGTTGACTATTCGCCGCGACGGCAAACTTTGGGAGCAACTCTATAAGCACGGCGTGCCTCAAGCCCCCCTCGCTATTGTCGGCGAGACCAGCACAACGGGCACGGAATGCCATTTCAAGCCCTCAGACCTGACCTTTAGCAGCGTCGAGTTTCACTACGATATTCTCGCCAAAAAACTCCGCGAACTGGCCTTTCTCAACGCGGGCGTATCGATCCGCTTGATTGACGAGCGAAGCGCTAAAGAAGAACATTTTAAATACGAAGGCGGCGTTCAGGCGTTTGTCGAATACTTAAATAAGAACAAAGCTGCGGTAAACAAGATTTTCCATTTCGCCCATGAGCGACCCGAAGACGGTATTACTGTTGAGGTTGCCCTGCAGTGGAATGATTCTTACGTAGAAAACATCTTTCCCTACACCAACAATATTCCCCAGAAAGACGGTGGCACGCATCTCGCGGGTTTCCGTGCCGCGCTAACGCGAGTCCTCAAAGGCTATATTGATAAAGAGCTTGCTGCCAAAAAAGGCAAAGAGGTAGCGACATCCGGTGATGATGCGCGTGAAGGACTCACCGCAATTATCTCGGTTAAAGTACCAGACCCTAAATTCTCTTCGCAAACCAAAGATAAGCTTGTCTCTTCAGAGGTTAAAACCGTCGTTGAGCAAGAGATGGCTGCCAAATTTAGCGACTATCTCCTAGAAAATCCCCACGATGCGAAGCTAATTGTCGGTAAAATGCTCGATGCCGCACGTGCGCGCGAAGCCGCCCGTAAAGCCCGAGAGATGACCAGACGAAAAGGCGCTCTCGATATCGCTGGCCTGCCGGGCAAGCTCGCAGACTGCCAAGAAAAAGACCCGTCACTCTCTGAAATCTACATAGTGGAGGGAGATTCTGCGGGAGGGTCGGCAAAGCAAGGCCGCAACCGCAAGAATCAGGCTATCCTGCCGCTTAAAGGCAAGATTCTTAATGTCGAGAAGGCGCGCTTCGATAAAATGTTGGGGTCCGCTGAAATTGGCACCTTAATCAAGGCGCTTGGTTGCGGAATCGGTAAAGACGAATTCCAGCCCGAAAAACTCCGCTACCACAGCATTATTATCATGACGGACGCTGACGTTGACGGCTCGCACATCCGCACGCTGCTGCTCACTTTCTTTTTCCGCCAAATGCGTGAATTAGTCGACGGCGGTCATATTTTTATCGCTCAGCCCCCGCTGTATAAAATCCGCAAGGGTAAGCAGGAGCAATATCTCAAAGACGAAGCAGAGTTGGCTGGGTACCAGACCCAAGTGGCACTCGAGGGTGCAAGCCTACATGTTAACGCCGAGGCGCCGGGTATTGCTGAAGACGCGCTCGAGTCACTCGTTAAGAGCTATAACGATGCCTATGCGATCATTAGTCGACTCGCACGGCTTTATCCGACCGAAGTATTAGAAGCGATGATTTTTTCGCCTACTCTGGCGGTAGAAGACTTGCAGAGCGAAGCCTCGGCTAACACGTGGTTAGACTTGGTGCGTTCAAAGCTGGCAGAGCTCCACGCCGGAGCAAGTGCTAACTTAACCCTCGTCATCAAACACGATACCGAGCGTAATGTTTATCTGCCTGAGGTTCGTTTAAGCCTACATGGGCTCGAACGAAGCTACAGCTTCAGCCTCGACTTCTTTAAGTCGGGCGAGTATCGCGCACTGGCAAGCCTTGGCGCGACTCTCGACGGGTTGATCGAAGAAGGCGCATACGCCAAGCGTGGAGAGAAGACGCACCCGATTAAAAACTTCGCCGAAGCAATCGAATGGCTCACGCAAGATGCAATGAAGGGTCACTATCTGCAGCGGTATAAGGGATTGGGTGAAATGAACCCAGACCAGCTTTGGGATACGACGATGAACCCAGAGACCCGCCGTATGCTTCAGGTAACTATTGACGACGCGATTAACGCAGACCAATTGTTTAATACCCTGATGGGTGATCAGGTCGACCCAAGACGAGAGTTCATCGAGCAGAACGCAATGGCTGCCGAAAATCTGGATATCTAGGGTGAGGGCGAGTCTGGCTTGCTTGCTGTAATAGCCGAGCCCCGGTCAGACTTGCCCGCAAAGTGACTCTACGGCCGCGGCTAAGTCATCGAAAATCGATAGGTCTGTGGTGCCGAGTAGGTTTGGTTCGCTAAGCAGTTTGGCCTCGGTTTCCCTGCCCTTGCCTGTGCGCACCAGCACCGGCCGACAACCGAATGCGATCGCGGCCTCCAAATCCCGCAAGCTGTCGCCGACAAAAGGCTCGCCCGCAAGCGAAAGGCCGAAAGTCGACTCTATTTCGGTCAGCAGACCAACTCGCGGCTTTCGACAGTCACAGCCCGTCTCTGGAAGATGCGGACAGAAAACGATTCCCTCGATCTCCCCGCCCGCGTCTTCTACCAGTGTAATCAACTTCTCGTGCATCTGCGCTAGCGCGTACTCGTCGAATAATCCACGGCCCAGACCTGATTGATTAGTCGCGACGACGACTTTCCAACCCGCATGATGGGCGCGCGCAATCGCTAAAACGCTGCCAGGCAGTGGAACGAATTCGTCAGTAGATTTGATGAAATCGACCGAGTCGTGATTGATGACGCCGTCGCGGTCGAGGACTAAAACGGGCACGGTATGATTCTCCGCTACACTTACGATGACAGATACGAAATATCGGCCGCTTGCAGAAACCCACGACGAAGTCGCGACAGTAACGCTAAACGATTAGTGCGTTGAGCCTCATCATCGCTGACGACTAATACGTCGTCGAAGAAGGTATCCACTGTCTGTCTAAGTTGCGCAAGTGAGGCAAGCCCTTTCTTATAGTCACCGCAGGCGAATAACGGTTCCACCTCAGCCTCCACAGTAACAAGCTTTTCGAAAAGCGCTTTTTCGGCGGGTTCCACAAACAGGGCACTGTCTACGACCGCGTCTTCAAGGACTTCCTGTTTGGCTAAAAGGTTAGACACGCGCTTATTCGCAGCGGCGAGCGCCGAAGATTCTTCGAGTGATTGGAAGTGAGCAACAGCCTGCACGCGTCGATCGAAGTCGACGGGTCGGGTCGGTTTGAGCGCCATAACCGATTGGAACACCGCAGGACTAATACCCTTGTCTGACGACCACGCCTGAAGTCGGTCTAATAAAAACTCTAGCGCTTGCTGCTGAACCTTATCGCTGCAGTCTACGTTCGCCGCATCAAGGTCTTTTAAGCCGGCAAAGGCGAGCTCAATGCAAGTCGCAAGATCGAGGTCTAGTTCTTTCTCGATGAGAATTCGTAGCAGGCCAATGGCCGCGCGACGAAGTGCGAACGGGTCTTTAGAACCGGTAGGAGGTTGCCCAATAGCAAACAAACCAGAGAGCGTGTCGAGCTTTTCGGCGATTGCGAGTACCGCGCCGGTTAGCCCGGCTGGCAGGTCGTCGCCAGCAAACCGAGGGCGGTATTGCTCGTCTATTGCTTCGGCAACCTCAGCAGGTTCGCCGTCGTTAAGTGCATAATAGCGGCCCATCAAGCCCTGCAAGTCGGCAAACTCTCCAACCATATTAGTCATAAGATCACATTTAGAGAGCATCGCAGCACGCTCACACAGAACGGGATCAGCGCCACAAAGCGGCGCGAGCGCACGACTTAAGTTAGCGATTCTGACCGATCGATCATAAACGGTGCCAAGCTTGTCCTGAAAAACAATCTTCTTAAGCGCGGCCAGATGACTTTCAAGCGACACTTGCTTGTCGGTTTCGAAAAAGAAACTCGCGTCTGCTAGGCGCGGGCGAATAACGCGTTCGTTGCCCTCGATTACCTGTGCCGGGTCTTTGCTTATGATATTGCTCACTGCGATAAACAGTGGCAAAAGTTTGCCCTCGGCATCGACGCAGTAAAAGGTTTTTTGGTGAGACTTCATCGCGAGAATAAGCGCTTCTGGCGGCACTTCGAGATAGTGCTCTTCGAACTTACCGGTGAGCGCGACGGGATATTCGACAAGGCTTGCGACCTCGCTTAATAGCGCCTCGTCAATAATGCTTGTGGCGTTAGCCTTAACGCCTTCGGCGATCACCAGTTCGCGAATCATTTCACGGCGGCGGTCGAACTGAGGGATGATATGTCCTTGGTTCTCGAGCAGGGCCGCATAATTAGCTGGGCTATCTATTTCGATAGCTCGATCGGCATGAAAGCGATGGCCGCGTGACTCTCTTCCGGCGGTAACGCCAAAAAACTCACCTGGCACGACCTCGTCGCCAAACAGTTGTATAACCCAATGCACCGGACGCACAAACTCTGCGCGCGAATTACCCCAGCGCATACGTTTAGGAATAGGCAGTTTGTCGAGCGCCTCACTGACGATTGCACTAAGTAGCGCACTCGTCGGTTGACCTGGCTGCGACGCACTGTAGAAAAGTTTCTCGACGCCGTCTTTTTCTGCTCGTTGGAGTTGATCGATTGCTACGTTGCACGATTTTGCAAAGCCTAGTGCTGCGGGCGTCGCGTTACCGTCTGCATCAAAAGCAGCCTGCACTGCGGGGCCGAAGCGTTCGACTGCTTTGTCTGCCTGCGACTCGTCTAAGCCGCTAACAAGCAGCGCGAGTCTGCGCGGTGTGGCGAAACTCTCTGAATCGGCGAAGCCAAGCTGCAGTTTCTTGAGCCCTGCAAGAATCTCGCTCGTAAACGCTTTCGATAAACTCGCTAGCGCCTTAGGCGGCAACTCTTCGGTGCCGATCTCTACTAAAAAGTCGCGGGTGCTCATGACGACTTCTCCTTGTTTTTTGCTTTCTTCTTAGACTCGCTTGATTTCGTCTCGCCTTCACCTGAGCTTGCGCTAGCCTTTTGGTGCTGCATAAACTCCTCTCTAAAGTCGTCGGCGATAAGCGGGAAGCCGAGGGCTTCGCGCGTTGCGTAATACGTTTCGGCAACAAGCCTAGACAATGTTCTAACGCGCAAAATAAAGCGCTGGCGCTCGGTGACGGAAATGGCATGGCGCGCGTCGAGAAGGTTGAAATAATGTGAGGCCTTAAGCACCTGTTCGTAGGCGGGCAGTGCAAGCTTACTCTCAATCAGTTTTTTGCATTGCTGCTCACAGTCATCGAAATAACCAAACAGCAGGTCGGTCGCTGCGTGTTCAAAGTTATACGCCGACATTTCGACTTCGTTTTGCTTGAATACATCGCCGTAGGTTACCTTGCCATTGGGCCCGTCGGTCCAGACGATGTCGTAGATGCTATCGACGCCCTGCAGATACATCGCAATGCGCTCGATGCCATAGGTGATCTCGCCGGTAACCGGATAACACTCGAGTCCGCCTACCTGTTGGAAATAGGTGAACTGAGTCACCTCCATGCCGTTTAGCCATACCTCCCAGCCGAGTCCCCAAGCACCGAGCGTTGGCGATTCCCAATTGTCTTCGACGAAGCGGATATCATGCACAGACATGTCAATGCCGAGGCTTTCGAGGGATTTGAGGTAAAGCTCTTGGATATTTTTTGGCGAGGGCTTTAGCACGACCTGAAACTGGTAATAATGTTGAAGCCTGTTGGGGTTTTCGCCATAGCGGCCATCGGTCGGACGACGGCAGGGCTGAACATAGGCCGCACTCCACGACTCCGGTCCTATCGAGCGTAGAAAAGTGGCCGGATGGAACGTCCCCGCGCCGACCTCCATGTCTAACGGCTGCAGGACGACACAGCCCTGCTCCGCCCAAAACTGCTGTAATGCGAAGATGAGGCCTTGGAAGGTGTTGAGATCGGATGCTTTATTCACGTTAACGCCATGTTGTCAGTCATTTAGAGGGCGCTAATTATCCTTGATTCGCAGGGAGTTATCTACCAACGAGGCCCGAGTACCATGGCAAGATTTCTGC
>LICD01000126.1 GCA_001438145.1 OM182 bacterium BACL3 MAG-120619-bin3 | reverse complement strand
TTTTTGGGCTTGATAGCGAGGCTCGCAGTGAATCTCGCGGTAAATGGTTAGGGGATGCAATTGGGCACCCTTAATACGAACTGCATCCGTGTCGCGGATGACTGCAGCGCAGCCAAGCATTATGGTCAATGCCGCCTAGTGGAGTAAAGGCGAGACTGCGATTATTAGAAGATTCAGCCTAAAATTTCTCAACGTAGAGTGCATGATATACACTAAGAGGGCAGGACGCGCAGTGTGCGTCACTTTAACATTTGGGCTGCTGTAACGAGCAGTCATCCGGCCTGTCTAATGATGAACAGGCCTGCAGAGACCGGAGGCACGACGTGGCGAGTAGAGGCATTAACAAGGTAATTCTCGTAGGTAATTTGGGTAATGACCCCGAAATTCGATACATGCCTAACGGCAACGCAGTGGCGAACGTGTCACTCGCAACCAGTGACTCGTGGAAAGACAAGGCGACGGGTGAGCAGCAAGAAAAGACTGAGTGGCATAGAGTCGTCTTTTTCAATCGCCTCGCCGAAATCGTTGAGCAATACGTCAAAAAGGGTTCCAAGCTCTATGTCGAAGGCCGTCTGCAAACACGCTCTTGGGAGCAAGACGGGGTGAAGCGCTACTCAACTGAGATCGTGGCAAGCGAAATGCAGATGCTCGACGGACGCGGCGGAGCGATGGGTGGTGATATGGGCGATAATCCGTTCGGACAACAGCAATCACCTAGTCAGCGACCTCAGCAAGCGGCAGCCGCGCCACAAGCGCAGCCAGCACCGACTAACTTCGACAACTTTGATGATGACATTCCTTTCTAGTTGCCCTTGACTTCGCGCGCCGATAAAGCAAACTCGAAGTCAGAGTAAACCAATGGGCGAATGGCGCTCGGGCGCGCGGGTAAACTAGGAATCAGTCAGCAGTGAAGCTATACATCGTCGGAGGAAAGAGCCCCACCGGAAAGGCCCTGATCGAGATTTTGCGAAAACACAAGATTCGCTTTCTTGCGCCCGCTGATAAGTACTTTGACCCCGACAATGCCTTGGCGATTGCCAAGAGCATCACCGATTTCCGTCCAGATCAGCTCATAAACCTCGCCGACTTTATCTCGGGCAATCACAGCGCGTTAAAGCGCGCCGAGTCTGCAGAGGAGCGTTGCCGACAGATCAATGCTCAGCTTCCTGCCGTGTTAAGCGAGGTCTGTAATCACCTCGGCATCCCATTGCTCCATCTCTCTAACAGCTATGTTTTCGATGGTGAGAAAAAACTCGCCTATAACGAGACCGACGAGCTAAACCCGCAGGGCGTCTATGGGCGCTGCACGCTGGCTGGTGAGGAAGTCGTGCGCGCGCATCCGCATCACATCATCATTCGCTCGGGCTGGCTTTTCGGTCTGCATAAGCGCGGCCTTATCAAATCGTGGATACGCCTAGCTAAGCGCAGTGGCGGCGAGATCACTGTCTTCAGGCGTCGCTTTAGTCCAACCTCTACCGCTGATCTTGCCGGTGCGATCTTTGCCATATCGCGTCAGGTCGATTGCGATGCGAATGCTTGGGGCACTTACCACTACGCAGGTCTCGAAACAAAGCGCGAGTCTGAGTTCGGCCGGCAGACGCTCGACTATGCGGCCAATCATGATGAGGGAATCTATCAGCTCATCGACAGCATTAAATTAGTCGAAAGCCCCGTGCGCCTGCCTGAGCTGCTTAACTCGACACTGTCGAGTAAAAAGATTTTCGATACCTTTGGTATTAAGCCACATTCCTGGCATGGCCATCTCAGAGAGACAATTAAGTCTCTTTACGGCGGCCGATTACGAGAGGTGCAGGAAGATAACGAGGACGATGCGTCGGTTTCGTCTGTCGGCTCATGAATGTCCTGCCTGGCTCACAGCCATCGGCGCTTACGCCAATAGACGAGGCGTTATCATTCCTATTGGCGAGTGTGGCGCCATGTTGTGAGGCAGAAGTTGTCGCACTTTTATGCGCCAGTGGTCGAATTCTTTCTCACTCTATTACTGCTCCTTTGTCTGTGCCGCCTATGGCAAATAGTGCAATGGATGGGTATGCGCTGCGCGCCGCGGATTCGGTAGACCCAGAGCGAGACCTCGCGGTGAGTCAGCGAATCGCAGCAGGGCAGGTAGGCGCGCGCCTCGAAGCGGGCACAGCTGCCAGAATATTTACTGGAGCACCTATGCCTGCCGGTGCCGATGCGGTGGTGATGCAAGAGAACTGCGAGCGGCGGGGTGAGGGCATACGAGTCAACAAGGCAGTGTTGCCCAACGAAAATGTGCGCCCTATCGGCGCCGACATCAAAGCAGGCAGCACGGTGTTCGCTCAAGGGCGCCGTTTGCGGCCTCAGGACATCGGCGCACTTGCCTCACTCGGCCTCACCGAGGTGTCGGTAACCCGCAAGCTCCGAGTCGCGCTTATGACTACCGGAGATGAACTCCAGCGCCCGGGTTCAGCTTTGTTGCCGGGGCAGATATATGACTCTAATTTTGCGACATTAACGGCACTGTTGACAGGCCTTCATGTTGATATCGTTGACTGTGGAAGAGTGGGTGATACGCTTGCAGCGACGCGTGACGCGCTGCTCGATGCTGCGGGTCGCGCTGATTGCGTCATTACCACGGGTGGAGTGTCGGTGGGCGAAGAGGATCACGTGCGTGCTGCGATTGAGCAGTTAGGCACAATTGATTTGTGGAAACTCGCAGTCAAACCGGGCAAACCATTCGCGTTCGGTAAGATAACGAGTGAAGGAGAAAGCTGTCAGTTCTTCGGCTTGCCTGGAAACCCTGTGTCGGCCTTTGTTACTTTTGCGCTTGTTGTTCGGCCAACCTTATTGGCACTACAAGGGGCGACTAAGGCCTCTCCCCATTCATTCCCAGTGCGAAGCGGTTTTTCTCGAGACAAAGGTGGGCCGAGGCAGGAGTATCTGCGCGCAGTGCTGGAACACGGCTCGGAGGGGCTGGTTGCAACGCCACTAAAGAATCAGAGCTCGGGCATTGCTCTCTCGCTCAGTCGGAGCGACGGATTGTTGATTGTGCCTCCCAGTGAGGGCGTTTCTCAGGGCGAGATCTTACAGTTTATTCCATTTTCCGAATTGGGAGCCTAGGGTCAGATGGTCAGCAGTGCGATAGGGCGGTCAGTCCGCCTAAGTATTTTAGTTGGATCAGCATCTCTCCTCGCTGCCTGCGCGAATACGAAGCCCTCAGTGCTTGCGACTACCGAAGAAACCAAGGCAGTGGTAAACGTGCTAAAACCAGCGAGCGTTGTGTCTAATGCAAAACAGGTTGTCGAAGCGCTCACGCTGCCGGATCTGCTCTATTCAGGCTTACAGGCGCTCGATGCAGATCGACTCCTTACCCCGGACGATGACAATGCCTTCGACTTCTTTGCTCGTGCGCTCGCGATGGACTCCGACAATGACATAGCGAAAGAGGGCATCGCGGCTATCGTTGCCCGCTATCTCGCGCTCGCCCGTGAAGCGATTGGCAATGGTTCATTCGACTCAGCCGAACTCATGATAGAAAGAGCGAAGCTTGTCGATGCAACCGTAGCGGATATCGCCCTTGTGCAGGTCGAGCTTGCTAATGAACGCGAATCGGGCGATCTTTTCTTTACCTTTGATGGTGCGGCGGTCAGCGCACAAAGCAACCAGGCTCGCGATCAGTTGGCCGATATAGCCAGGCGTGCGCGCGAATGCAGTGCCTTTTTTTTGATCACCGCCCCCAACGATAGCACCGCCCGTTGGATGTTTAGCGTGATGCGAGAATCGGTCGAAGGCTACCGGCTGCGAGGAAATATAGAACTGTCTGCGCAAACAGGCGTCCGGTTGAGACTGCCAGACACGATTACCGACGAGGATACGGCCTGTGCAGACTAAACCCAGCCCCCTAAAGCGAGAGTGGATATGAATCGAGAAAGCTTAGATCGTTTCCTCCCCGGACGCAGGCTTGCAATGGCAGCATTGGGCCTCCTCGCTGCATTCGTTATTGCGATTGGCATTTATTGGAGCATTGCGCCGGCGGCTTTCAACGTGAATGAAGTGACTGCGCGGCGACTTGCGAACACGGATAGCGCACAGGTCATCGGCAGCACCAGTGCCGCAACGCTCATAGAAATAGCTGAGACACTGTTGGAAAAGCCAGGCGGTTTTTTAAGTAACGACATAATGCCGCCGGGTCTGTACCTCGATAATATTCCTAACTGGGAATTTGGTGTGTTGGTGCAAGTGCGCGATTTCTCGAGAGCATTCCGAGAAGACTTTAGCCGCTCGCAGTCGCAGTCGACAGAAGACGCCGATCTCATTATTGCGGAACCAAAATTCAATTTCACTAACGACAGCTGGTTATTTCCCGCAAGCGAAAGTCAGTATAAAGAAGCGATTGCGGCGCTTAATTCTTATCTCCTGCGCATGGTCGACGCCGATCAAAGTGACGCGCAGTTTTACGCCCGCGCCGACAATTTGGCGAGCTGGTTAAGCAACGTCGAGTCGCGTCTTGGCAGCCTCTCCCAACGCCTCAGCGCGAGTGTTTTGCAGCAGCGGGCTAATACCGACATGGCAGGTGACCCCAGTGCGACACAATCAACGCCTGCGCGCGCAGAGGTTGCAGTAAAGACGCCTTGGCTCGAAATCGACGATGTCTTTTTCGAGGCGCGCGGCGCCACGTGGGCGTTACTGCATTTCCTGCGCGCAGCAGAAGTGGATTTCGCACAGGTATTGGATGATAAAAATGCAGGCGCGAGCCTTGATCAAATTATTCGCGAGCTCGAGGCGAGTCAGCGCAGCCTCGGTTTTCCTATGGTGCTCAACGGATCGGGCTTTGGGATGTTTGCGAATCACTCGCTAACCATGGCCAACTATGTCTCCAGGGCTAACGCGGCGATTATCGATCTGCGGCGGTTGCTGTCACAGGGCTGAGTTGTCGCCATTGGGTAGGCCTATCAGCACTCGGGCACGCTAATGCCCAAGGCGATGCTGAATAGGCCGCCAATGCAGACAGCCCTAAAGTTTAACCACCATCTTGCCAAAATTATTACCGCTAAAGAGTCCTAAGAAAGCATCCACCGCATGGCCGATGCCTTCGACAACGGTTTCGTGACTCTTAATCTTGCCCGCCTGAATCCACGGAATCATCTCTGACAAAAACGCGTCTCGCATATCGACATGATCGGACACGATGAAGCCGGTTATGCGTATTTTTTTACCAACGATGAGCATTAAATTGTTCGGCCCTGGCTCGGGGTTTGCGGCGTTGTAGCCCGAGATCATGCCGCAGGCAGCGATGCGGCCATAGGGATTCATCGAATTAATTGCTGCTTGTAAATGGTCGCCACCGACATTTTCGAAATACACATCGATGCCCTCCGGTGCGGCTGCGGCGAGCGCGGCACTCAAGTCGCCGCAGGTCTTGTAGTTAATTACCTCATCGACACCGCATTCGTCTTTGAGCCATTGCGCCTTCTCATCGCTGCCGCAACTGCCGATGACGCGGCAACCCTTCAGTTTGGCGATCTGACAAACGTTTGCACCAACCGCACCAGACGCGGCCGAAACGAAAACAGTGTCGCCGGCTTTGGGCTCGCCGAACTTAAATAGTCCGACATAGGAGGTTAGGCCGGGCATGCCGAGTGTGCCCATATAGAGCGACAGTTGAGCGCGGTCGAAGGGCTCGAGTTTGACTACGGTATTTGCTGGCGCAACGAAACGGTCTTGCCATGCTTTTTGATTGAGGACGATATCGCCTGCACTTAAAGAGGGATCATTTGATTCGATCACCTCGCCAATAGCACCACCATACATGACCTCATTGACCGCATAGGCTTGCGCATAGACGGCGTCTTCGCGCATGCGCCCGCGCATATAAGGATCTACCGACATATAGAGATTTTTGACTAAGACCTCACCTGCTGCAGGCTGAGGTAATTCGACAGTGACCAACGCGAAGTTATCGTGTGTTGGCATGCCCGCGGGGCGGCTTTTAAGGTGAACTTGCTGTGCAGTGTATTGGCTCATTATTTTCTCATCCTCTTCTTCTGATTTCGGTTCGGTGTAATGGGCTAAATAAAACTACTTCCCTAAGGCGCTTACTAGCGCCGCCTGCTGTCGGTTCTGCAGCACAAACACACCAATGAGTATTGCTGCACCAACGAGGTGAGCAATAATCGGCAGCGGTGTCCACATGAG
>LICD01000125.1 GCA_001438145.1 OM182 bacterium BACL3 MAG-120619-bin3 | reverse complement strand
CTCATCTGTAACTTTGTTCTTCACAACTTTGCGGTATGGGCTCTCTAGGAAACCGTAATGATTCGTACGCGCATAGGTTGCGAGCGAGTTGATTAGACCAATGTTTGGTCCCTCAGGCGTCTCAATTGGGCATACACGACCATAGTGAGTCGGGTGCACGTCGCGCACTTCGAATCCAGCACGCTCGCGGGTAAGACCACCCGGACCGAGGGCCGAAACGCGGCGCTTATGCGTCACCTCAGACAATGGATTGTTCTGATCCATAAACTGAGAGAGCTGGCTCGAACCAAAAAACTCTTTGATCGCTGCGGCAACTGGTTTCGCATTGATCATGTCTTGCGGCATGAGCCCTTCGGAATCAGCCATGCTTAGACGTTCTTTGACAGCTCGCTCAACGCGGACGAGGCCAACGCGGAACTGGTTTTCTGCCATCTCACCGACCGAGCGAATGCGGCGGTTGCCAAGGTGATCGATATCATCAACCGAACCAAAACCATTACGAATACCGACGAGTGTTTTCAACACTTCGACAATGTCGTCTTGGTCGAGCACGGCAGACCCTTCGGTCTCTTGGCGACCTAAGCGGCGGTTGAACTTCATGCGGCCAACAGCCGAGAGGTCATAACGCTCAGGTGAGAAGAATAAGTTTGCGAACAGATTTTCGGCCGACTCTTTAGTTGGCGGCTCGCCTGGACGCATCATGCGATAAATTTCGACCATCGCTTCGAGCTTCGATGTAGTGCCATCGATACGCAATGTGTCTGACACAAAAGGACCGCAGTCTAGGTCATTCGTGTAAATCGTTTGGAATTCAGTGACGCCCTGCTCAACAAATTCAGCAAGCATTTCGTGAGTGATCTCAGCGTTACACGCGAAGATTATCTCGCCAGTCTCCTGATTCACAACATCGGCTGCAAGCGCTTCACCCGCGAGGAAGTCTTCAGTGACGATTAGATCTTTGAGCTTTGCTGTTTCCATCTGTCGAACGTGACGACTGGTAATACGACGCCCATTCTCAACGATGACAGCGCCCTTCTTGTCGGTAATGTCAAAGTTAAGCACTTCGCCACGTAGCCGCGCAGGAATAAGCTGAAGCGAGAAGCTAGGCTCCTTGCCTTTAGTGATTTTAAACGTGTTGTTCTCGTAAAAAGCCTCGAGAATTTCCTGCGACGAATAACCAAGCGCTCGCATAAGAACAGTCGCAGGCAATTTGCGGCGACGGTCAATGCGCACGTAGACCATGTCTTTCGGATCGAATTCGAAGTCTAACCATGAACCACGGTAAGGAATCACGCGCGCAGAGTAGAGCAGTTTGCCCGAGCTGTGCGTTTTTCCGCGGTCGTGGTCAAAGAACACGCCAGGCGAACGGTGTAGCTGAGACACAACGACTCGCTCCGTACCGTTAATGACGAATGTTCCAGAGTCGGTCATCAATGGGATTTCGCCCATATAGACTTCTTGCTCTTTAATATCCTTAATGGTTTGAGTCGTTGATTCCTTATCGTAAAGGATCAACCTAACTTTCACCCGCAAGGAGACGGAATAAGTAGAACCGCGCAATTGACACTCTTTCACGTCGAATACCGGCTTACCTAGCTCGTAGCTCACGTACTCGAGTACGGCTTTGCCCGAATAGCTGACTATTGGGAAAACGGACTTAAACGCTGCATGTAGACCTTGGTCTTTGCGCGCGTCGAGAGGGCTGTCGAGTTGTGTAAACTGTCTATAGGAATCGACTTGTATAGATAAGAGGTACGGTATATCCATAGCACTCGGCAGTTTGCCAAAGTTTTTACGGATTCGTTTTTTCTCTGTATACGAATAGGCCATTGCTGTGTTCCTAGCGTTGCGTACTAGTGGGGTACTAAGGGTGTAGAAGTCTTACAACGACGAACACCGGATGCAGAAATCTGCATCCGGTGAGCATCGGTTTTCAGCTTAAGCAGATTACTTAAGCTCAACTGTGGCGCCAGCCTCTTCGAGAGCTTTCTTAGCTTCTTCAGCTTCGCCTTTAGGTGCAGCTTCCTTCAATGTTGAAGGTGCGCCATCAACAAGCTCTTTCGCTTCTTTCAGGCCAAGACCTGTAATGCTGCGAACCGCTTTAATGACGTTTACTTTCTTCTCGCCTGCGCCAGTAAGAACGATATCGAACTCAGTTTGCTCTTCAGCAACAACAGCTTCGCCTGCAGCAGCGGCAGGAGCAGCGGCTACAGCAGCAGCTGCAGATACGCCAAACTTCTCTTCCATTGCTTCAACTAGCTGAACGATGTCCATTACTGACATTTCGGCGATTGCTTCTAATACGTCTTCTTTAGATAGAGCCATGACTCTTATCTCCTAATAAAATAATTAATATAAATTTTGTGTCTCGCTGCCTAAGCAACGAAAAAACTAGGCTGCTTCCTGCTTCTGGTCTCGAACCGCAGCAACGCCACGCGTTACCTTCGAGGGAACCTCTTTCATGGTTCTCGCAAGCTTCGTTATAGGCGCCAACATCACGCTCATAAGGATAGACAGTGCCTGATCGTGAGTAGGCAACTTTGCCAACACGTCGATCTGACTTGCGTCTAATAACTTACCACCAACAGACAATGCTCTGATTTCGAACTTAGCATTCCCTTTCGCAAACTCCTTTAGCACGCGCGCGGCGGCTCCGGGGTCGTCCTGCGAAAAAGCGAGAATGGTTGGTCCAACTAGCACTTCTCGAATACACTCGAATTCTGTCGCCTCTACTGCTTTCTTAAGCAGCGTGTTGCGAACAACACGTAGATAGACATTGTTTTCTCGGGCACTCTTACGAAGCGCAGTCATCTGACTTACAGTCACACCGCGGTAATCCGCGAGGACTGCAGACAAAGCACTGCTAGCAGCTTGATTGACTTCGGAAACGATTTGTTTCTTGTCTTCCAATCTAATAGCCACTATCTCAACTCCATATTGTTGTGATCACCCTCAGTCTTCGACAGCTTTCTTTAGCGAGCGAGCCCTCTAAAAATAACTAGCGATTTCGTGACAAGTAATCCTTAAGCTCTTTCGAGCTTTGGACGAAAACAGTAAGTAGAGAATTATAAAACCTCAACCACTGCCCTCTTTCATTCGGTGAGTAAGATACGAGCCGCGGTGTGCAGGGCACACCGAAACTCACATCGGGTTTCACCATCTGCGTAGGAAATTAAGAAGGCGATTTTGCCTACTTGGCAGAACCACACTTCACCTACGGTCTTTGACGGCCCTGCCAGAGAACTGACAAAACCCCAAAGTTTGTCGCTGACCAAGACTTGCGTCAGCGGCGCTGCGGCCAGCGCGATGCACCGGCCTGCGATTTCTTTAGATTGCGAGCGACGAGTGGTCGATCTGCAGGCCAGGACCCATTGTCGAAGACAACGTGACCTTGCGAATGTAGACACCCTTGGCAGAAGCAGGCTTAAACTTCTTCAGGTCTAGCAGCAGTGCCTCGAGGTTAGCCGTAACAGCAGCTACGTCGAAGTCTACCTTGCCAATACCACCGTGGATGATTCCATTCTTGTCTGTGCGGTACCGAACCTGGCCACCTTTTGCGTTCTTGACCGCAGTCTCAACGTCAGGTGTTACCGTGCCAACCTTGGGGTTAGGCATTAGGCCACGCGGGCCAAGAACGGTGCCCAGCTTACCAACAACGCGCATGGCGTCAGGGGTAGCAATCACAACGTCGAAGTCTAGGTTACCCGCCTGAATGCTTTCGGCTAGGTCGTCAAAACCAACGATGTCTGCGCCAGCTGCTTTCGCCTTCTCTGCATTTTCGCCTTGAGCGAAAACGGCGACACGCACTTCTTTACCAGTGCCTGCGGGCAGTACAGTTGAACCACGGACGGCTTGGTCCGACTTACGCGCGTCGATGCCGAGATTAACTGAGACGTCGAGCGACTCTTTGAATTTGCCTGTGGCGAATTCTGAGAGGATCGCGACCGCATCAGCCACCGAGTAGGCTTTGCCTGGCTCGATTTTGGCAGCAAGTGCCTTTTTCTTTTTGCTTAATTTAGCCATGTTACTAAACTCCCTCGACGATGAGGCCGGCGCTACGCGCGCTGCCCGCCAATGTACGCACTGCCGCGTCCATATCAGCCGCTGTTAAGTCGGCCATCTTTTGAGTCGCCACTTCTTCGAGTTGTGCACGAGTGACAGTGCCAACTTTCTCAGTGTTTGGACGACCACTGCCCTTAGTGATGCCGACGATTTTACGCAGCAATACCGAGGCAGGTGGAGTTTTCATGATGTAAGTGAAGCTACGGTCAGAGTAGACCGTGATCACTACTGGAATCGGCAAGCCCACTTCTAAGCTTTGTGTTGCAGCATTAAAAGCCTTACAGAATTCCATGATGTTGACACCGTGCTGACCTAAAGCAGGTCCAACAGGTGGGCTCGGGTTAGCTTTGCCAGCCCCGACTTGTAGCTTGATATAAGCTAGTACTTTCTTAGCCATGTTGCTCTCCTTGGGTGCAGACGTTGACGCGGGCTTATCAAAACTGAAGCCTTGCCAACTCCCCTGCGTACTCTAAATGACATAGAGCTCGTCTTTATGGCCGGAGGCGCCGTTTTGACGACTCCAGACCGCTTCACTTTGGGTTTTCGCCCAAAAATTTATGCTTACTTTTAGACCTAGTGGCCTAGAGCCTAAGGCTAGCTCTTTTCTACTTGACCGAACTCTAATTCGACCGGTGTAGACCTACCGAAAATTAGCACCGCTACGCGCAGTCTATTCTTCTCGTAATTCACTTCCTCTACAGTGCCTGTAAAGTCATTGAAAGGACCGTCTGTCACGCGAACCATTTCGCCTGGCTCGTAGACAGTCTTGTGAGCAGGCATGTCTTCGCTCGCTTCCATGCGCTGTAGAATTTTGTCGGCTTCTTTCGCCGTAATGGCCGCAGGACGGTCTGCTGTGCCGCCAATAAAACCCATAACGCGCGGCGTGTTTTTAACCAGATGCCACGTATCGTCGTTGAGCTCCATATGCACAAGCACATAGCCAGGGAAGAACTTGCGCTCGCTTTTGCGCTTTTGACCCGCGCGCATCTCAACCACTTCTTCTGTGGGGACAAGCACCTCATCGAAGAGGTCTTCCATGCCCTGTAACGCAATACGCTCTTGCAACGAGAGCATTACTTTCTTCTCATATCCGGAGAAGGCGTGAACTACATACCAACGCTTAGCCATTGTTGCCCCTATCCGATTATCGATGAGACGGCGCTGTTAAGCGCCCAATCAAGCAGCCATAAAATAATGGCGACAATGAAGATAACAACCAATACCACAATGGTGGTTTGGGTAGTCTCTTGCCGAGTTGGCCATACAACCTTGCGAATCTCGGTCCTTGCCTCGAGGCAAAGCTCGAGGAACGAACGTCCTCGCACGGTTTGGATCGCAATCCAGCCGGCGATAGCGGCGGCGATGATCAATCCGACCACGCGAACCAATAACGATTCCGTCGCGAAATAAGAATTTGCGTAGATCGCGGCGACGGTGATGGCCACAACGACAAGCCACTTAAGGCCATCTAACTTAGTGCTCGCGCCTTCAATTTTCTCTGACATAGTGCTCGCTTATTCTCTTATTTTGGTGGCCTAGACCAGCTATTCACTGAATACACCTAGACTCATCCGTCACCGGCACGGAGCCGATGCATTAATCCCGCCACTCGCTGAGCAATTACCCAACGACTATGTGGCAGGCCAGGAGGGAATCGAACCCCCAACCTGCGGTTTTGGAGACCGCTGCTCTGCCAATTGAGCTACTGGCCTAAACTCTTTTGCTCGTCTATTTGGTTAGATCCAAATTTAGATTCAAATAGAATCTAAAATCTAACACCGAGTTTATTATGTCCGAACTCTATAAAGACGACTAAGCCGAGACATCCTACCGGAGGTCTCGGCTTAGCGAAAAGCCCGTTAAAGCTTACTCGAATATCTTCGCTACAACGCCGGCGCCTACTGTGCGGCCGCCTTCACGGATAGCAAAGCGGAGACCTTCGTCCATCGCGATTGGTGCAATCAACGTGACTTCCATCTTCACATTGTCACCAGGCATCACCATCTCAACGCCCTCAGGAAGCTCACAAGCGCCTGTCACGTCAGTGGTACGGAAATAGAACTGTGGACGATAGCCCTTGAAGAATGGCGTATGACGGCCTCCCTCGTCCTTCGACAGGATGTAAACCTCTGCCTCAAACTTGGTGTGTGGCTTGATCGCGCCTTTCTTCGAAAGAA